>JBKJIE010000035.1:0-16342 GCA_046598715.1 Acidimicrobiales bacterium | reverse complement strand
CCCACACGCCGCCGGACAGGCCGTAGGGCGAGTCGTTGGCGATGGCGACGGCGTCGTCCTCGGTGTCGTACGGGAGGATCGACAGGACCGGCCCGAAGATCTCCTCCTGGGCGATGGTCATGTCGTTGGTGACGTTCGAGAACACCGTCGGCTTCACGAAGTAGCCGCCCTCGAGGCCCTCGGGCTTGCCGGTGCCACCGGTGACGAGCTTGGCCCCTTCGTCGATGCCCTTTTGGATGTAGCTGTTCACGCGGTCTACCTGGGCCTGGCTGGAGAGCGGGCCGAGCATCGCGAAGTCGGCGAACGGGTCCTGCGGCTGGAACTTCGTCTCCACCTCGTCGGCGGCGAAGCGCTCGGCGTCGGCCATGCGACTGGTGGGCACGAGCATGCGGGTGAGGGCGGTGCAGGTCTGGCCCGAGTTCAGGTAGGCCTTGCCCACGCCGTCGCGCACGGCCTTCTCGAAGGTCTCGTCATCGAGGTCGTCGAGGAGGATGTTGGCGGACTTGCCGCCGAGCTCGAGGGCCACGCGCTTGAGCGTGTCGGAGGCCGCGGCCGCCACAGCCTTGCCGGCCCGGGTGGAGCCGGTGAAGCTCACCATGTCGATGAGCGGGTGCTTCGAGATGGCCTCGCCGACCTCGGCGCCGGTGCCCGTCACGAGGTTGAACACGCCCGCCGGCACGCCAGCGTCGTTGATCACCTCCGCGAGGATGTAGGCGTCGAGCGGGGCGATCTCACTCGGCTTCAGCACCACGGTGCAGCCGGCAGCCATGGCGAAGGCCACCTTGGCGGCGATCTGGTGAAGCGGGTAGTTCCACGGCGTGATGGCGCCGACGACACCGACCGGCTCCTTGACCACGAGGCTGTTGCCGACGGTGGTCTCGTACTCGTAGCTCTCGGCGACGGCACCGGCCTGGGCGAAGGAGTTGATCGGAAGGCCGGCCTGCACCATGAGGCTCAGCCACTTGGGCATGCCCGCCTCGCGGGTGACCACGGTGGCGATCTCGTCCATGCGACCGGCGAGGCCCTCAGAGATGCGGGTGCAGAACTTGGCCCGCTCCTCGGGGCTCTTGGCCGACCACTCGGGGAAGGCGGCGTGGGCGGCCTTGGCGGCCGCGTCGACGTCGGCGGCGGTGCCCTTCGGGATGCTGGCGATGACCTCGCCGTTGGTCGAGTCGAAGATGTCGATCGAGCCGGTGCCGGTCGACGCCACCCATGCGCCGTCGACGTAGATCTTGGTGTGCTCCTGCACTGGCATTCCCCCTGGTTGACGGCATCGGTGGCCGTTTGCGTGGACTCACGCCGACGCTATCGCCCGTCCGGTACGGTCCGCACATGCCCGAGGCCCCCGAATCCACCTCCTCCCCCGATGCCGTCACGCTGCGGATCGGGGCCCCGCCGAATCGGATCTACGCCATCGTCACGGACGTCACCCAGACGGGCCGGCTCAGCCCCGAGTGCACGGGCGGCAGGTGGCTCGGCGGGGCGGCCGGCCCCGCGGTAGGCGCCCGCTTCAAGGGCACGAACAAGCGGGGCATCGCTCGGTGGTCGACCACGAACGAGGTGGTCGCCGCGGAGCCCGGGCGCGCGTTCGCCTTCGAGACACAGCAGAGTGGCACGCGGTGGAGCTACCGCCTCGAGCCCGACGGCGACGGCACGCTCGTCACCGAAGAGCGGGCCGCCTTCAAGGCTCGGCCGCTGCTCGCTCGCGTGTTCTCTGTGCTCGCCCTCGGAGGCGTGGCCGATCACGACGAGGAGATGCGCGACGGGATGCGCGCCACCCTCGAGCGCCTCAAGGCGGTCGCCGAGACCGGCTGACTAGCGCCGTTTCAGGCAACGTTTGCGACGTTTGCCGCCGGTCAGGAACACCGCTGGCGGCGTCCTCGTCCTCGCATTCGCTGGGGGAGTGCGTCGTCCTGCGTCCTTGCCGTCGGCGCCCCTGACTCGCCGTCAACCACCGAACGTCACCTGACACGGCACTAGCGCAGCTCGACGTAGCCAGGCACGTGGTGGTGCGGCGTGTCGAGGTAGGCCTTGGCCTCCGGAGGCTTGCCGAAGCGGCCGTGGCTCCACCGCACCTCGACGTGGCCGTCGACGGCGAGCTCCTCCCCCGTGGCTCGCGCTCGCACACGGGCCTGCCAGCGCACCTGCGGCTGACCGGCGTCGTCGCCCCACACGTCGACTCGCTTGAGCTCGAAGGCCTGGCGCCAGTCCCACGGGGTCATCACACGGAGACGCAGGGTGCGATCGCGCTGGGCGCCGAGCACGAAGTACGGCGCGCTCCCGATGCGCAGCAACCGCCAGAGCACGGCTTCAGCGTCGGCGCGCTTGGCCAGCGTTCGCTTCCAGCGCTCGGCCGACGCCTTGCCCACCGCCACCGCGAGGGTGCGATAGGCCGCCTGCGCGTCGGCCGACCACCCGGCATCGAGATAGGCCCGCAGCTCGGCCCGGTGGGTCGTCGTGAGATCGGCGGCGTGGGGCGGGAGCGACGCGCGGGTGCCGAGCTCGAGGCGCACCTGCGCGAACAGTGCCTGGTACTCCTCCGCCGCCACCTCGTCGTACCAGTCGCCGGCTGTGCGACTCGGCCCGCCAGCCAAGCCGCGCTCGAACAGGCGGGCCGGCGCGGCGTTGGCCAGCACCTTGGACAGGTACTTGCAGCTCACGAGCCACACGTGATCGATCCGCAGGTCGGCCGGCACCACGTCGTCGCCCGGCGCCTGGGTGGGGCCCTTCCACTCCACCACCTGGGGCGGCCGGCCGCGGAGGCCCTCGGTCGCTCGTAGGAAGGCCTGCCCGTTGGCCCACGCGGCGGCGAACTCCTGCCGATGCTGGCCGCCGCGCTCGAGGTCGACGAGGCGCTCCCACACGTCGTCGCCAACGTTGGCGACGCACCGCCTGGCGAGCGCGGATTCGAGGGTGGGCGCGCCGGTGATGGCCAACCCGGTGACGATCTCGGTGATCTCGGTCTTGGCCGACGGCACCTACAACCCCTCAGCCTGTGCGCTCAGCGCACACTGGGTGTGCACTCGCAGCACAAGCTCGGGGGGTGCCGCCGATGACCGCACAAGCTCAGGTGCCGGGGAGGAGATCGCCGACCGGCTCGCTGGCACCCGTCGCGTACGCGGCCAGGCGCTCCGCCGCTCCGGCTGCCCCGAGCTCCACCGCGTCGACCAGACCCGCGCCGCGGGCGGCGGCCAAGGCCGCGAACGGCGCCGAGCGGGCGACCGGCAGGTCGGTGGTGAGCACGAGCACGCGATGGCCGGCCTGGGTGAGCACGGACGCCTCGCCCAAGGTGCGGAACAGCACGTCGGAGCGACGCAAGCCGGTGCGCACGACGGTGCTGGCGCCCGCGACGAGCACGAGCCACTCGGCCCCCGCCGTGTCGGTGGCGATCCAGTCGACCGCCAGCCCGCCGGCGAAGCGCCGGCGCTTGGTGACCTTGGCGTCGGCCACGGCGAAGCCGGCGCCCTCGAGCAGCTCGCAGGCTGCCACCGACGCCTTGTCGGGCTGCGGGACCGGCGGGGAGGCGGCGATCGCATCTGCCTCCGCCGCCACCCGCTCGCGGGCCGCCTTCGCGTAGGCGTCGTCGGTGTCGTAGCCGAGGTAGTGGCGGCCGGTGCGCACGGCGGCGACGGCCGTGGTGCCCGAACCCATGAACGGGTCGAGCACGACATCGCCGCGGTACGTGTAGAGATCGATGAGGCGCTGCGGCAGCTCCACCGGGAAGGGCGCGGGGTGGTTCACGCGGTTGGCGCTCTCGGGCGCCAGCTCCCACACGTCGAGCGTGGCGTCCATGAACTCATCGGCGGTGAGGGTGGCCGTGCTGGGCAGGCCCGACCCGGCTCGATCGGGGCCCTTCACGGCGCGGTCGAAGCGACCCTTGCTGGCGATCACCACCCGCTCGGTGAGGTCGCGCAGCACGGGGTTGGCCGGCTGCTTGAACGAGCCCCACGCGCAGTTTCCGCCGGCGCCACGCGCCTTGCGCCAGATGACCTCGCCTCGCAGCAGGAGACCGAGACGGTCTTGCAGGATGCCGATCACGTCGGCCGAGAGCGAGCGGTAGGGCTTGCGCCCGAGGTTGGCCACGTTGACCGCGATCCGACCGCCGGCCTCGAGCTTGTCGACGCACTCGGCGAAGACGTCTTCCAGCATCGTGAGGTACTCGACGTAGGTGGCCGGGATGTGGCCCTCGCCGAGCTGCTCCTCGTAGGCCTTGCCGGCGAAGTAGGGCGGGGAGGTGACCGCCAGGGCCACCGACGAGGGGCGCACGCGGTCCATGTGGCGAGCGTCGCCGACGTAGATCTGGTCGACCACGCCGGGCGGCTCGACGGTGTCGTCGGTGCTCACCGTGGGGGCCGTGAACCGGGCATAGAACCCACTCGCATCGTGGTTCTCGCGCCGAGACACACCGAAGGCGGACGTGGCCGTCGCCCGCTTTCGCTGTGCGGCTCCATCCACTGCGGCCAACCCTCTCGTCGCTCTGGTCACACCCGGACCCTACGAAGGGCGTGTGACATCCAGAGCCACGCTACCGACCGGCGCGCGCGGTCGCGAGCACTCGTCCACCGTCAGGGCCGGTGGATAGCCTCGCCCGGTGAGCTCGACGATCATCTACACCCACACCGACGAGGCCCCGGCCCTGGCCACCTACTCGTTGCTGCCCATCATCCAGGCCTTCGCCGGCGCGGCGGGCGTCGAGGTGCAGACGCGGGACATCTCGCTCGCCGGTCGCATCCTCGCCAGCTTCCCAGAGCACCTCAGCGCCGAGCAGCGAGTGTCCGACGACCTCGCCGAGCTCGGTGCGCTCACCCTGCGCCCCGAGGCCAACATCATCAAGCTGCCCAACGTCAGCGCCTCGGCCCCCCAGCTGAAGGCCGCCATCTCCGAGCTCCAGGCCAAGGGCTACGCGCTGCCCGACTACCCCGACGAGCCCGAGACCGACGCCGAGCGCGACATCCGCGTGCGCTACGACCGGATCAAGGGCAGCGCCGTCAATCCGGTGCTCCGTGAGGGCAACTCCGACCGCCGGGCCCCCGCGTCGGTGAAGCACTACGCCCGCACCCACCCCCAGTCGATGGGCGCCTGGTCCCCCGACTCCAAGACGCACGTGACCACGATGACCAGCGGCGACTTCCGGTCGAACGAGCGGTCCACCACCGTCACCGAGGCCGATGCCGTGCGCATCGTGCTCGTGGCCGACGACGGCACCACCACCGTGCTCAAGGAGAGCGTCCCCCTCCTCGCCGGCGAGGTCATCGACGCAACCGTGATGAGCAAGCGGGCGCTCGTCGAGTTCCTCGCCGAGCAGATCGCCGACGCCAAGGCCAAGGGCGTGCTCTTCTCGCTGCACCTCAAGGCCACGATGATGAAGGTCTCCGACCCGATCATCTTCGGCCACGGCGTCCGCACCTTCTTCAGCGATGTGTTCGCGGAGTTCGGCGCCACGCTCGACGCCGCGGGCATCAGCGCCAACGACGGCCTCGCCAACCTGCTGACCGCCATCGAGGCGCTCCCCGCCGTCGAGAAGGCCGCCATCGAAGCGGGCATCCAGCGGGCGTTCGCCGAGGGGCCGGCCGTGGCCATGGTCGACTCCGACCGGGGCATCACCAACCTCCACGTGCCCAGCGACGTCATCGTCGACGCCTCGATGCCGGCCATGATCCGCACGTCGGGCCAGATGTGGAACGCCGCCGGCGACCCGCAGGACACGAAGGCCCTGATCCCCGACAGCAGCTACGCCGGCGTGTACCAGGTGGTCATCGACGACTGCCGAACCAACGGTGCCTACGACCCCGCCACGATGGGCTCCGTGCCGAACGTCGGCCTCATGGCCCAGCAGGCCGAGGAGTACGGCTCGCACGACAAGACCTTCGAGATCCCCGCCGCAGGCACCGTGCGGGTGATCGACTCGTCGGGCACAACGCTGCTCGAGCACCGGGTGGAGCCGGGCGACATCTGGCGCATGTGCCAGGCCAAGGACCTCCCCATCCAGGACTGGGTGAAGCTCGCCGTCAAGCGGGCTCGAGCCAGCGGCACACCGGCCGTGTTCTGGCTCGACGACACCCGCTCGCACGACCTCGAGCTCATCAAGAAGGTGCGCCGCTACCTCAACGACCACGACACCGAGGGCCTCGACATCCAGATCCTCTCCCCCGTCGAGGCCACCGCCTTCTCCCTCGAGCGCATCCGCAAGGGCGAGGACACCATCTCGGTCACCGGCAACGTGCTGCGCGACTACCTCACCGACCTGTTCCCGATCATGGAGCTGGGCACCAGCGCCAAGATGCTCTCGATCGTGCCGCTGATCAACGGCGGCGGTCTGTTCGAGACAGGCGCCGGCGGTTCGGCCCCCAAGCACGTCCAGCAGTTCACCAAGGAGAACCACCTCCGCTGGGACTCCCTCGGCGAGTTCCTGGCCCTCGCCGTGTCCTTCGAGCACCTCGCGCAGACCACCGGGAACAAGCGAGCCCAAGGGCTGGCCGACACGCTCGATGCCGCCACCGGGCGGGTGCTCGAGGAGAACCGCTCCCCGTCGCGCAAGGTGAACGAGATCGACAACCGCGGCAGCCACTTCTACCTGGCGCTCTACTGGGCCCAGGCGCTCGCTGCCCAGACGGGCGACGCCGACCTGGCCGCCACCTTCGCTCCCCTCGCCGCTCTGCTGGCCGAGCAGGAGGCCACAATCGCCGACGAGCTGCTCGCGGTGCAGGGCCAGCCCGTCGACATCGGCGGCTACTACAGCCCCGATCTGGCGCTGGCCACCGCGGTCATGCGCCCCAGCGAGACCTTCAACCAGGCCCTCGCCACCCTGACCTGACCCAGGATCTGTGGAGCGATTCGCACGCGTGGCGGGTGCATCGCTCCACAGATCCGCCTCGTAGTGTCTCAGCGATGCGGGACTACTCGGTTGTCGCCTTCAACACGGCCACAGCGTCCACCAACAAGATCCACGACGACGACGTGGCGCAGCGCTTCGGGTTCCGTGGTGGACTCGTCCCGGGCGTCGACGTGTACGCCTACCTGTGCCACCCGCCCGTGGTTGCGTGGGGGCTCGACTGGCTCGAGCGCGGCACGATGCGGGCACGGTTCCACCAGCCTGTCTACGACGGTGAGCGCGTGGACATCTCGGTGGCGGACGACGGCTCGATGCGCTTGTACGACGACACCGGCGAGCTGTGCGCGGAGGCGACTGCCACGCTGCCCGACCAGGCCGCACCGATACCCGACACGGCGGACTGGCCCGACGTCGAGCAGGCGACCGAGCCGCCGCCGGCCGCACCCGAGGTGCTCGTGCCGGGCACTGCCTTCGGGCTGGCGCCGCACCGGTTCCATGCCGACGTGGCGAGGCAGTACGTGGCCGACGTCCGCGAATCCGCGCCGATCTACGTCGATGAGGGCGTCGCCCACCCCGGCTGGATCCTGCGCGACGCCAACTACGTGCTCTCGGCCAACGTGCGGCTGGGGCCGTGGATCCACGTGGAGTCGATCGTGCAGCACCACGGCGTGGTGCGCGACGGCGAGGTCGTGTCAGCACGTGCGCTGGTCACCAAGGAGTGGGAGCACAAGGGCCACCGCTTCGTCGAGCTCGACGTCCTCCACCTCGCCGACCAGCGCCCCGTGGCGCGCACGCTCCACACCGCCATCTACCGCCCCCGCGGCGCCTGACCCCACAAGATCTGTGGAGCCCGCCCTCGCCATGCGAGCGTGAGCCTCCACAGAACATGTCAGCCCAGGCCGAGGTTGGCGTGGATCTGGCGGACCGCGGCGGAGCGGTTGAGTGCGTAGAGGTGCAGGCCGGGGGCGTCCTCGGCGAGCAGCGCGGAGCCGAGCTCCGTAGCCGCCTCGATGCCGATCTTGGCCACCTCGTCTGACTGGTCCTCGACGGCCAGCAACCGCTCGAGCAGCTGCGCCGGGATGGCGGTGCCGTTCATGGCCGCCATGCGCTGCACGCCGGCCACGCTGGCGATCGGCATGACGCCCGGGAGGATGGGCTTGTCGCAGCCGAGCTCGGCCAGCTCGTCGACGAGGCGCAGGTAGTCGTCGACCGTGAAGAAGAACTGCGTCATCGCGAAGTCGGCCACCTCGAGCTTGGCGGCCAGATGCTGGCGATCGCTGACGCGATCGGGCGAGCGGGGGTGCACCTCGGGGTGGGCGGCCACGCCCACCGAGAAGCCCCCGCGATGCGCCCGCACCTGCTCCACGAGCTGGGAGGCGTACGCGTAGTCGCCGCCGGGGTCGGTGCCGTCGGCAGGGGGGTCGCCGCCCAAGGCCAGGATGTTCTCGATGCCGTTGGCCGCGTAGACGTCGAGCAGCTCAGCGATGTCGGCCTTGGTGTGCCCCACACAGGTGAGGTGGGGCATGGCCGGGAAGCGCTGCTCCCGGTTGATCCGCACCACCACCTCGCGGGTGCGCTCCCTCGTGCTGCCGAGGGCACCGTAGGTGACCGACACGAACGACGGACGGAGCTCGGCCAGCTCAGCGACGCACTTCTCAAGTGCTCGCTCGGCTTCGTCGGTCTTCGGGGGGAAGAGCTCGAAGGACAGCGTCGGCCCAGCGTCGAGGAGGTCGGCGATGCGCGTCATGGGGTGATCACGCTACGCCCGGGGCCTGACGTCGGGCCAGGTCCGATCGGCATGTTTGTGTCCTTCACGGGTTGCGGTCGCGACGGACGACCGACCAGATCCCCGCACCGGCCGTGCTCTGCACACCGGACCATCTGCCAGGCAGAGCCGCCACGACATCCTCGGGCGGCAGGTGGATGGGGGTCTCGTCGCCACTGCTGTTGACCCACACGAGGACGCCCTCGGGACCCAGCACCCGGTCGACCTCGTAGGGGAACAAGAAGCAGTTGACCAGCACGACGGCGCTGGCCGCGCCGTCCACCAGTGGGAGACGGGCACCGTCGGCCAGCACGCGGTGCCCGGGCTTCGCGGGGGCCAGCCGCAGCATCTCGAGCGCGACCTCCACCGCCACCACACGCGGCCAGCGCTCGGCCAGCATCGACGTGTAGGCCCCGATGCCGCTCCCCAGCTCCACGCACACGTCCGCCCCGGCAAGGTCACTCGGCAACCCTCGGGTCAGCGCGTCGGTGACCACCGCATCGCGCTGGGGCGAAGTGCGGGTGTGCCACTCGGGGGCCAGCCCGTCGAAGAAGGCCGCCACCTCGGCGCGCGCTGCGTCGTCCCATCCACCGGGGTGGAGGCCCGCCGCGCGCCGCGTCATGATCCGCATGGGGTGGTCGATGTTGCCGCGGCTCGTCGGCACGTGACCGGCGATGGCGATGGGCGGGAGCTCGGTGAGGGTGCCCGCCACCTCAGCCCCCGACGGCTCGGCGCTCGGCGGCCTCGACGAGGTTGCGGAAGAGCATGGCGATCGTGGTCGGGCCGACCCCTCCCACCCGCGGCGTGATCCAACCGGCGGCCTCCTCGCAGGCCTCGTCGACGTCGGGGAGCAGGGTACGACCCTCGTAGCGAACGCCCGCCCCCACCACCACGGCGCCGGGCCGGACGTGCTCAGGTTGGATCATCCCAGGCACGCCAGCAGCGGCGACGAGGATGTCGGCCTCCCGGCTGTAGTCGGCCCAGTCGGGCACGCCAGTGTGGACCATGGTGACGGCGGCGTTGGCCGTCGGCCGCTTCTGCGAGAGCAAGATGCCGAGCGGGCGGCCGATCGTGACACCCCGGCCGACGATCACCACGTGCCGCCCCGCCACCGGCACGCCGTAGTGAGCGAGGATCGCCTCGATCCCGGCCGGCGTGCACGAGACGGGACCGGGGATGCCGAGCGCAAGCCGTCCGACGTTGGTGGGGTGCATGCCGTCGACGTCCTTGTCGGGGTCGACGGCCATGAGCACTGCGTCGAAGTCGATCTGCGGCGGCGCGGGGTGCTGCACGAGCATGGCGTCGACCCCGGGGTCGTCATTGAGGCGCTGCACAGCGTCGATGACATCGGCCGTGGTGGCGTCGTTCGGCAGGTGCACGTGGGGGCTGTGACAGCCCAGCTCCTCGGCCTTGCGCATCTTCATGCCCACGTAGCGGGCGGACGGCTCGTCGTCGCCGATGAGCAACGTGGCAAGTCCGGGGGTGTGCCCGTTGGCGCGCAGCTTCTCGATCCTCGGCACGAGGTCGGCGAACACGGCCTCGGCCACGGGCTGCCCGGGCATCATCACAGCGCTCATCCTTGGGACTCTACGCGGCAGTCAGGCCGAGCTCATCGGGGCCTGCTCAGCGCGAGCCTGCGACCGTGAACCCAGCAGGATCGCTGCTGGTGTCGCAGGGTTGCCTGACGGGTCGACGGGTCGGTGCGGCGATGCGCCTAGTGGAGGAAGTGGCGCTCGCCGGTGAAGACCATGGCCAGGCCGAGCTCGTCGGCCGTGGCGATGATCTGGTCGTCCTTCACCGAGCCGCCGGGCTGGATCACCACCGCCACACCAGCCTCGGCAGCGGCCTCGATCCCATCGGGGAAGGGATAGAAGGCGTCGCTGGCACACGCCCCTCCGGCAGCACGGCCGGCGGCCTTGGCCGCCGCGATCTGGCCTGCCTCCACGCGGTTCTGCTGACCGGCGCCGATGCCCCACGCCGTACCGTCCTTCACGAGCACGATGGAGTTGCTCTTCACCCAGCCCACGAGGCGCCAGGCCAGCTCGGCGTCGGCCCACTCGGCGTCGGTGGGTTGGCGCTTGGTCACGACCCGCCAGTCGGCTCTGGCGGCGGCGAAGTGGTGGGCATCCTGCACGAGCCACGACCCGGTGAGCTGGCGGATCTGGTGCGCGTCGGGCGTGGGCGGCGCGGCGGTGAGCAGCCGGGTGTTCTTGCGCTTCTTGGTGAGCGCCTCGATCACGCCGGGGCCGTAGCCAGGAGCGATGACGACGTCGGCCTGGGCGGCGGCGATCATGCGCTCCACAGTGGCGTCGTCGACGGGGTGCGACAGCGCCACGATGCCACCGAAGGCAGAGCGCTCGTCGCACTCGAAGGCGCGCTGGTAGGCATCGGCGAGCGTGCCGGCCACCGCCGCGCCGCAGGGGTTGGCGTGCTTGATGATGGCCACCGCGGGCTGGCCCGTGACGGCGGCCAGGTCGTTGGCGAGGCCCCAGGCCGCGTCGGCGTCGAAGAGGTTGAGGTAGCTGAGGGCCATGCCGCCGTGCTGCTCCACGCCGTCCCACCACGAGGTGCTGCCCACCGAGCGGTAGCGAGCACCCGTCTGGTGGGGGTTCTCGCCATAGCGGAGGTCCTGCACGCGCTCGAGGGCGAGGTGGATCGTGGGCGGCAGCGGGTCGCCGGCCACGGCGTCGAACCACGACACGATCGACGCGTCATACGCGGCGGTGTGGGCGAACGCCTTGCGGGCCAGCGCTCGCTTGGTGGCGTCGGAGAGAACGCCACCGTCCTTCAGCTCGTCCACTACGACCTGGTAGTCGGAGGGATGGGTGAGGATGCCAACGTCCTTGAAGTTCTTGGCCGCGGCGCGGATCATGGCCGGCCCGCCGATGTCGATGAGCTCCTCGGCCCGGGTGGCACCGTGCTCGAAGCTCGAGGTGTCGGCGCCGAAGGGGTAGAGGTTCGACACCACGAGGTCGATCGGGTCGATCCCGTAGGTGCTCATGTCGGCCTGGTGATCGGGGTTGCGGCGGTCGGCGAGGATCCCGCCGTGCACCTTGGGGTGCAGCGTGACCACCCGGTGGCCGAGGATCGCCGGGAACCCCGTGAGCTCCGCGATGTCGGTGACCGCGAGGTTGGCCTCTCGCAGGGTCGCGGCGGTGCCACCGCTGGAGATGAGGTCCCAGCCCATCCCGCGCAGCTCGCGAGCGAGCTCGACGATGCCGGACTTGTCGTACACGGAGAGCAGCGCCCGCATCAGTGGGTGGACTCCTTCTTGAGGATCGCCGGGGCGGCCAGGACCGCCCGGATGGTCTGGGGGTAGAGGCGACGCTCGACAGCCTTGATGCGCTCGTGGAGCGAGGCTTCGTCGTCGTCGTCGAGCACCGGGACGGCTTCTTGGGCCAGGATCGGGCCGGCGTCGACCTCGAGCGTGGCGACGTGGATGGTGCAGCCGGTGACCTTCACGCCGTAGTCGAGCGCCGCGCGCACGGCATGCCAGCCCTTGAAGGCAGGCAGCAGCGCGGGGTGGGTGTTGAGGATGCGGTGCTCGAAGGCCTCGTGGATGGGCTCGGCGAACACCGTGCCGAACCCGGCCATCACCACGAGATCGATGTCGGCCGCCAGCAGCAGCGCGACCACCTCTCGGGTGTAGGCCACCCGGTCGAAGTCGTCGCCATAGCTCGACCGCGCCACCAGGCGAGCCTCCACGCCGTGGGCCTGGGCTACGTCGAGGGCGAGCGAGGGGCGATCGACGACAACGAGGGATACGGCGATGCCGTCAGCGAGGATGGCCTCCAACAGGGTTCCGCTGCCCGAGGCGAGGACGGCGATGCGCACCCAGCGAACGTATCAGCCGCTCCCACGACGGATTTCCGGGGCAGATGGTCCGTCGTGGGTGGATTGGGGTGCGTTACCGTCGTGGCGCTCCCAACATCCATCTCTGGAGGCGGACCGTGGACATGAACAAGCTCACGACAAGCGACAAGATCATCGCGGGATCAGGCATCGTGCTCTTCATCGCCTACTTCTTGCCCTGGTTCAAGGTCGACTTCGGCCCGCTGGGAGGTTCGGCCTCCGCCAGCGGCAGCGACGTCGGGTTCTTCTGGGCCACGCTCCCGATGCTGCTCGGCCTGATCGCCGCCGGCGTGGTCATCGCCAACAAGTTCTTCGACGTGAAGCTCCCCGACCTGCCCATCCCGTGGGGCCAGGCGTTCCTCGGGGCCGGCGCGCTCGCCGCGCTGCTCGTGGTGCTCAAGCTCCTCATCGGCGAGGACCCGTCGTCCATCGTCAAGCGCGCCTTCGGGCTCTTCCTCGCCGCGCTTGCCTCGCTCGGGCTTGCCGCGGGCGGCTTCCTCAAGTTCCAGGAAGGCGACGACTCCGCCCCATCCGGCGGCGGCTCGGGCTCGGCCCCGTTCTGATCGGTCGCTGACCGCACCCGAACCTGACGGATCGCTGACGATGCCCCGGCTCCGGTCGGGGCATCGTCGCGTCTCGGGTCCCCGATCAGCCCGGGACCTCGCCGTACCGTCTCAGCCATGACCGAACCCATGGAGGTCGTCCCGACGGCATCGTTCCTCGACTCGCTCGGCGCCCGCGGGAGCCGCCGAGCCGAGCCGCGTGCCTCGATCGCCATCGCCGGTGCCGGCTGCGCGCTCGCCGTCCTCGGAGCGCTGGTGATCGCTGCCGACACCGGCGCGTCGGATGGCGACTTCAACCGGGCGCCGGGCATCGTGCTGTCCGCCCTGATCGTGGCGGCCGGCTTCTTCACCCTCGCCGCGGTGCGCCAGGGTCCGCTGGCCACGGCGGGCGTCGCGGCCGCGGCGCTCGGCGTACCGCCCCTCGTCTTCTTCCTCACGTTCGACCAAGGCGGCTTCCCGCCGTACTCGACCAACGGGATCCTGATCGCGTCAACGGTGGCGTGGCTCGGCGCCTACGCCGTCGGGCCGGGACGGGGACGGCCCTTCTTCCTGGGCGCGGGCCTCCTCGGCTTCTGGCTCACGATCCTCCAGCTCACTGAGCACGTGTTCGAGGCACCGTTCGGATTCCTCGGCGGCTTCCGCTCGTCGTCGTCAACCAGCTTCGGCGACTCGACTGGGGCGATCGGTGGCAGCAGCTTCGACAGCGGCACCAACGGTCCGTCGTTCCACGTGCCCGACCCGACCACCCTCGGCCTGATCTCGCTCGGGCTCGGCCTCGCATACCTCCTCGCCTGCCGCCGGCTCGACAAGCGAGGCCACCACGGCGTGGCCACACCCTTCGCGCTGGCCACCCTCCCCACGTTGTTCGCCGGCACCCTCTTCATGGCTGACGACCTCGAGCAGGCCGGGACCGGGCTGCTCGCTCTGGTCATCGGCGCCGCCCTCGCTTGGCACGGCGCCGCCCTCGCTTGGCACGGCGCCTCGGTCGGTCGACGGGTCACCGCCTGGCTGGGCGGCGCCGCCACCGCCATCGGGGCGGGCGTGTTCCTCGGCGACATGACCGACGACGCCACCGTGGGCGGGATGCTCTTCATGGCCGCCGGCATCGGCCTGGTGGCGGCGGGCCACGGGATCGCCCTTGCGCTCGGCGAACCCGACGAGATGGCAGTCACCTCCGTTGGGACCGCGCCCGTCCCCGCGTTTGCGTCGGGCACCCCCGAGACCTCGCCGCCAGAAGCTGAGCCGGCCCAGGACGCCGACCAAGCGCAGTGGGCCCCGCCTACGGACGACACGCCGCCCCCGCCGCCCTTCTGATCCGCTCCGAGCGTCGGTACCTGTGGGCGGGTCGGTGACGATGAGCGATCGACCTGAGCCAGATCACGGGCGCACCGAGGGCGGTGTCGGTTCGGCACTCGTGCAGAACCGAACACTTGTGCAGAACCGGGTTGCCATGAGTCACCAGCGCACGAGTCGGCGACCGCCACCTCGGCCGCACTCGTGCAGAACCGAACACTTGTGCAGAACCGGGTTGCCATGAGTCACCAGCGCACGAGTTCGATGCGACGCCGTCCACGAGATGCCGGCCATGCTGGTCCCGACAGCCAGCACGGATCGACCAAGCCGACGACGGCCGCTGCGCTGTCGCCGCCCCCTTGCCCTTGCCCACCGGATGCCGGCCTCAGCGCAGGGGTGGGTCGACGCAGCCTGTGGCACCGCCTCCTGAGCCGGCGGGCTCGGTGCGCGGGTATGGCTCGACGAAGCCAGACCCAGGATCCGCGGTGGTGACGTAGCGGATCACCGCACGCGTGAACGCGCTCGCCTCGACAGCCTGGAAGGCGGGGTCGACGAGCAGCGCCTCTTCTGGCGGGTTGGTGATGAACGCCGCCTCCGACAGCACGGTCGGGATCCCGGCGGCGCCGTGGAGGATGCCGTAGTAGTCGGTCCCGTCAGCGCGGGGCCGATACTTGGCACCGGCATCGCGGTCGGCTGTCCAGTCGATCTTGTAGGCCGAGAAGGCTGCGAAGATCTCCTCGTAGATCAACCCCGACGCGCGCTTCGACGCCGCCGAACCGATCTGGCGGTAGGTCTCCGCGCCCGGCGTGGCTCGATGCTCGTCAGGTTCGGCGTTGTGGTGGATCGAGATGAAGAGCGTGGGGTGCAGGGCCTTGGCGACGGCGGTGCGGCTGGCCAACGTGACCCGGTAGTCGCCGGTGCGCGTCAGGACCACGGTGGCTCCCTGTGCCTCGAGCTGGCGCTCGGTCTCGAGGGCGATGGCCAGGTTGACGTCCTTCTCCGTGGCACCGCCGGGGCCGACCGCGCCGGGCTCGTTGCCTCCGTGCCCCGGGTCGAGCACCACGGTCGCCCCCGACAGGGGCGCCCCGAACACCGTCACGCGGTTTCCACACGGTGATTGCGCGACGAAGCGCCCACCCCCGGCATCCGACAGCACCGCCAGCACGACGCCGTTGGGTGTCGTCACGGCTCGGGGCACGCCATCGGCGGCGAATGCCGGCCACGGGATCGGCGGAACCGTGGACGTCGTAGACGGCGCGGTGGTCGTCGTCGACGTCGTCGTTGTCATCGAAGTCGTGGTTGGTCGCACCGTCGTGGTCGGGGCTGAACTCGAGGGCGTTCGGTCGGAGTAACGCACCACCGCCACGCCGCCGCCCAGCAGGAGCAGGACCACGGCTGCGATCAGCAGCGACCGGGTTCGACCAGACATCCGATCAGGTTGGCACGCCCCGCCTCGCAGCGGCGACCGACGCCAGCCCGAGGCAATAGGTCCCAATCAAGCGAGCCCGAGGCGATGGGTCCCAGATCTGGGACTCATTGCCTCGGGCCCTCGAAACTGGGACCTATTGCCTCGCCCTGAGTCGACGCGACCTGCTGCTAGAGGCCGTTGACGACCTCGACCATGAGGATGCCGGCCTCGGTGGGGTTCTGGCCCACCCGCACGCCGGCGGCTTGCAGGGCCGCCTGCTTGGCGGCCGCCGTGCCCTTGCCGCCCGACACGATGGCACCGGCGTGGCCCATCTTCTTGCCGGCAGGAGCTGTCTGACCGGCGATGTAGGCTGACAGCGGCTTGGTCATCGACGACGCAATGAACTCCGCGGCCTCTTCTTCGGCCGAACCACCGATCTCGCCGATCATCATCACGGCCTTGGTGTCGGGGTCGGCCTCGAAGGCCGTCAGGCAGTCGATGAAGCTGGTGCCCGGGACGGGGTCGCCACCGATGCCGACGCAGGTGGTCACACCGATGTCCTGCAGCTTCAACTCGTAGAGGGCCTGGTAGGTGAGGGTGCCGGAACGACTCACGATCCCCACGTTCGG
>JBKJIE010000064.1:0-25738 GCA_046598715.1 Acidimicrobiales bacterium | reverse complement strand
GCGTGCGCTGCCACGGCGGCTTTGACGACGACGGCACCTACGTGTCGCCCCGCACCAAGTTCCGCGTTCCGGCCATCCACGCCTGGCAGGTCCAGAACGCCGAGACCTTCGGCACGGAGACGCTGCCCGTCCCGCTCGACACGTGGCCTGGGCATGTGCCCAACGTCGCCCAGGCTCGCCATCTCATCACCGCCGGAGTACCCGAACCGCTGATCGCCACCCTCACCCGCATCGGCACCGTGGAGGGCTTCGGCGCCAACATCCGCCTGCTCCAGCCGGGCGACATGCAGCAGCACTTCGACGAGGACATCCGCGGCACTGCGATCGATCATCTCGGCAAGGGCCTGTTCGAGGCGCACGGGCGAGACGAAGCCGGCTGGGAGGAGGAGGCGGGCCACAAGGACATGTGGTTTGCCGCACGCGACGTCGCCTTCGAGTTCCCCACCACCAAGGTGGACATCGACGCCATGCTCGCCCGCATGGGCTTCGGCCAACCCGGCTCGGGCGGCAGCATGGACCTCGAGCGCGTGCTGCCCGACGACATCGACGTGAACCTCGAGCTCATCGCCAACCTGATGATCCGCGTGCTCTTCATCGAGGTGCAGGCCTTCCACACCTTCGCATGGGCGGATGCCTGGCTGTCCGACACCGACCTCGTCGCCGGCAACGGCAAGGCTGCCGACCTCGTGTCGTACATCCGCGCCGACGAGACCCCCCACGTCGGCTACCTGAAGACGGTGCTCACCGAGATGCGCGATCGCACCTGGCTCGGCGCCAGCGGCACGAAGCACAAGGGCGCCAGCATGATCCAGACCCTCTGGGACCGCGGGATGGAGCAGTCGCTCGGAGCCGGACGGGCGCAGACGCGTGCCGCCGTGCTCGGCGAGGTGGAGCACTGGTGCCTGCAGCACAAGGGCGGCGCCGACATCCTCGCCCAGTTCCACGCGCTGGCCGACGCCGAGACCGCGGCGGCGTGAGGCCGTGAAGTTCGGCATCTTCTACGAGCACCAGCTCCCCCGTCCGTGGGAGGAGGGCAGCGAGCTCAAGCTCATCCAAGACGCCCTCGACCAGGTGGAGCTGGCCGACAAGATGGGCTTCGACGTCGTGTGGGAGGTGGAGCACCACTTCCTCGAGGAGTACTCGCACTCCAGCGCGCCCGAGGTGTTCCTCGCGGCGGCCAGCCAGCGCACGAAGGACATCCGCCTCGGCCACGGCATCATCCAGACGGCCCCGCAGTACAACCACCCGGCCCGCACCGCGGAGCGGGTCGCCATGCTCGACCTCGTGTCGGGCGGACGCGTGGAGTTCGGGTCGGGCGAGTCGTCCTCGGAGGCCGAGCTGGCCGGGTTCGGGATCGACCCGTTCTACAAGCGCGACGCGTGGCTCGAAGGCCTCGAGGTGACGCTGCGCTGCATGACCGAGACGCCCTTTTCCGGCGTCGAGGGCCAGTTCGTGTCGATGCCGCCGCGCAACGTCGTGCCCAAGCCCGTGCAGAAGCCGCACCCGCCGCTGTGGGTGGCGTGCTCGCGCCGCGAGACGATCCTCCTCGCCGCCGAGAAGGGCATCGGCTCGCTCACCTTCGCCTTCATCGACCCGGAGGAAGCCGTCCACTGGGTGTCCGACTACGAGGCGACCCTCGCGGAGAAGTGCGTGCCTGTCGGTCAGCATGTGAACGCCAACGTCGCCTGCGTCACCCCGATGATGTGCGCCCCCACCGAGCAGGCGGCCATGGAGCGCGGCCTCGAGGGAGGCAACTTCTTCGGCTACTCCCTCGGCCACTACTACATCTTTGGCGACCACGTGCCTGGGGTAACCGACGTGTGGAAGGAGTTCATCGAGAAGCGCGCCGAGCAGGGCTACTCCCCCGACATCGAGGCCGCCCTCAAGGAGGAGCGCCTCGGCGCCAAGGTAGCGAGCGGCGACACCACTGGCCTGCGGGGCGCCACCGGCACCCCCGACCAGATCCGCGAGTACGTGGCCCGCTTCGAGGAGGCCGGCGTCGATCAGCTCATCTTCGTGATGCAAGCCGGCAAGAACCGCCACGAGGACATCTGCGAGGCCATCGAGCTGTTCGGCACCACGGTGCTCCCCGAGTTCAAGGAGCGCGACGCCGCCCACGTGGCCGCCAAGGCCAAGCGGATGGCGCCGATCATCGAGGCCGCCTTCGCCCGCAAGGATGACACGGTCCCCGAGCTCCCCGAGGGCTACCACTTCCCCGCCATGCCCCGGAAGATGGTCGATGCCGCCGGCAGCAAGGAAGGCAAGGAGTGGCTCGACAAGTTCGCCGAGTCCTCCGCCACCGGCGATGCCACCTCGGCCTTCCAGCTGAACCAGTGACCATCCCCACCTTCACCAGCTTCGACGGCGCGGTCGCGCTCGTCACCGGTGGTGCCTCCGGGATCGGCGCCGCCACTGCAGCGCGCCTCGCCGCCGAGGGCGCAGCCGTCATCGTCGCCGACGTGCAGGTCGAGGCCGGCGAGAAGGCGGCCGCCGACATCGGTGGGCGCTTCGTGGCGCTCGATGTCACCGACTCGGCCGCATGGCGGGTCGCCATCGACGACATCCTCGCCACCGAGGGTCGCCTCGACATTGCCCACCTCAACGCTGGCGTGATGACCGGCGAAGGCGACCTGCGAGCGCTCACCGACGAGCAGCTCGACCGGGTCCTCGGCGTGAACGTGCGGGGCGTGATCTACGGCGCACGAGCGGCGGCGCGGGCGATGGCCGGACACGGCGGCGGGATCGTCGCCACCGCGTCGGTGGCCGGGCTCATCGGCTGGTCGGCCGACCCGATCTACACGATGTCCAAGCACGCGGTGGTGGGGCTCGTGCGAGCGCTCGACCCGCAGCTGGCCCTGCTCGGCATCAGCATCAACGCCGTCTGCCCCGGCATCGTCGACACCGCCATGCTGGGCAGCGAGATGAAGGAGCTGCTCGAGGGCGCAGGCGTACCGATCATCCCGCCGAGCCAGATCGCCGAGGGCGTGGTCACCGCGCTGCGTTCCGGACGCACCGGCACCTGCTTCCAGTGCCTGGCCAACCGCCCGGCCGAGCCCTTCGAGTTCGGACAGCTCGCCGTGCCGCTCTTCCCCACCAGCTGACCGGGCGCACGCGAGGTCGCGGCTCGTATCAGAACTGGTGACGAGATTGGCTGCTCACCAGCCAATCTCGTCACCAGAACGCCCTTCACCGCCCACGAACACCTTGGTCACCACGTGCGACACCGCGTCGGCGCTTGGGCCCTCCCAGGACACGGCGCCATGGTCGAGCACGACGACGCGGTCGCACAGCGCCAGCGCGTGGCCCACGTGCTGCTCGACGATGAGCAGTGATGTTCCCGCCGCGCGGAGGCGCTCCATCGTGGCGTACACCTCGTCGATCACGATCGGCGCCAGGCCCAGCGAGAGCTCGTCGGCCACGAGCAGCGTGGGCGCCTCGACCAGCACGCGTGCCATCGACAGCATGCGCTGCTCCCCGCCGGACAGCGTGCCAGCAATCTGACGCCGACGCCCCGCCAAGGCCGGAAACAGCCCGAAGGCATCATCGAGAGCGGCGTGCACGCCCGCCCGGCCCCGCGATTGGCGGAAGGAGAGCATCAGGTTCTCCTCGACCGAGAGCGTCGAGAAGACCGACCGCCCCTCCGGAGCGTGCACCACCCCAGCGCGGGCGAACCGGTGCGTGGGGGCGCCGGTCATGTCCGCGCCGTCGACCAGCACTGCGCCGGCCGTGGGCGAGATCAGACCCGTGGCCACCCGAGCCACGGTGGTCTTGCCCGCACCGTTGGCACCGAGCAGCGCCACCGCCTCGCCCGGCGCCACCACGAGACCCACGCCGAACAGCGCACCGAACGGGCCATACCCTGCGCTGACACCGCGCAGCTCTAGGACGTTGGTCATGAGGCCGCCCCCACGTCACCGAGGTAGGCCTCGCGCACGACCTTGCTCGCCAGCACCTCAGCGGTGGGCCCCGACGCGATCATGCAGCCGAAATCGAGCACGTAGGCGCGCTGGGTGAAGTCTGCGACGAACTCCACGTCGTGCTCCACGAGCAGGATGGCGAAGCCCTGCTCGGCCTGCACGGCGCGCAGCGTCTTGGCCAAGCTCGCTGTCTCCTGCCGGTCGAGGCCGGAGGATGGCTCGTCGAGCAGCAGGATGCGGGGCTGGGTCATGAGCGCCCGGCCCACCTCCACGAGGCGTCCCTTGCCGAGGCTCAGGTGCTCGATGGGCTCGTCGGCGAGGTCGCCCAGGCCGAGCAGGCCGAGCACCTCGTCGCACCGCTGGATCTCGTCGCTCGTTGGACGGCCTCGCCCGAGGAGGTCCTTCCAGAGACGACCGTCGCCGCGTCGTGTGCGCTCGGCGATGAGGAGATGCTCCCGCACGGTCGACTCGGCGAAGAGCTCGATGCGCTGGAAGGTGCGGCCGATGCCTCGGCGAGCTCGAGCGTGGACCGGGAGGGTGCTCACGTCCTGCCCGCAGAGCTGCACGGTGCCGTAGTCGGGCCGGAGCACACCCAGCACGCAGTTGAAGAAGGTCGTCTTCCCGGCGCCGTTCGGGCCGATGAGACCGACCCGCTCGCCCTCGTCGACCGTGAGGGCGAGGTCGCGCAGCGCAACGATCCCCGAGAAGCTCTTGCGGATGTCGGTCGCCTCGAGGACGTGGCTCATCGAACCTGCTCCTCGATCGCGCCAGGCACGTCGGTCACCGAGCGGCGCTTTGCGCGCCAGGCCGCGAGCTGGTCGACGCGCAGCGCGGCCCGACGCTTGCCGTGCTCGACCAGCCCCTCCGGATGGCGGGCGAACTGAATGGTGCCGAGTCCGAAGAGGATGAACCGCCACTTCGGTGACACGGGGAACACGCCCGGGATCCGGTCGGCGCCGCGGAGCAGCCACCCGAACGCGGCGCCGCGCAGCAGCACGGCGTCGAACAGGGCGAAGGCTGCCCCCGCCTGCGCAGCCCCCTCCACCGTGCGCGAGCCGAGGGACACCACCAGCACGAGCCAGAACAGCGCCGCGAAGGGCGAGAAGTTGTTGCCATAGTTCACGTTGTGCTGGTGGATGCTCAGCATCGCCCCGCCGAGCCCCGCGATGAACGCGGAGACTGCGAAGGCGGTCACCCGCGCCCGCGCCGGCGAGATGCCGATCGCCTCGGCCGCCAGCTCGCTCCCGCGCAGCGCGCGCAGCGTTCGGCCGGTGGTCCCCTCTCGGATCTGGATGACCGCGACAGAGACGACGACGAACACCACGAGCGCCAGCACCAGGAAGGCGCGGTCGTCAGCGAAGTCCCACGGGCCAAGTGTGGGGCGGGGCACCCGGGTGCCCTGGAGGAGGGACGTAGCACCGCCGCCGACCCACGGGAGCTTCACGATCACTGCGTCGAAGAAGAACGCGAAGGCGAGCGTGGCGATGGCGACCCAGACCCCACCGAGGCGGAGCACCGGTAGTGACAGCACGGCGCCCGCCGCCGCGGCGATGGCCGCTCCGATGACGGCCGCGAGCAGCACCGACATCCCGTGCCGATCGGCCAGTTGGAAGACCGAGAAGCCGCCGATGGCCGCGAACGTGCCCTGGCACAGCGAGATCTGGCCGGCGAAGCCGGTGATCACGGTGATCGAGAGGTAGATCGTGGACAGGATCACCGCCTGGGTGACGAGGAAGAGCCACGAGGCGTCGGCACGAGTGAACACCACCGTCCCGGCGACGGAGAGGAACACGAGCGCGAACACCCGCGTCGATCGCGTGAGCGCGGCACTGCGCGTCGCTGCCGCGAGCGAGGGCGGTGGGGGGTCGACGCCCGAGAGCGGATCGGTGATGTCGCGGGAGCGGCGGATGGCGGGCCAGAGGACCAGCACGCCGAACAGCACCACGAAGGGCATGGCCGGCGTGACGTTCTCCTGCAGCGGGCGCAACCAGTCGTGGGCGTCCGACCAGCGCGGCAGGAACGTGTTGATGAAGGCGATGAGGACTCCGAGACCGAGCCCGCCCGCCAATGCCCTCGGGAGGCTCACCAGCCTGCCGATGGCCGCCGCGGCGATGGCTACGACGACCAGGTTGAAGAAGTCGGGGGCAGCAAGGGTGTTGAACCGAGGCGCGATCAGGACACCCGCCATGCCAGCGAAGAGGCTGGACAGCGCCCAGCTGAAGGCGGACACCCGATCCGAGCGGATGCCGTTGAGCTCGGCCATGCGCGGGCTCTCCACGACGGCCCGCATGCGGAGGCCGATCGCGGTGAGCCGGAACAGGGCGGCCAGCGCGATCATCCCGACGAACGCGACCCCGATGGCCATCAGCTCGTCGCGGCTGAAGGCGTAGACGCCGAACGGGTCGTAGAACACAGACGCGCCACCGGCCACGATCCCCTGCGGTGTTCGGCCGGCGACTGGCTCGAAGCCGATGACGACATCGAACAGGTTGGGCAGCGCGACAGAGAGCCCGAGGGCCACGACCAGCTTGGCCACCGACGATCCCGTCCGAAGGTGACGGAAGATGAGTCGCTCCAGCACGAGGCCGATCGCGGGGGCGAGGACGAACACCGACAGGCCGAGCGCGGGCAGGATCGGCCAGCCCCAGGTCACATGGGCCTGGAAGTACATGGCCGCGGAGATGTACGCCTGCGCGCCGAAGGCCAGGTTGAACACGCCCGAGGTCTTGTAGGTGAGGACGAAGCCGAGCGCGATCAGCGCGAAGACGGTCCCCGGGGGCGTCCCTTGCAGGAACGCCCGCAGGACGTCATCGGCGATGGATGCCGCGAAGACCATGCGGGGCGGGTCGTCGCCCGATCAGCCGAACGACGTGGCGACGGGCTCCGCCCAGGTGGTGTCGGCCTGGTTCCAGCACAGCCACGGACGGTCCTTCGGACCGACCGTGACGAACGCACCCTTCTCCACGCGCACGAGCGCCGTGCACTCCTTGCCCTTGTCGACGCTGCGAGTGGCCTGGGTGTAGGGCGTGTGCGCTTCGGCCCAGGTGATGGGCTCGATGAGCCCGTCGGCGGTGAAGCCGGACATGGCATTGGTGGCGGCGGCCACCTTGGCGCGATCGAAGCTGGGACCGGCGGCAAGGAGACCGTCGAAGGCCAGCGTGGCGTTGACCCAGCCCGCCATGGCCAGCTCGGAGGGTTGGCTGCCTTGCTTGCCCATCCACTTCAGGAACGCTCCGAGCGCCGTGCCCTTCGTGCCGCTCTCGAAGGGAAGGAACTGGACGCTGACGAAGTCGCCATCGAAGATGCCCCCCGCTTCCTTCACGAAGGTCTGGTTGTAGGTGTTCGGGTGGTACAGCACCACGTTCTGCATGCCCTGGCGCTCCAGCTCCTGCGCGAGCGTCTTCATGCCGTTGAGATCGATGCACGTCGCGATGAAGTCGACGTTGGCCTTCTTCATGGCCGTGACCTCGGGCCCGATGCCGTTGGACAGGCCAAAGGCGAGGTTGTCGTTCACGTAGGCGAGGTCAGCACCGATGTTGCTCGAGTAGAGCTTGATGGAATCAGCGACCGTGTTCGTGCAGACCTTCGAGTTCTCGCTGACGTCGTAGCCGATCGAGGCCACGTGCTTGGCACCTGCCGTCTTCACTGCATAGGGCACCGCACGGCCGGTGCAGTCGGCGCAGCGCACCGCGAGGCTCGGGAAGATGTTCTGGCGGTTGGCGGCTTCGGTGGCATGGATGCCCCACGTGTAGGTCGGCACGCCGGCCGTGTCGAGATCACCCCAGCCGCTCGGGAGCAGCGTGGCCTCGAAGGCGCCGAACGCCTTGTTGCCGGAGGTGACCTCCAGCGCACGCACCTGGTTCTGACCCAGCTCGTCGTCGAGCTCCTGGCTGACCACGAGATCGCGTCCGAAGATGCCGCCCTCCGAGTTGCGATAGGCGAAGTAGGCCTTGATGCCCTGCAGGTAGCAGTCGAGGATGCAGGTGCCCAGCGGGTTGTTCGCCTTGGTGCCGATGACGGCGTAGGCGATCTCCTTGTCGGTCACGCCCGGCACCCCGGAGATGGACACGAACTTGTCTCGGTCGCCGCCGGCCGCAGTGGTCGACGATCCGTCTCCCTTGGTCGTGGTCGTCGTAGCGGTGTCGTTGCCCGAGTTCCCACACGCGGTGGCGGCGATGGACAGGACGGTCAACGCGGCGATGGCTCGCCACAGCTGTCGAGACACAGTTCCCCCCGGTTCCTGGTGTGATGTGAGCGACCGCCCGAAGGTGACGCCGGTGTGCTCGGCACGCTATCCGAGCCGCGAGGCGGGCGGTGGCCGCACGCGCGACACGGGGAGCACATCCATCTTGCGGTGTGCTCCCCGTGTCGCGCGCCTCTCTCCTGAATTGCCTAGGCGGGTGCGGGCACGATCTCGAGGTCCTTGCGGGTCGCACTCAGGTAGGTGACCACGGCGAGGATGCCGAGGAGGAAGATGGCGCTCGTGCCGGTGGTGCCGAGCCCCAGCCCGCCGGCGTCACGGGGCTGTGAGAGGAAGTCGCCGAGTGAGGCGCCCAGCGGCCGCGTGAGCACGTAGGCGATCCAGAAGGCGAGCACGGCGTTCATGCGCAGCTGCAAGCGGCCCAGGGCCACGAGCCCGATCATGGCGCCGAACATCACGGCCGACTTCCAGTAGCCGAGGTTGAGGCTCTCGGCCACGAGGTCGCCCGCCGCTGTGCCGAGGGCGAAGGTGAAGAGGATGGCCGACCAGTAGAAGGCCTCCCGCTTGGAGGTGACGATGGTGTGGATCGACAGGGACCGCTCGCTCGCGAACCACACGCCGAACACGACGGCCAGAGCGATGGAGAACCCGATCGTGGTGGTCCAGAGGCTGATCCCGAAGTTGTCGACCATGTTGTCGGTGATCAGCGTGCCCACGATGCTGATGAGCACCACCGCCACCCAGTACAGCGCCGGCGTGTAGCCCTTCGATCGGAACTGGAACGTGAGGGCCACCGCGAGGAGTCCGCTCATGATGAACGTCGTGCCCGTGAGCCCGAGGTGCAGGTTCGTCGCGAGGAAGTCGGCCGCCGTCTCGCCGACGGTGGTCGCCATGATCTTGATCATCCAGAAGTAGATGGTGAGCTGCGGCACCTTGTTGAGCATCTGAGTGGCCTGTTGGCGCGTGGGTCGGGTGAGTGTCATGGGCGGCACGGTACGAAGTGCGCCTTTGCCCCCGATCCGGGGTGGGTCAACGGCGGGTAAAGCCCGCCCGATCAGCGGCGCCGCCCCCCAACACCACCTCGAGCCGCCGTACGCTCGCCACCGTGTCCGTGACGCGCGTCCTCGTGGTGGAGGACGATCCGTCGATCGCTGCCGAGGTCGAGCACGCGCTCACCGCCCACGGCTACGAGGTGACGCTCGCTCCGACGGGACGCTCCGCGCTGTCGGCTGCATCGGCGCAGGCGCCTGACCTGATCGTGCTGGACCTCGGCCTGCCTGACCTCGACGGGGTGCACGTGTGCCGGCTCCTGCGCGCCGAGCTGCCGAGCGTTCCCATCGTGATCGCCACCGCCCGGGACGCCGACGTCGACGTGGTTGTGGGCCTCGATGCGGGCGCGACCGACTACATCGTCAAGCCCTTCTCGATGGCGGTCCTCCTGGCTCGGCTCCGAGCGCACCTGCGCCGTGCCTCCGATGACGGCACCACGGCGTCGCTCGTGGTGGGGATCCTTCGAGTGGATCCGGATGCGCATCGTGCGTACCTCGGTGAACATGAGCTCGACCTCCGACCCAAGGAGTTCGCTCTGCTGCACCTGCTGGTCGAGCGGGCCGGGCGGGTCGTGACCCGCGATCACCTCTTGAGCGAGGTCTGGGACCTCCAGTGGGACAGCTCGACCAAGACCCTCGACATGCACGTGCACGCGCTGCGCCGGAAGCTCGGCGAGCGGCCCGATGGCTTGCCGTGGATCTCCACGGTCCGAACCGTCGGCTATCGGTTCGAGCTGGCGTGAGGAGCCAGATCACCCGCGCCATCATCGCGGTTGCAGTGTTGCTCGTCATCGGCCTGGGCCTTCCCCTCGCCGTGGTCGTCCAGCGCTTCTACCAGGACGGCGCCACGGCCAACCTCCAGCGCCGCGCCGCCGAAGCGCTCGCCGAGATCGCGCTACCTCTGGAGCCCAGCGGCCTCGCCCGAGTCGGCGCCGAGCGTGACTCGCCCGGCGACTTCACCGTCTACTCCCCCTCGGGGCGGCGTCTCTTCGGCACTGGCCCCGAGCGGGCCGATGACCCCGTCCTGCGAGCGATCCAAGGACAGACGGTGTCTGTTCACGACGAGCGAGAGCTGGTGGTGGCCTCGCCGATCACGGACCGGTCGAGCGAGACGGTGGTGGGCGCAGTGCGCGTGGCCCAGCCGCAGAGCGTCGTCGATCGCGAGGTCAAGCGGGCCTGGCTCGTGATGGCCGTCGCCATCGCAATCGCACTCGCCAGCGCTACCGGCCTCGCCCGGGCCCAGGCCCGCCACCTGGCGGCGCCGGTCGCACGCCTCGCTCAACGAGCAGTCGACCTCGGTCGCGGCGACTTCAGCCCGCAGGTCGAGGTCTCGGGCATCGCGGAGGTCGACACCGTTGCCGCGGCACTCGATGACAGCGCCGCACGACTCGCCGCCCTCCTGGCTCGAGAGCGAGCGTTCAGCGCCGACGTGTCGCATCAGCTGCGCACCCCGCTCACCGGGCTTCGGCTCCGACTCGAGCGGGCACTCGAGAGCGACCACCCGCAGGCCCAGCTCGGGGGGGCGCTCGAGGAGATCACGAGGCTCGAGGCCACCGTGGAGCACCTGCTCGCGCTCTCCAGGGACCGTCATCCCGTTGGAACCCCGCTCGAGGTTGACGAGCTCCTCCTGACCCTCGCCGGCCGATGGCACGATCGCTTCGCGCAGGCCGGTCGGGAGCTTCGGGTCGACCGCAGCCCGCGCCCCGTCGCGGTGCGCGGATCCAACGTGTCGATCGGACAGGTCCTCGACGTCCTGATCGACAACAGCCTTCGCCACGGTGCCGGCACGGTGACCGTTCGGTCGCGGCCCGCCGCGGGTGGGCTCGTGTTCGAGGTGCAGGACGAGGGCGGCGGGATCCCCGATGACCGCCGGTCCTCGGTGTTCGACCGACACCAGGGTTCCGGCCACGGCATCGGTCTCGCACTCGCCCGTGGCATCACCGAGGCCGAAGGCGGCCGGCTGATGATCGCCTCAGGCCGACCCCCGTGCTTCCAGGTGATCCTGCCGACGGCCGACTGAGCGGGCGGACTGTCGCGTCAGGCCGTGGGTGTGGGTGCGGCGCAGACCTTCTGGTGCACCTCAGTGGTCAGCTGGTGGATCGCCTTGACGATCTTGTCGGCCTCGAGATTGGTCTCGTAGTCGTGCATCGCCAGCTCAGAGGAGATCTGATCTTCGCGCCGCGCTGCGATCAGGAGGATCGCCCCCTGCATGGCGGCAAGGCAGGACAGGATCAGGTTCAGCAAGATGAAGGGGTACGGGTCGAAGCCCACGTTGCGGTTCCCCAGCA
This sequence comes from Acidimicrobiales bacterium, assembly GCA_046598715.1. Classification (GTDB taxonomy): domain Bacteria; phylum Actinomycetota; class Acidimicrobiia; order Acidimicrobiales; family VFJN01; genus VFJN01. The sequence continues at coordinate 14,283 of JBKJIE010000064.1, read as the reverse complement.
TCCAGCCCGAGAGGAACAGCAGCGCGCCAAAGATGAACCCCCACGAGCCCATCCGGTTGCGGAGCGAGTCTGCGGCGCGCTCGCCGCGCGTGAGCTTCTCACCGGATCGAACGGCAGGATGACGATGCCAATGTGTGGAGGGTTGCATGGGCCGAGGGTACGACGGCCATCGCACCGCTGGTCAGCGGCCCGCGCCGCACGCCCGTGGCTGCACGGAGCACCAACCACCCTCAGAGCAGGGCGGCGCCTTCGCTCGCGCGATCACACCACCACGCGAGCTCGTCCTCGTCCCCCAGGGCCTTCTCCCAGCCGAAGACGGTGAGGCAGGCGAGGAGGCTGACCGCGAGCTGGCGGTCGAACCACGCGTCGGTGCTGATGCCGTGCGATTCGAGCGACGATCGAAAGGCGGTGATCGACGCCTCCTTCGACTGGGGCAGCCGTGCCCTGTTGATGGCCAGGTACCAGGCCAGCTCGTAGCAGCACGGGCCCTCGCCGGGGTAGGTCCAGTCGATCAGCACCGTTCGGCCATCCGCCGCGGTACCGATGTTCCCGAGCTTCCAGTCGCCGTGCACGAACGTGAGGGGCGTGGTCCGGATGGCCGCCACGAGTGGACTCGGTTCGCGTCGTAGCGCAGCGATCGTGGTCGCGATGCCCCCCGGAGCGCGCTCGGCGAAGCGCTGCCAGCCGTCGGACGCGATGCGAGGCACGGGATCCGACCAGCCGCGTGCGGCCTCGACGACGAGGGAGGCCTCGCCGAACCACGTCCACCGCGAATCGAGCGGCACGAGCCCGATGTCGTCCCGCCAGCCCCACATGGCGGCCGACAGCGCGGCGAGGTCGTCGAGGAAAGCGAGGTGCTGATCGAGGGCCAGCACGTCATCACCGGGCGGGACCATGGCCTCGCTCATGTCGTGCATGAGCAGTGCCGCCCCCCATCCGTTGCGGCCGAGCCCGGCGGCCACCCCCACCACCGCATGGTCGATCCGCTCGGGAACCACGTCCATCAGGCCGGCCTGCCACACCTGTGCGGGCTTGCAACCGATGTCGCCGTTGAAGCGCATCGTCCAGTCCTTGTCGACGTGCACGACCTTGAGGATGAACGACTCGCCACCGATGACAACCCGCTCGAACGTGGAGCCTGACTTGGAGTCGCTCACGAAGAAGGGCTCACGATGGGAGGCGTCGCCGATCAGCTCCTCGATCGAGCTCGCCACCGGTCGGGGCGTCAACGTGCGATGCGGCATCCCGCCAGCATGCTGCGCTGCTGCTGTGTGCGCCAGCAACCAGCCGCCTGGAGCGTGGGGCACGCTGTGGCCTTCGTCAGGCCGACGACCCGCCGACGTCGAGATCGACCCACGCCGCCTTGAGGTAGGGCGGATCCCCCGGGCCGGAGCGATGGTCGAGCGGCAGCGTGCGCGGATCGATCGTGCCCTGGCGACCGGCCGACACGAGGCCACGTTCGATGTGCTCGATGAACCGCGGCCACGGCATCCGGCGCAGGTTGGTCGACACGAAGAGGGTGCCTCCTGCCGCACACAGCCGGGCTGCCCGTTCGACGAGCGAGTAGAGGTCGCGATCGACCGCCCAGCGCTTCGAGGCTCGGTGCCTGGTGGTGCTGGCGCTGGGGGGATCGACGAGCACGAGGTCGAAGGTGCGCCCCTTCTTGGCCAGACGCTCCATCCACTCCATGGCATCCCCGAAGATGAAGTCGTGGTCGGCCGGATCGATGTCGTTGCAGCGCAGGTTGTCGGCGGCCCAGTCGAGGTAGCGCTTGCTGAGGTCCAGCGACAGCGTCTCGGCCCCAGCGATCGCCGCGGCGACGGACAGCGAGCCGGTGTGGGCGAAGGCGTTGAGCACCGTGCGGCCCGCGAGATCGGCGGTGCGAAGCTGGCGGCGGGTCTCGCGCTGGTCGAGGAACAGGCCGCTGGAGGTGGGGCTGGCGTCGAGGTCGATCAGGTAGCGGCAGCCCAGCTCGACGACCTCGAAGCGGGGGTGGGCTGTTCCCGACGCGAGCTGGGCCGGGCCACCACCGCCGCCTCCACGAGGACGCCGTTGCTCGTACACAGCGCGCAGGTTGGCAACGTCGTTCCATGCGCTCAGCCACTCGCCCGGGAGGGGCGCCGACGGGTCGTCGTAGTTGACGACGAAGGCCACCTCGGCCAGACGCTCGACTCGCATCCCTGGGAAGCCGTCATGGTGCCGGTCGATCCAGAGGTAGGCGTTGGTGTCGGCGGGATCGAACAGGAGGGTCCGCGCCTCGAGGGCGACGCGCGCTGCGGTCGGAGCACTCGCGGGCGCCCCGGCGTCGTCGTCATCGAGCACTGCATCGAAGCTGGTGGGGCGTTCGACACCCAGCTCGAGGGCGCCCACGACCGGATGGTCGAAGCGCAGCCCAGCGGCGTGCAGGAACAGGCGCGCGCTGGCAACGCCTCCGTGCTCATCATCACCGACGATCGGCAGGCCGAGTGCAGTCGCGTGCACGCGCACCTGGTGTGTGCGGCCGGTGTGCGGCCGAGCGGTGAGGCGCTGCAGGTGTCGACCCGTGGCGTCGAGCTCGAAGTCGGTCGATGCGACGAGCTCGACGGACGTGCCCTTCTCATGCCGAATGATCGGCAGCTCGCTGCGGAGCGCGGCGGGGCGCTTGTCGTCCCGCTCAACGAGCAGCTCGTAGCGCTTGGCGACCGAACGCCCCTCGAACTGCACGGCCAACGACCGATTCGCCAGCGCCGTCTTGCCGAACAGCAACAAGCCCGAGGTGGCCTTGTCGAGCCTGTGCAGGATCGACAGCGACTCGGTCGGACGCTGCCGCTGCACCCACTCGTACATCCCGTCCTGCGAGTAGGTGTCGGAGCGATGGGTGGTGACACCGGCCGGCTTGGCCACAGCCAAGACGTGTTCGTCCTCGAAGCGCACCCACGGCTCTGACACTGGCGCAGCGTAGGACCGGCCGGTCGTCCCCAACCCCTTGGCTGGGTGCAACCACCTCGCTGGATCCAGCCGCGTCGTACAGTCCCCGCCGGGCGACCATGCCCAGTTCCGACGGTAGGAGGCGGCGCGTGGAAGGACCGACGGTGACGCTGGCGGGGTGCCCAACAGCGATCGCGCCGCTTGGTGTGGGCACTTGGGCATGGGGCGACCGGTCGACCTGGGGCATGGGCGGGTACGACACCGCCCTCACCGAGGCCGCCATAGCGGAGGCCTGGGAGGCATCCATCGACGCTGGCGTCGTGCTCTTCGACACGGCTGAGGTGTACGGCAAGGGTGAGAGCGAGCGGATCATCGGCCGGCTCCTCGCCCAGGAGCCGTCGAGGCGCTCCTCGCTGGTCCTGGCGACGAAGTTCATGCCGTCGCCCCAGAAGCTCGCGGTGAAGGGGGCGATGCGGGCGGCCCTCGAGGCATCGATCGAGCGGCTCGGTGTCGAGCGTGTGGACCTCTACCAGATCCATGGCCCGATCAGCCTGCGCTCGAAGGGTGCCCTCGCCGAAGCGCTGGCCGAGCTCACAGCCGCTGGGCTGACGCACGCCGTCGGGGTGAGCAACTACTCCATCGGCGAGATGACGAAGATCCACGGCGAGCTGGCCAAGCGAGGTGTGCCGCTGGCGAGCAACCAAGTCGAGTACTCGCTCCTGCGCCGCGTCCCGGAGACGGGTGGGCTCCTCAGCGCCTGCCAACGCCTCGGTGTGACGCTGCTCGCCTACTCCCCGATCGGGCAGGGGCGGCTCACCGGGAAGTACTCGGCTGCCAACCCGCCGCCCGGCAATCGCAACTTCTCGGCCCACCCGATGAGCCAGGTCGACGACGTCGTCGCCGTCGTCCGAGATGTCGGAGCGGCCCGAGACCGCACGCCCAGCCAGGTGGCGCTGCGATGGCTCATCGACAAGGGCAGCGTCCCGATCCCGGGCGCCAAGAACGCCGCCCAGGCCTTGGAGAACGCGGGGGCGCTCGGCTGGTCGCTCAGCAACGACGAGCTCGCCGCCCTCGACGCCGCCGCCCTCGAAGGCCGACGCAGCCTGACCAGCCGGTTCTGGCAGCACGGCTGAAGCCCGCAGGTCGGGTCGGATCCACGAACGGCAGCGAGACAGCCACATCCGGCTCGAGCCCGTCCCGGGCCGCGGAAGGAGTGCCCTAGCCTCGTGCCCTTCCGGCGGCCGGCCGGATCGCGCGCCGTGCGAACCAGCGCCCTTGGAGGCTGCTCATGGACTTCGAGATCCCTCAGGAGATCGCCGACTACCTGGTCGTGCTCGATCAGTTCATCGAGGACGAGATCAAGCCGCTCCAAGCGCAGGATGACAACGAGCGGTTCTTCGACCATCGACGCGAGGACGCTCGCACCGACTGGGAGCGCGGCGGCCTGCCCAACGAGGAGTGGGAGCAGCTGCTGGGCGAGATGCGCCGCCGTGCCGATGCGGCCGGACACCTGCGGTACCCGCTGCCGAAGGAGTTCGGTGGCCAGGACGGCACGAACCTCGGGATGGCGATCATCCGCGAGCACCTCGCCCGCAAAGGTCTCGGCCTCCACAACGATCTACAGAACGAGTCGTCGATCGTCGGCAACAACGTGGGCCTGCTGCTCATGCTCGCCCACGGCACCGACGAGCAGAAGGCCGAGTGGGTCGATGACCTGGCCGAGGGCCGCCGCGGCTTCGCCTTCGGCATCACCGAGCCCGACCACGGCTCCGATGCCACCCATATGGAGACGACCGCAGTGCGCGACGGCGACGAGTGGGTGATCAACGGCGAGAAGACCTGGAACACCGGGATCCACAAGGCGCCCTATGACCTGATCTTCGCTCGCGCGAGCGGCAAGGCGGGCGACGGCCACGGCATCACGGCGTTCCTCGTGCCGGTGAGCGCGCCCGGCTTCGAGATCCTGGAGTTCCTCTGGACCTTCAACATGCCGACCGACCACGCCCACATCCGCCTGACCGACGTGCGCGTGCCCGACAATGCGATACTCGGCGGCGAGGGCAAGGGTCTCGGCGTGGTGCAGCACTTCTTCAACGAGAACCGGATCCGCCAGGCCGCCTCGTCGCTCGGCGCCGCGGAGTACTGCCTCGATCAGGCCGTCGCCTACGCCAAGGAGCGCAAGCCGTTCGGCAAGGCCTTGGCCACCAACCAAGGCGTGCAGTTCCCCATCGTCGAGCTCGTGACGCAGTGCGAGATGCTGCGCGCCCTCATCCACAAGACGGCATGGGAGATGGACACCTACGGCGCCTTCGCCGTGAGCGACAAGGTGTCGATGTGTAACTTCGTGGCCAACCGCCTGTGCTGCGACGCTGCCGACCGCGCCATGCAGGTCCACGGCGGCCTCGGGTACTCGCGGCACAAGCAGTTCGAGCACATCTACCGGCACCACCGCCGCTATCGCATCACCGAAGGGGCAGAGGAGATCCAGATCCGCCGAGTGGCCGGCTACCTGTTCGGCTTCATGGGCCAGCAAGCGCCGAAGGGCGTCGCCTCCGTCCAGGGCTGAGCTCGCCCGGCGGCGGCGTCGGCGGGGAGCGCTTGTCGCCATGCGCGGCCGGTCCTAGGTTCGGAACGGGCACGAGCGCAGGAGGTTCGCATGTCGAAGGTCAATGCCATCCCCACCAACTACCCGAGGGTCTCGCCCTACCTCGCCATCGAGGGCGCCGCCGCGGCGATCGACTTCTACTGTGACGTCCTCGGGGCGTCGCCGCGAGGAGACGTCATGCGCATGCCGGACGGCAAGATCGGCCACGCCGAGCTCGACCTCGGCGGCTCGGTGATCATGCTCGCCGACTCCTTCCCCGAGATGGGTGCGAAGTCCCCCAGGGCGCTCGGTGGGTCGCCCGTCACGATGCTGGTCTACGTCGAGGACGTCGACGACGTGTTCGCCCGGGCCATCAAGGCCGGCGCCACGGAGATCGCACCAGTGATGGACCAGTTCTACGGCGACCGCACCGGCCAGTTCGAGGACCCGTGGGGCCATCGCTGGAACGTGGCCACCCACGTCGAGGATGTGCCGCCCGAGGAGATGGAGCAGCGAGCCGCCGCTGCGATGGGCGGCGGCTGACGGGGGAAGACCTGCGGGTTGGGCGCTACCGGGTGTTGCCGGTGTGACCGAAGCTGACCCGGCCAGGGAGCGGCCAGAGCACGAGGCCGTGCGGGTTCACTCCCACCGGGATCCGGTGCGCCAAACCACCGTTGACCAGATCGAAGACGTAGACCTCGCTGTCGTAGCGACCCGATAGCCACAGCAGCGTTCCGTCGGCGCTGACGTTGCCCATGTCCGGGCTGCCTCCGCCCGGGAGCGGCCAGGTCGCGATCACCTTCTTGTCCGCGAAGCGCAGCACGCTCACGCTTCCCTTCCCGTGCCGAACCCCGTGCATCGCCGTCGTGCCGCGGTTGGAGATGTAGAGGAGCTTGCCGTCACGGCTGGGGTTCAAGCCGTGCGTGCCGACGCCCGTCTCGATGAAGCTCGTCTCGCGGAACGATGGCCCGTCGATGACGTGAACCCCACCGGCGATCATGTCGGCCACGTAGAACGTCGTGCCGTCGGGGCCGGCCCGTACGTCTTGCGGCATGTCCGCCGCGCCCAGCTCAAGGTAGCCCAGCACCTTCTTGTGGACGATGTCGACCTTGGCAAGCCTGCCGTTGAACTCAAACGTGAAGATCGCGTAGCTCCCATCACGGGAGTAGTCGCTGTGGTTGATGCCCTCACAATCAGCCACATGCAGCGAATCGTGAAGCTTCATCGTGTGGGGATCACGGAAGTCGAGCATGCGCAGGGCTTCGGCGACCACCACCGCTTCCGCTCCGTCGGGGGTGAAGTAGAGGTTGTAGGGGTCACGAACCGGTATGGCGGCGCTCTGCTGGCCGGTGGCGGGATCGATCGGCATGACTGACGCACCCCGGTCGTTGAGCTCCCACAGGGTGCGCAGGTCGTAGGACGGCACGATGTGCTGGGGTTGCACGCCAGCGCGGATGGTGTTGATGACCTTGAACGTGGTCGGATCGATGACGCTGACGGTGTTCGACCCGCCGTTGGGCACATAGACGCGCGCCGGATCGCCCTGCACCTTCGGACTGAGATCGCCGGCCGCCGCCTCGCTGTAGATGTTGGCCGGATCGACGATCGGCGGCATCCCGGAAACCACGGTGTCGCTCGTCGTCGTGGCGGTGGAGGACCTCGTCGACGAGGTGACGCGGCCCTCCCCAGTCCTGCTCGTCGACGACGAGCACGCTCCGATCGCCACCACCGCGACGAGAACCACCAGTGGATGTCGAAGTCTCATGGGGCCATCCAAGCGCGCGACACGTAGCTGATGCGGTGTCGGTGCACATCCTCACCGCCGAGCAGGAACACGGTCGACCCCACCGTGGTCACCCCCATGTCCGACACTGGGGCCGGCAGGGTCGCCACCAGCGTTGCGGCGCCGCGCTGGACGTCCAGGCGCACCACCCGGTCGGTGGTGGCCCCACCCGTACGCCCGCCGAACACGTAGACCGCCCGGTCGATCACGATTGCGGCAGCGTGAGACAACCCGCCGGCGAGATGCGCGACGACCGTCGCGGTTCGAGCTCTCAGGTCGATCCGTTGGATCTCCGTCGCGTCACCGGCCGGTGTCTCACCGCCGACCACGTAGATCGACCCGTCGAGCGCCGCGATCGCGGGGTAGCGAACCGGCTTCGGAAGGTGGGCGATCACCGAGAACGACGACCCGTCGTTGGTCGCCAGCACGTCGCCCACGGGACCCTTGCCGTCGTACCCGCCGATGACGAACGCCGTGTCACCCACGACCACCGCCGTGAGGTCGGCCCGCCCGGCTGGCAGCTGCGCCAGCCTGCTCGTCTCGACGAACGGTCCGCGCACCCGCACCCGTTGCACGGCTGACGACACGCTCGCCGCGCCCCCGCCGATCACAACCATCTGTCCCCCGAGGGTGACGCCGGCCGTGTCGTGCACTGCTTCTGGGAGTGCTCCGGTGGTGACCACCGTTCCCGTCTGCGGGTCGAGGACTTGCACACTGGTCATCGATCGGCTGCTGGCGTCGAGCCCACCGGCGATGACGATGTCGCCGGTGATGGTCGCGGCAGCCATGCGGGCCAGCGGCGTGGGGAGGGACCAGGTGGCGGCTGCCACGTGGAGCACCTTGGGCGCGGCCGCCGTGGCTCGCGTCGTCACCGGCGCCGACGAAGTGGTCGAGGTCGGGCCGGCCTCTGGCGATCCTCCGGCGCGCATGACCACCGCGGCCGCGACCACGACGACCACGGCAAGGAGGCCGGCAACCACGCGCCGCCGGAAGAAGGTGCCGGCCGTCGCGCCTCGGGTCGACTGGTCAGCCATCGCCTGCCTCCCGCATGTGCCCACGGCCCGCTCCCCGCCGAGACCGGAGGATCAGACCGACGTGCACGGCCCGAGCATGCCTCACCTCGGCCGTCACGCCAGGGCAGGGAGCGATCCGCCGCAGTCCGGGGAGCTGGACCCTCCCATCGGGTGACCGGTGACTCGACGGGTGAGAGGCGCGACGGTTGGCCGCGGCCGCGAACGAGCACCCGCCTTGCCGGGACGCACTGTTTGCGCCGGACGGTTGGCGGGCACACTGGGGACGTGTCGTTCTCTCTGCGGGCCCAGCACATCGGGCGGTACCGGGAGATCGCCACCCTCCTGGTCAAGCACGGCCGAGCTGACGCGATCCAGATGCCCGACCCTGATGGCGGGCCAGCCGACGATGGAACGGCGACCGCCGAGGACGCCGACAAGCTCGTCGTCGACCTCGAAGCGATGGGCCCGACCTTCGTGAAGCTCGGCCAGCTGCTGTCGACGCGCGCTGACCTGCTGCCTCCTGTCTACCTGGAGGCGCTCGCTCGCCTGCAAGACGATGTCGAGCCCTTCGACTTCGCCGAGGTCGAGGAGATCGTCGAGCGCGAGGTCGGGGCGCGCCTCTCGAACGCCTTCGCGTCGTTCGAGAGCACGCCGATGGCGTGTGCGTCACTCGGTCAGGTGCACCGAGCCGCGCTGCGTGACGGCCGATCCGTGGCCGTGAAGGTGCAGCGGCCCGGGGTTCGTGACCGTGTCGTTGAGGACATGAAGGTCATCGAGGAGCTGGCCACCTTCCTCGACGAGCACACCGAGGCCGGCCGGCGTCTCGGCTTCGCTGGCATGGTGATCGAGTTTCGCCGCTCGCTCCTGGCCGAGCTGGACTACCGCCAAGAGGCCGCCAACCTGCGCCTGCTCAACAGCCATCTCGACCGCTACGAGCGCATCATCGTTCCGCTCCCGATCGACGACTACACGACCTCGCTGGTACTGACGATGGAGTACGTCGAGGGACGCAACGTCGGGTCACTCGGCCCGCTCGCCCAGATGGAGCTCGACGGTCGCCCTCTGGCCGACGAGCTGTTCCGTGCCTACCTCGACCAGATCCTGGTCCACGGGTTCGTGCACGCGGATCCCCACCCCGGCAACGTGCTGCTCACCAACGACGGTCGCCTCGCGCTCATCGACCTCGGCATGGTCGCCCATGTTGCACCCGACCTGCAGGACAGCCTCATCCGCATCCTTCTCGCGGTCAGCGAGGGGCGCGGGCGTCAGGCCGCCGACGTGATGGTTGCGCTCGGCGAGAAGCTCGAGGGCTACGACGGCGACACGTTCTGCCGCCAGATCGTCGAGCTCGTCACCCGCAACCAGGCCGTGACGGTCGGCGAACTGCAGGCCGGCCGTCTCGTCGGCGAGCTGGCGGCGATCGCCGGGTCCTGCTCGCTGCGTCCGCCCGTCGAGCTGACGATGCTCGCTAAGGCGCTGCTGAACCTGGATCAGGTGGCGGGCATCCTCGACCCGGACTTCGATCCCAACGCCGCCATCCGGGAGCACGTCGCCGAGATCATGCGCACGAAGATGCTCCAGGCCGCCACCCCGGCCGGCCTGCTGAGCACCGCGATGGACGCCAAGGAGTTCGCCGAGCGACTCCCTGGGCGGGTCAACAAGGTCATGGATGCCCTTGCCGAGGGCGAGATGCGCCTCAAGATCGAGGGCATCGACGAAGCCGAGCTGATGCGCGGCATCCAGAAGCTGGCCAACCGAGTCACGACCGGGCTCGTGGTGGCCGCCCTCATCATCGGCGCGGCGATGCTCATGCGCATCGACACGGCGTCCAAGCTGTTCGGCTACCCGACGCTCGCCATCGTTCTGTTCATCCTGGCCACGATCGCCGGAGTCTGGCTGGTGATGACCAGCCTGCTCAACGACCTCCCTCAACGACGCCGCCGCAGACGGCGTTAGCTGCGCGGGGAACTCCTCGCGGAACGACACGGTGGAGGGCGGCGATCCCCCGGTCGCGCTGGGCCGGGAACGAGAAAGGCCCGCCGCCCACGAAGTCGCAGGTACCAGGTCAGAGCCAGTATGGCATCCGACGTGGGTTGCCGAATCCGGCATGATTCCGCCCCGTGGATTGCCAAGGGATTGCCAAGATCCTCAGGCGACTTGGACCGCGTCCTTGAGCCGAGCGGGGACCTTCTCCGGGAATGACACGATGAGGTGCCGGTCCAACGCGGTGGCCACCCGGGCGAGCGTGTCGAGACGGTTCTTGGCGCCGCCGCCCTCCTCGAGGCGGGAGATGACCGACTGGGTGGTGCCCATCCGCTCAGCGAGCGCCCGCTGGCTGAGGCCGGCTTCGGTGCGGAGGTCGTAGATGAGCTGGCCGAGCGCCAAGTCGTGCTCGACCTCGACCACCACCTCGGTGGTGGGTGCGGGTCGGCGCTTCTTGACGTCGTCCCAGCGGGAGTAGTTGGCCATCGTCATCGTCTCCTCAGGGGAACTTACGAGCGCAGGCCTCCGCGACCTTGCGAGCCCGGGTGATCTCGGTGCGTTCGTTGTTGCGTTGCTTGCGGAAGGTCGTGAGCAGGATGAGCCGACCATCCTTGGTGAATCGGTACGTGATGCGACGGGCGGTCGGTCCGAGGGCGAACCGCAACTCGAACAACCCGTCGCCAAGACTCCTCGACAACGGCATCCGAGCCGACGAACCGAGCGCTGCAATCCGGTCGATCACCACCACCGTTCGGTCCCACTCCGCGGCGTCGAGCGAGTCCATCCACTCGGCAACCTCGTCGTGCAGCTCGATCTCAGCCACACGTCATCATCGCACTAACACGATCATCGCACAAGCACCATCATTGGCGTTATGGCCCTTCACGGCGCTCACAACGGGATGGCCCCAATTGGGCGGTTGATGCGGGGGCGGTCGTTGCATGATGGGGCATGGCAGTAATGCCGCCCTCCTGACACATCCGTGGGTCCCCGCGACGGCGATACGCGAGCGCACCCCGCCTGCTTCCTAGGTTTCGAGCTGTCTGACGGCTTGAAACGAGGAGGCGCGACGGGGTGCGGAACACGAGGGTATGGGAACGGGCCTGCGGGTTGAGGCGCACGGTCGTCGAGGCGGTCGACTTCGACGACGCGGCGCAGGCGGTGGTGGTGTCGGTGCGGCCGAACGCGAAGGCCCGGGGGCGCTGCGGGCGCTGCTCCCGTCGGTCGCCTCGCTACGACCGCGGTGAGGGTCGCCGGCGTTGGCGGGCCCTGGATCTGGGGACGACGAAGGTATTCCTCGAGGCGGATGCCCCGAGGGTCCGGTGCCGGACCCATGGCCCGACGGTCGCGGCGGTCCCGTGGGCGAGACACGACGCCGGCCACACCCGTGACTTCGATGACCTGGCTGCCTGGCTCGCGGTCCGGACCTCGAAGTCAGCGGTGTGCCAGCTGCTGCGGATCGCGTGGCGCACCGTCGGGGCGATCGTCATGAGGGTCAACGCGGATGTCGACGCCACCATCGATCGACTCGATGGGCTGCGCCGCATCGGGATCGACGAGATCTCCTACAAGCGCGGGCACCACTACCTGATCGTGGTCGTCGATCACGACACCGGCGCGCTGGTGTGGGCCGGCCCGGGCCGCAACGACGCCGCCCTCGATGTGTTCTTCGACGAGCTCGGTCCCGAACGCTCGGCCCAGCTCACCCACATCAGCGCTGATATGGCGGACTGGATCGCCCGCGTCGTGGCCAAGCGGGCCCCGAACGCGGTCCGCTGCGCCGATCCGTTCCACGTCGTCGCCTGGGGCATCGACGCCCTCGACGTCGAACGACGCCGAGCCTGGAACGCGGCGGCGGGCCGGCTCCGGACGGGGACCCGTCCTCGCAACGCCCGCTCCACCGGCACCGCGGCCCGCTCGAAGCGGGCCCGTTACGCCCTCTGGAAGAACCCCGGCGATCTCACCGACCGGCAACGTCACGAGCTCGACTGGATCGCCAAGACCGACCCGAAGCTCTGGCGCGCCTACCTCCTCAAAGAAGCGTTGCGCTACGTGTTCGCCGTCCGCGGCGACGAAGGCAAAGAAGCCCTCCGCCGATGGCTCATCTGGGCTCGACGGTCACAGCTCCCCGCCTTCGTCGACCTGCACCGCAAGATCACCGCCCACCGCCCGGCCATCGAAGCCACCCTCGAGCACAGCCTGTCGAACGCGCTCGTCGAGTCGACCAACACCAAGATCCGCTTGCTGACCCGCATCGCGTTCGGGTTCCACGGTCACGAACCCCTCGTCGCCCTCGCGCTGCTCGCCCTCGGCTCCCACCCGCCCCGGCTCCCCGGCCGATGACCCACGGATCAAGCAGAAGAGCGACATAACTGTGGCCAGATCGTCGCGAGGTCGCCCCGGGGGGGTCGCCCGGGGGGGTCGCCCGGGGGGTCGGGTGGCGTCAGCTGAAGCCGAGCAGCTTCGTGATGCCGTGGTCGCGGCCGGCGGTGTAGCCGCCGTCGACGGCCATCGCCAGACCGGTCACAAACGACGCGTCGGCCGACAGCAGGAACGCTGCCGCGGCGGCGATCTCCTCGGGCTGGCCGTAGCGGCGGAGGGCGTGCTCGTCGACGTAGCCCTTGGCCACCTCCTCCATGCCTTCCATCCCGAAGAGCGCTCCGGTCATCGGCGTCTCGATGAAGCCGGGGCAGATGGCGTTGGCGCGGATGCCCGAGGGGCCGTAGTCGATGGCCAAGTTCTTCGTGAGGAGCACCACGCCCCCCTTCGACGCGTTGTAGGCACTGCCCCCTGCGGTGCCCTCCAGCCCTTCGATGCTGGCCAGCGTGACGATGGAGCCGCGCTCGCCGTGGACGCGCTCCTGGGTGAGGAGCTGGGTGATGCCGTGCTTGGCCACGAAGAACGTGCCGGTGAGGTTCACCGCGATCACTCGATGCCACTCGTCGGCCTCGACCTGGTGGGCGAGGCCGCCCCCGGCGATGCCGGCCGCGTTCACGACGCCGTCGAGCCGTCCACCCACGGCGACCGCCGAGGCCACGAGCGCCGCGACCGCGCCTTCGTCGGTCACGTCGGTGGGCACGAAGCTCCACGCGGTGCCGAGATCGCCCGGATCGGCACCGATGTCCGCCCCCACCACGGTCGCACCGTCGGCCAGCAGGCGGCGGGCCGTGGCCAGCCCGATGCCCGACGCTGCCCCGGTCGCGATCACGACCTTGCCATCGAGCTTGCTCATCGGCCCTCCTCCGTTCGATTCCGGTACAACATGCCCCATGCGCTTCGCCCTGTTCTACGAGATCCCCGTCGCCCGGCCGTGGGGGCCCGACAGTGAGCGGCTTGCCTATCAGCAAACGATCGAGCAGGCGGTGGCGGGGGAGCGCTACGGCTGGGATGCGTTCTGGACGGTCGAGCACCACTTCCTCGAGGAGTACTCGCACTGCTCGAACCCCGAGGTGCTCTACGGCGCGATCGCCGCTCTCACAGAGCGCATGCGGCTCGGCTTCGGCGTGCGCCTCATGCCGAAGCCCTACAACCACCCGGTCCGTACGGCGGAGGCCGTGGCCGTGCTCGACCTCATCTCCAACGGACGCGTCGACCTCGGCACGGGTCGGTCATCCACCCGGGCGGAGCTGGAAGGCTTCGGCATTGATCCCGCCGACACTCGGGGCATGTGGCAGGAGGCCATTCGCCACGTCGTGGGGTGCTGGACGAACGACGAGTATGCGTTCGAGGGCGAGCACTGGTCGATGCCCAAGCGACGCGAGCTCCCCAAGCCGATCCAGTCGCCCCACCCGCCGATCTGGGGTGCCACCAGCTCGGAGGATGGCCATCGGCAGGTAGGGGAGCTGGGGCTCGGGCTCTGCTCGTTCGCGGTGGGCGTGCCCCCCGAAGCCGTGGCCGAGAAGATCGCCATCTATCGCACGGCCATTGCCGGCTGCACCGATCCGATCGGTTCGTTCGTGCACGATCAGGCCGCCACCTTCACCATGTCCGTCTGCGCGCCCACCAAGGAGGAG
>JBKJIE010000096.1:0-16181 GCA_046598715.1 Acidimicrobiales bacterium | reverse complement strand
GGCCCACGCCGGTGTTGCCGCTGGTCGGCTCGACGATGGTGCCACCGGGTTGGAGGCGGCCGTCCCGCTCCGCGCTGGTGATCATGGCCAGCGCCGGCCGGTCCTTGGACGAGAAGCCCGGGTTGTAGAGCTCGAGCTTGGCCAGCAGATGGCAGTCGAGCTCGCGGGCGGTGCGGTCGAGGCGCATCATCGGCGTGTTCCCGATGAGGGCGACGAGGTCGTCGGCCACGTCCATCGGCTCGCAAGGATCGGTGACCCGCTGCGTAGGCACCTCGGCGATCACCACGTCGTCGTCGGTGTGGAGCACGACGGGCAGCCCGCGATCGTGGAGCTCCCGCGCCACGGGGCCGGCCTCGTTCCCGGCGCCCAGCACCCCGATGCGACGGGGGATGTGGCCACGCAGGTCGGCCAGCAGCGTCAGCAGCGACTCGCCGGGATCGAGGTGCACCGTGCGACGAGCGCGGGCGACGAGGCGCGCGGAGGGCTGGGCGTCTCCGACCACCACGAGCAGGTCCACGCCGGGGACGCTACCGGCGTGGCGCCGGTGCTGCGGGAGGGGGACACGGTCACGCCCTGGAGCTGTTCTCAGACCTTGTCATAGTTACCAGCCCTTGAAGTCGGGGGTGCGGCGCTCGCTGAAGGCCTTGATGCCCTCGGCCATGTCGGCCGTCCCGGTCACCAGCTCCTGGGCGTAGGCCTCCTCCTCGAAGGCGCTGTGGCGGGAGCTCTCGTGGCTCCGGTTCACCAGCCACTTGGTCATGGCGATGGCCTTCGTGGGCCCGGCGGCCAGACGGCCGGCCAGCTCGTCGACAGTGGCGTGCAGCTCGGCGGCGGGGACCACCCGGTTGGCGATTCCCCACCGCTCGCAGTCGGGCTCCGACAGGTCGTCGCCGAGGAACATGAGCTCCTTGGCCCGCGGCGGGCCGACGATGCGAGGGAGGAGGTAGGCACCGCCGGCGTCGGGGATGATCCCGCGCTTCACGAACACCTCGATGAGGCGCGCGGTGTCGGCCATGACCACGAGGTCGCACGCCAGCACCAGGTTGGCCCCGCCACCAGCGGCGGTGCCGTTGACGGCGGCGATCACGGGCTTCTCGCAATCGAGGATCGACGCCACTAGGCGCTGCCAGCCGCGCCGAATGAGCCGGGAGACATCGCCCAGCGCGCGATCCGGCGCGCCGTCTGGACGCGGGGGCTCCGGCTTCTGCGCGCCGCCGAGCCCTGCTCCAGTGCAGAAGTGGCGCTCGCCAGCCCCGCTCAGCACCACTGCCCGCACGCCGAGCGTCGCCGACAGCTCGTCGAAGGTGTCGGCGAGGTGGTCGCGCATCTCTGGGGTGAGCGAGTTGCCGGCGTCGGTGCGATCGATGGTGACGCGCGCGACGCCGTCAGCGACCTCGGTGCGGATCAGGTCGGTCACGGCGACGTCGTCAGGCATGGCGCATCACCGTAGTGGTCGACCGGCTCAGGTCGGGAAGGGGGAGCGGCCACCACTCGCGCGTGCGGCCGCTTCGCGCAGGCCCTCGCGGAACGCGGGATGGGCAATGGCGGCGAGGGCGTCGCCGCGCTGGTGCACCGTCTTGCCCTGCAGCTCGGCGGCGCCGTACTCGGTGACGATCACGTCGACCTGGTGTCGGGGGGTGGTGATGACAGCGCCGGCGTCGAACCACGGGACGATCCGCGAGCGGAGCTCGTCACCCAGGGTGATCGTGGCGGGGAGGCAGAGCAGAGAGCGATCGGACAGGTCGAGGGCGGGGCCCGACACGAAGTCCTCGTGCCCCCCGATGCCGGAGTACTGCGCCGCATTGATCGTGTCGGCGATCACCTGCCCGTGGATGTCGACCGCCATGGCGGCGTTGATGGTGACCATCGACCGGTTGCGAGCGATGGCCTCCGGCGAGTTCACCAGCTCCACCGGCAGGAAGGCCACGTCGTGGTTCTCGTGCAGCCAGTCGTAGAGCTCACGGGAGCCGGCGGCGAACGTGGCTACTGAGATGCCGTCGTACGTGCCCTTCTGGTTGGTCACCTTGCCTGCTTGGTGCAGCCGCATGAGCCCGGTGGTGAACATCTCCGAGTGCACGCCGTAGTCGCCGCCGTCGCCCTCGGCCAGCAGCGCGGCCACCATCGAGGGCACGGCACCGATGCCCGTCTGCAAGGTGGCACCGTCGGCCACGAAGGCCCGCACCTGCTCCGCGATGGCGCGGTCGACGTCGGTGGGGGGAGGGTCGGTGGACACGATGGGCTCGCGATCGCTCTCCACGAGGATGTCGATCTCGTCGACGTGCACCGCGTGGCGATGCTCACCGAGCCCGAAGGTGCGCGGGAAGGCGTCGCTCACCTCCACCACGAGCAAGCGATCGGGATCCGCGCCGGCGGCGTGGGTCTGGCGCACCGATGCGCCCGCGTGCAGCGAGAGGCTGCACCATCCGTCGGCGTCGGGCGGGGCGGCGGCGGTGATCATGACCCTCGGGGGCGCGGCGTCGAGGATCGGCTCGAAGCGACGGAAGTCGGCCGGGGCGAAGCTGATGTTGGCGCCGCTGTCACGTAGCAGTCGTTCGAGCGGTCCGTAGAAGCCGCTCAAGTAGTGCACGTTGGGGTGCGAGAACAGCTGGGTGAGCACCGTGAGGAGAGCACCGCCGATGCGGAGGTCCTCCCAGTCGGTGCGGGCACCCAGCGCGTCGAGCAGCGCAGGAGGCTGCCCCGGGCCCAGGGGCATCCCGATCGTGTCGACCGGGAGGAAGCGGGCTGCGGCCGCGTCGGGGGCCAGGCGCTCGGTCACGCGAGCGCCAGTCGGGGAGCGAGCTGGGCGACGAGGTCGACCACCTCGACGGCGCATGCAGCGAACTCCTCCGCATCACGGCCCCCCGGGTCGACCACCTCCTCCCACTCGCCCAGCTCGACCTCGGCGAGACCCAGGCGCGCCACTCGCTCGACGAGCGGGGCGACATCGGCGGAGAGATCGCGTGCGAGGCGACGGAGTGTTGCGGTGCGAGCAGCAGCGTGCGGGTGGGTGCGTCGGACCCAGTGCACATGCTCAGGAGCGAGTGCGATCACGAGCGCAGCATGCCCCAGGTCGGTGGCGCTCGCCTGGCGGCTGCGATGGTGGGGGGCGGCCAGACCGACGCCTTCGAGCGCGGCCTTCGTGCGCCAGCTCATCGGCTGGCCCTCCACCACGAGCGTGCCGGCCGTGGTGACATGCCAATCCGGGAGGTGAGCCGACAGCGCGGCCCCCGCCATCACTGATCGGGCGGCGTTGCCCGTGCAGAGGAACACCACGGGCGTGCTCATCGAGTCGACCTCGGGACCAGCACCGTCACGCCCACCGAAGCCGCGCCCTGATGGGAAGGTGATCCGACCCGAGATCGGGGCCGACCTCGCCCCACAGCGCGTCGACCGACGACGTGACGAGCAGGTGATCGATCTGGCTGTGGGGACGGCGCGACGGATACGTCTTGCCGCGCACGACACGCCGCCATCCGGTGGGCACCATGCGGTCGATCGTCCAGCCCCACATGTTCATGTCGCCGATGAAGGCGGCGGCCACGTCGGTGGAAGGCAGGCTTCGACGCAGGCCCCGCGTGCTGAGGTGAGCGCCGTACTCGAGGTGGGGGAGGTGCGTGCCCCGCACCTGCAGTGGCGAGCTGTCCACCGCCACCTCGAAGGCCAGGACACAGCGGTCGGAGTGGTCGAACCACAGGTGCGGGAGGGGGTCGACGCGGGAGGCCGAGACGGGGGCCCGTGACAGCGCGACGAGGTGCCACTCGCCGGTGCCCTTGTCGGCGGCCTTGCCGGCCCCCCGGCGGCCTTCCACGCGCTGGCGAGACACCACCCGGGGCTCGGGTTCGACGGTGGAGCGAGCGAGGCTGATGTCGCACGCCACCACCATCCCGAGGGCGTCGGCCACGCGCTGATGGTCGCTCGGCCCGTCGTCGGGCGCCCACGACTCCTGCAGCACGAGCACGTCGGCGTCGAGCTGGCGACAGGCGGCCACAACGTCGAACGGTGGGCAGCCGAGGCGCTTCGGGCCGCGGCCCCAGTGGATGTTGTACGACGCGATCGTTAGCTCGGGCACCGGTTCAGGCGTCCATCGCCGCGATGCAGTCGGGGAGCTCGGCGAGCGAGTCGAGCACGGGGAAGTCGTGGGCGTCCGGGTCGGGCTCAACCTGCTCGAGCACCCAGGTGACGTGATACGGCACGTGCACTGCATTCGCACCCACCGCCAGGGCCGGGAGCACATCGCTGCGCACCGAGTTCCCGACCATCACGAAGGTCGACGGCTCGATGCTCCAACGGTCGAGGACTCGTCGATAGGTGGCTTCGTCCTTCTCCGACACGATCTCCACCTGCCAGAGGAGCTCGGCCAGGCCCGAGCGGGCCACCTTCGACTCCTGGTGGAGGAGGTCGCCCTTGGTGAGCACCATCACGCGGTAGCGGTCGGTGAGCGCATCGACGGCTTCGGCCACGCCATCGAGCAGCTGCACCGGGTGGTCGAGGAGCACCTTGCCAAGGTCGAGCACCGACTGCAGGTGCTGGCTGGGGATGGCCCCGCTTGTGACCTCGATGGCCGTCTCCAGCAGGGACAGCGTGTAGGCCTTCACGCCGTAGCCGAAGGTCGGCAGGTTGCGGCGCTCCACCTCCTCGAGGCGCGTGTCGAGGGCATCGTCGTCGAGGTCGACGTAGGGCGCGAGCAGCTCGCGGAACGCGCTCTGCGTGTCGACGAAGAGCTGCTCGCTGTGCCACAGCGTGTCGTCGCCGTCGAGGGCGATGACCTCGATCATCCGGGATCGATCATCCGGGATCGATCATCCGGGGTGGGCCGCGGTCCACGCGGCGGCGTTGCGCCCGAGCTCGGTGGACGGTGGTCCCCCGACGAAGGGCCAGAGCTCCTCGGAGATGCGGCGCCAGTTGGCCGTGGCGTGAAGCTGTCCGAAGATGGCGTAGAGGCCGAGGTTGATGCGCTGGATGATCACGAACGACGCGGGCACGTTGGAGGCCTTCATGATCGGGCCGTAGGGGCCACTCGTATCGAAGAACCGACGGACGGTCTCCGAGGCGTACTCGGAGGTGATGGTGGCCACCTCGTCGCGCAGCACGAAGTCGTAGAAGTGGCCGAAGTAGTCCTCCACCTCGTCGTCGGTGAACGACGAGCCGGGCTGGAGCATCCCGATCTCCTCGATGGTGCGCCGGTACTCGGGGATGTCGTGGTCGAGCACCATGGCCGTGATCATGCGCTCCAGCACCTTGATCTCCTCGGCGGAGAACCGCTTCACGAGCCCGAAGTCGAGGAAGGTCACCTGTCCGCCGGGGCGGAAGAGGTAGTTGCCCGGGTGGGGGTCGCCGTTGAAGGCGTGGAGGCGGTAGAGGCTGCCGAACACGAACCGGAAGATCGATTCCGCGGCGAGGTCGCGCTCCTCTTGCGCCCAGGTCTCCACCACCTCGAAGCGGACGCCGTCGGCCAGCTCGGTGGTGAGCACGCGCTCCGTCGACAGCTCGGCGACCACCTCGGGCACGTGGATGAAGGGGTGCCCCCGGTAGAAGTCGGCGAAGAGGCGCTGGTTGTCGGCCTCCAGCCGGTAGTCGAGCTCCTCCACGAGCCGGGTGCGCAGCTCGTCGACGAGCGGCTCGGGCTCGAGTCCGGGGAACAGCATGCCGACGGCGGCAAAGAGGAGCCCGGCGTTGTCGAGGTCGGATCGGATCGCCTCACCCACACCCGGGTACTGCACCTTCACCGCCACCGCTCGGCCGTCCTGGGTGAGGGCGCGGTGCACCTGGCCGATCGAAGCAGCTGCGATCGGCTCTGCGTCCCACTCGGCGAAGATGCGCTCTGGTGCGTCACCCAGCTCCTCGGTCACCACCTGGGCGGCGAGCTCGGCGCTCATCGGTGGAGCGTTCGATTGGAGCTCGGCCAGTGCCGCCCGCACGTGCTCGGGCATGCCCTGGTCGAGGTAGCTGGCCATCTGGCCGAGCTTCATCATGGCGCCCTTCATGTTGCCCAGCGCCTCGGTGATCGACTCGGCTGTCTTCAGCTCGAACTGGTGGTCGAGGAACACCTGGCGCTCGGCCGACGCGAAGGCGCGGCGAGCGCGATGCACGGCGTAGGCCCCGCCCGCCTTGGCGCCGATCGCTGCCATCGCGGCGCTGCGCTGGGCTCTGCTGGAGGTGTCGATCGGGGAAGACGACGCGGCCTCGGCCCGGCGTCGTGCTTCCTTCACGGCGAGCACGCCAGCGGCCGCCGCGGTGGCCAGGCCCACCAGGGTGACGGCGGTGCGCACACGGGATCGGGCCATCGGCCGAGCGTAGGCGCAGCCCCCACTAGCGTCGCGCCCGATGAGCGATACCGACTCGATCAACCTCGCCCTGCTGGTGTTCCGATGCGCTCTGGGCGCCGTGATGCTGGCCCACGGCATCAACCACATCTTCGGCGGCGGCAAGATCGCCGGCACCGGTCGCTGGTTCGCCAGCCTCGGCATGAAGCCCGGCATCCTCCATGCCTGGCTGGCCAGCCTCATGGAGGTGGTTGGCGGCGTGCTGCTGGTCCTCGGCCTGCTCACCCCGTTCGGCGGCGCCGTCATCATCGGCGTGATGCTCGTGGCTTGGATCACCAACCACCGCGGCAACGGCTTCTTCATCTTCCGGCCCGGCGAGGGCTGGGAGTACGTGATGACGCTCACCTTCGCGGGGCTCGCCATCGCCGTCCTCGGTGCCGGTGAGTGGTCGCTCGACAACGCCCTCGACCTCTTCGAGCCCACGCCCGGCGCCTCGGGTCTGGCCATCGCGGCGGTCGCCGGTGGCGGCGGCGCGCTGGCGCTGCTCGCCGGTTTCTGGCGCCCGGAGAAGAAGCAGGGCTGACCCGGACGTGACCGCACGTCTGACTCGTGCGCTGGCGAGCGTTGGCGACGCGGGAAGGTCAAGGGCGCGACGACGGAGTGGGCGGCGTCTGGCCGCCAGCGGGAGCCGCCGGTGGTGTGACTTGTGGGTTTACGAGCGTTGGTGACCGGTTGGCGCACGAGTGGCTGAAGATGCACAAGTGGCGTGACCGCTCGCCTGGCTGACTTGTGCGTTTACGAGCGTTGGTGACCGGTTGGCCCACGAGTGGTTGGACCTGCACGAGCACGCGTCGGGTTGTCGCGGCGCCCTTGACCTGGGCCCCTTCCGAGGTCGCGAGACCTGACCTTGCTCGTCAGGCGATGACGCCGTCCTCGCGGAGGGCGGCCAGCTGATCAGGGGAGAGGCCCAGCTCGGCGGTGAGCACCTCGTCGGTGTGCTCGCCGAGCCAGGGGACGCGGGTCTCCGGGCCTTGGGCGACCTGCGTGAGCTTCACCGGGTTGCCGGGGATGAGCACGGGCTCGGCGACCCCGTCGGTTCGCGGCATCTCCACGAGCATGTTGCGGGCCGCGACGTGAGGGTCGTGCACCACCTCGTCGTCGCGGAAGCAGGGGCCCGCGGCGATCCCGGCCGCCGACATCGCCTCGCACGCCTCGACGCGAGACTTGTCGGCCGCCCAGGCTTCCACGGCCGGACGGATCACATCGTCGAGGCGGTCGACCCACCCCTGGCGATCGGCGAGGCGCCGGTCGTCGACCCAACCTGGTTGGCCGACGAGCTGTGCCAGCATGGCGAACTGCGGCTCGCGCCCGACTTGGATGATGAACCAACCGTCGTTGGCTCGGAAGCCGTCCATGATGAGCGGCGCCACGTCCCCATCGCGCAGGCCGAGCGACCAGAAGTTCGTGACGAGGTCGGTCATGGCCACCATCGCGTCGAGCATGGCGATGTCGATCTGCTGGCCGAGGCCGGTGGCGTCGCGGTGGCGGAGGGCGGCCAGCACGCCGATCACGGCGTAGAGGCCGGAGCCGATGTCGCCCAGCGCGCCCATCGGGGCCACCAGCGGGGGGTCGTCGCCGCGGCGCTTGAACTCGTAGATGCCTGACATCGCTTCGACGATCGGTGCGAACGCCGGCCACGCGTCGTAGGGCGACCGCACCTCGCCGGGCGATGCCGCGTTCCCGAAGCCAGACACCGAGAGGTAGATCACCCGCGGGTGCACCGCTGCGATGTCCGCGTAGCCGAGGCCGAGGCGCCCCATGCCCCCTGACTTCGAGTTCTCGGCGAGGATGTCGAAGTGCGGCGCGAGGTCGAGCACGAGCTGGCGGCCGGCATCGGTCTTCAGGTCCACGCAGATGCTGCGCTTGCCCAGGTTGTTGCGCAGGAAGGTGGCGCCCACGGCGCGCCCCGCTGGATCGGTCATGGCGGGCTGCGACCCCCGACCGAGGTCGCCCCCCTTGGGGTGCTCCACCTTCACGACCTCTGCCCCCAGGCGGGCGAGCAGCTGCGTGGCGTAGGGGAGGGCCTGCATCTGCTCGAGGGCGAGGATGCGCACGCCGTCGAGGGGTTTGCCGTTGTCCGCCGCAGCGGCGTTGGCGATGTCTCCGAGGCGCATGTTCGGACGGTACGACAAATGTGACGACCCGTCAGATTCCCTCGTACGCTCGGGGGATGGCACCGGCTGGGACGGCGACGTGAGGGGCATCATCGGCGCCGCCGCCTACCTGCCCCACCGGCGGCTCGACCGCACCACCATCGCGGCGGTGGCCGGCGGCGGCGGCGGCAAGGGCACCCGCACCGTGGCCAGCTACGACGAGGACACCACCACCATGGGCGTCGAGGCGGCCCGCGCTGCCCTGCGAGCGCTCGAGGGTCGCACGCCGAGCGCGCTGTGGTTCTCCACGGTCGCGCCCGCCTACGCCGACAAGACCAACGCCACCACCATCCACGCCGCGCTGCGCCTCGCGTCGGCCACGCCAGCGTTCGACGTCAACGGCTCGATCCGCTCCGCGATGGGGGCCCTTCACGCCGCGCTCAGCGGCACCGGCACGCAGGTCGTGGTGAGCGCCGACCTCCGCAGCGGGCTGGCCGGTGGCCCCGACGAAGCGGCCTTCGGTGACGGCGCCGCCGCTCTTGTGGTGGGCGACGACGCCCACGGGCCGGTGCTGGCCGACCACCTGGGCACGGGCAGCGCCACCGAGGAGTTCCTCGATCGCTGGCGCACCCCGGGCGACGCGCGCTCGAAGGTGTGGGAGGAGCGCTTCGCCGAGACGCGCTACGTGCCCCTCGGTCTGGCGGCGTGGGACGACGCGCTGAAGGCGGCGGGGCTCGTGGCTGACCAGGTCGACCGCATCGTCATCACCGGCTCGCATGCGCGGGCCAACGCGGCAACCGCGAAGAAGCTGGGTGCAGGCGACCGCCTGGTTGACGACCTCAGCGGCACCGTGGGCAACACCGGTGCTGCGCATCCCGCGCTCCTGCTCACGTCGGCCCTCGAGTCGGCCGCGCCCGGTCAGGTGATCGCACTCGTCACCCTCGCCGACGGTGCCGACGTCCTGCTGTTCCGCACCACCGATGCCGTCGCGGCGTGGCAGCCCGCCCGCACAGTCGCCGCGCAGTCGGCCGCCGGCGCCCCGATCTCCTACGGCACCTACCTCCGCTGGCGCGGCCTGCTGCCCGCCGAGCCGCCGCGTCGCCCCGAACCGGCGCGCCCGTCGGCGTCGGCCTCGGCGCGGTCGAGCGAGTGGAAGTTCGGCTTCGTGGGATCCAGCAGCGACGCCGGTGACGTGCACCTGCCGCCGCAGCCGGGCGACCCGACCGCCACCCCGATGGCTGATGTGCCCGGCACGATCGCCACCTTCACCGTCGACCGGCTCGCCTATTCGCCCAGCCCGCCGGTGGTGTTCGCGGTGGTCGATTTCGACGGTGGCGGTCGGTTGCCGGTGGAGCTCACCGACATCGACGTCGACCAGGTGCGCATCGGTGCCCGCGTGGAGCTCACCTTCCGCAGGCTCTTCACGGCCGACGGGATCCACAACTACTTCTGGAAGGCGCGGCTCGTCTGATGGGGCTGATCTGATGGCATCACACGGGATCAAGGACCGCGTGGCGATCGTGGGCATGGGTTGCACGCGCTTCGCCGAGCACTGGGACAAGAGCCTCGACGACCTGCTCATCGACGCCACCGGGGAGGCCTTCGAGAGCGCGGCTGTCACCAAGCACGACGTTGACGCGTACTGGCTCGGCACCGCGCAGGGGGGCATGTCAGGGATGGTGCTGGCCAAGCCCCTGCAGCTCGAGGGCAAGCCCGTCACCCGCGTGGAGAACATGTGTGCAACGGGCTCGGAAGCGCTGCGGCAGGCGGCCTACGCGGTGGCCTCCGGAGCCTACGACCTCGCGATGGCAGTCGGCGTGGAGAAGGTGAAGGACTCGGGCTACCAAGGCCTCAACGCCTTCCCCGTGCCCAGCGACGGCACGCAGCGCACGCTCACGGCGGCGGCCATGTTCTCGATGGTCGCGCCGGCCTATGCCCAGCGCTATGGCGTGCCGATGGACGAGCTCAAGGCGGTGCTCGCCCGGATCGCGTCGAAGAACCACCACAACGGGGCCCGCAACCCCCGAGCGCAGTTCCGCCGCGAGATGTCCGTCGAGCAGATCCTCGCCATGCCCGATGTAGCGGGCTGCCTGTCGGTGTTCGACTGCGCCGGTGTGGCCGATGGCGCGGCGGCGGCCATCGTCTGTCGCGCTGGGGATGCGCATCGCTACACGGACGACCCGCTGTACGTGAAGGCGCTGAGCTTCGTGGCGGGCAACGGATCAGGGCTCACCGATCCGGCCTACGACTACACGACGTTTCCGGAGATCGCCGCCTGCGCGGCCGACGCCTACGCGCAGGCGGGCATCACCGACCCGCGCAGCGAGCTGGCCATGGCCGAGGTGCACGACTGCTTCACGCCCACAGAGCTCGTGCTCATGGAGGACCTCGGCTTCTGCGAGCGCGGCACGGCGTGGAAGGAGATCCAGGCCGGCGCCTTCGATCTCACGGGCGACCTCCCCGTGAACCCTGACGGTGGTCTTAAGAGCTTCGGCCACCCGGTCGGCGCGTCGGGGCTGCGCATGATGTTCGAGGCCTGGCTGCAGCTCCGCCACGAGGCGCCCGCCGACCGCCAGATCGCAACCGCCACCGACCGCCACCTCGCCCTCACTCACAACCTCGGTGGCTACCCCGGCGAGATGGTGAGCTTCGTCGGGATCGTCGGCACCGAGCCGTCGGCGTAGCCCGTAGCCTCGCCCGCCATGCAGCTGCGCGTGGATCGGGTGGAGGTGCGGGGCCCCCGGCCGCACGACATCGAGGTGGAGTGGTCGGCCACTGCTGAACAGCTCACCTGGTCGGTGATCAACCGAGCCGACGACCTCGTGGCCGTCGACGCGGTGGCGCTCGTGTGTCGACTGGAGGCAGTCGTGGAGCCGCTGCGCGTGCTGTGCCACGGCTACCAGTCGTGGTCGCCGACGGCGGTGGCCACCTTCCGCGTCGACGACGACCCGTCTCGTGCCGAGGGAGTGCGGTCGCTCGTGCTGGGGATGCACCACGCCGATCCTGATCCCGCCGAGGCGGGGGAGCTCCGCAGCGAGCTCGTCACCGCACTGCGCGACGCCACTGGCTCGGTGGCGGTGATCGGGTTCCTCGGCGGGTGGGAGCACGACGGCACGATCCGGGTGCGTCCCGCGCGTGACGGCTCCGACGCCATCGAGGTTTGGATCGAGGCGTTCTTCGGTGGCGCGGTGCTGGAGAGCAGCGAGCGGCGCGAGCTGCACGAGGTGGCGCTGTCGACGGGGGAGGGTGACCCGTCGCCGCTCCTCGAAGAGTGGGCCGCCGCGCTCGGCACGGCGGCCAGCGCCCGAACCCGGGCGCCGTACCAGGTGGGCTGGTGCTCCTGGTACCACTACTTCCACGACGTCACCGAGGCTGACCTCCGAGCCAACTTGGCCCAAGCCGGCGCGTGGCCCTTCGACGTGTTCCAGCTCGACGACGGCTTCCAGTCGGCCATCGGCGACTGGCTCACCACGAACGACCGCTTCCCTACGCCGATCGACGGCCTGGCCTCGGCCATCGCCGCCGAGGGTCGCACCCCGGGCATCTGGCTGGCCCCGTTCCTGGCCAGCCCCTTCTCGCGGGTGGCGGCCGAGCATCCCGACTGGTTGGCCACCCACGCCGCCACCGGATCCCCGCTCGTGGGCATGGTGAACGACGGCTGGGGCGGTGCCGTCCACACGCTCGACACCACGAACCCTGACGCGCTCGAACGCATCGAGGACGTGGCGCGAGCGCTCGTCGACGCCGGCTTTCCCTACCTCAAGCTCGACTTCACCTATGCCCCGTCCCTGCGCGGCGGCTACGCCGACCCCACCCGCACGCCGGCCCAGCGGGTGCGGGCCGGCTTCGACGCCGTGCGCCGCGGCGCAGGGCCCGACGCCTTCCTGCTCGGGTGCGGCGCGCCCCTTGGGGCCACGGTGGGCGTGGTCGACGGCATGCGGATCGGCGCCGACGTGGGGCCGTGGTGGCACGCGCCGGATGGTGCCTACCGCCCGGCCGGCCACGAGGGCGGTGAGCCGGCGACGGTCAACGCCTGGCGCAACACGCTCAGCCGCTCCTTCCTCCACCGGCGCCTGTGGCTCAACGATCCCGACTGCCTTATGCTGCGCACCGACAAGACGCAGCTCGATGCCGAGCAGGTACGGGCGTGGGCGTTGGCGGTGGGGGTGAGCGGCGGCATGGCGCTGGTGTCCGACGACCTCGCCCTCCTCGGGCCCGACTCCCGCTCCCTGCTCGACGAGGTGATCGCGCTAGGGCGCGAGGCCGACGCGGAGGCCCTCAGCCCGTCTGGCCATCCACCCCGCTGCCTCGACCTCCTCGACATCGACCCCCCGACCCGGCTGGCCACCTCCACCGTGGAGCTGGTGGGCGATCCCACGTCGGGGTCCGCGCACGTGCAGGGGCTGCTGGCGTGACCACGGGCTGACTAGTCCCACCTGGCCATGGCGAAGGGCTCGATTGGCCCATTCGCAAGAGGCCCGGCAGGGCGGATGCTGGAGATATCGGACAATCGGACGTGGGGGAGGGCCATGCCGGTCATCGATCTACGTCCCGGGCGTGCCGGACCGAAGACGGGCTTCGTGCTGGGTGGCGGCGGCAACCTCGGCGCCGTACAGGTGGGGATGTTGCGCACCCTCATCGACCGGGGCATCGAGCCCGACGTCATCCTCGGCTGCTCCGTTGGCGCCCTGAACGCGGTCGCCGTCGCGGGTGCGCCGACCGCTGACGGCGTGGACGCGTTGGCCAAGACCTGGCTGGGCCTGCGGCCCGACGACATCTTCCCGGCCGGTCGGCTCACGGGACCGTGGATGATCGTGCGCCGCGCGCTCAGCCTCTGCGCCAACGATCGCCTGCGGAGCGTCATCCAGCGGTGCGTCACCTTCGATCGCTTCGAAGACGCGGCCGTGCCGGTGGAGGTTGTGGCCACGTCGCTGTCGACCGGCCGTGAGCGCTGGTTCAGCGCCGGTCCCATCGTCGATCCGATCCTCGCCAGCGCGGCCCTGCCCGCGGTGCTCCCGCCCGTGGAGATCGACGGCGAGCTCTTCATCGATGGCGCCGTCGTCGACAACGTGCCGATCTCGCGGGCGCTGCAGCACGGGTGCGACCGGATCTACGTGCTCCACGTCGGCAACTTCGACCGTCCGAGGCCGCGACCGCAGCGGCCCATCGACGTGCTGCTCCAGTCGTTCAGCATCGCCCGCAACCACCGGTTCCTCGCCGAGGCCAGCGCCGCGCCTCCAGCGGGCGTGGAGATCGTCGTGCTCCCCGGCATCGATCCGGGCGGGCTCAAGCGCAACGACTTCAGCCGCACCAGCGAGCTCATCGAGCGAGCCGCTCGCGCCGCGGGTACCTATCTCGACGACCGCGATCGCGCCACCGCCGGCGCCTAGCCCGAGGTCAGAGGCACAGGGTGCTGCTGGGGTCGTCGCCTCGGAGGGCAAGGACCCGTCGCACCGCGTCGTCCAACCGAGGCTCGTCGAGCTCACCGACTCGTACCGCGCTGACGATCCCGTTGCGGAGCTCGAGGGCTCGGTCGCCCTGGGTGACGAGCACAGCGTCGGCGCCCGCCGCGAGCGCCATGCCGGGGGCCTCACCGAAGCCCCACGTGTTGTAGATGGCCCCCATCCCGATCGCGTCGGTGATCGCCAGCCCCGTGAAGCCCCGCTGGCGGAGCAGCTGGTAGATGCCAGGCGAGAGGCTGGCAGGGATCGGGCCCCAGATGTTCGGATACGTGACGTGGCCCACCATGACCGCCTCGGCGCCCTGCGCGATGAGCGCATCGAAGGGTCGGATGTCGGCCGTCAGCAGATCGTCGCGAGTGCGCTGGTCAGCGGTGGTGCCTGCGTGCGGTTCGCTGTCAGCGCTGCCGTGGCCGGGGAAGTGCTTGATCGTGGCGGCCACCCCGGCCTCGTGCAGACCCTGCGCGAACGCGCCCGCCGCGTCGATCACGGTGGCGGCGTCGGCCCCGAAGGATCGGTCACCGATGACCCCGTCGGACGCCCGGCCGTCGATGTCCACCACCGGGGCGAACACCCAGTCGACCCCGATCGACGCGGCGAGCTCGCCAAGCTCCTTGCCGGCGGCGCGGGCGGCCTTGGGGCCGGCTCGTCCCAGCCGGCGCGCGGAGGGTGTGGTGCTGCCGAGCGCGCGCATCGAGGTCACCCGGCCGCCTTCTTCGTCGACGGCCACCAGCAGGTGCTCTCCGAGCCGGTGCCGCAACCCTGCGATGAGGGTCTTGGCCTGGCGCAGGCTCAGGAGGTTCTCGTTGCGGAGCATCACCCCGCCGACGCCCACATCGGCGAGCACGTCGATCAGGGGATCGCTGGCCTTCGTGACCCCGGGCAGTCCCACCACGAGCACCAGCCCTGCCCGCGCCTCGAGGCTGGCGGGGTCCGCGCACACGCGGTCGGTGCCCCCGGCCACGATCGGCACGACGGGCGCTTCGGCGCGTCGTGCCGCCTGACGATCGAGCGTGACCATCGCTGTGCCCACCGTGGCCCCGACGACGAGCGCCGCCATCGCGACGAGTCGAGCGTGCGGAAGGTGTCGCCGCGTCCGTCGGAGGTGGCGCGGTGCTGGTGGCGGCGCCATGTGACGCGGCCTGGGCTGCACCTGCTGTCGCCGGCCCACCGTGGCAACCACGCGTCAAAGCGTTCCACCAGCGGTGGTCAGCGACGGGGATGGTCCTCGGCGGCGAGCTACCGCAGGATGGGCAGGGTGGAGCGATAGGCGTCGGCGAAGGGGAAGTCCGTGCGGAACCCGTAGGTATCCATCCAGCCGTTGTTCACCAGCTCGAACAGGTCGGACACGGGGGTGTCGTGTCCCGCGCAGGGCACGTTGGCCGCCGCGGGGGCTTCGAAGGCCGGCATGTTCAGGAACGCGTCCCTCGATGCCCCGTCGTACCCAAAGGTCCCGAAGGCGTTGCGGATGTTTCGGTTGCCCGGGTCGCGCGTGCCCCGATCCCAATCCGCCATCGTCTTCAATCCCCAGTTGGTCTCGATGAACTTGAGGATCGACGTGTGGTCGTACAACCCGTGGTCCACGCGGCCTCCCGCGGCGAAGGGGCTGATGAGCTGCGTGGGCACGCGGAACCCGAGCTTGCCGAACTCGCCGTCCGGATCGCCTGAGCGCGGGTCCGCGACCACGGGCGGGGTGACGTGGTCCCAGAAGCCGCCCCACTCGTCGTAGGTGACGAACAGCGCGCCGTCGTGCCAGTGCTTCGACTCCATGAACGAGCGGGTGATGTCGGAGATGAACATCTGGCCGAGGCGGATGTCGGCGTGGGGATGGTCGTCGTTGGCCATGCCGTCTGGGGCGACGAAGAACGGGTCGATGAAGGCCACCTGCGGCAGGGTGCCCGCCGCGCAGTCGGCGTAGTACTCCGACACGTGATGGGCGCCCTTGGCGTGGCGCGGACCCCACAGGGAGATCACGGGGAGGTTGCAATAGTAGTACTTCCAGGTCACGCCCTTGGCGTCGAGCGCGGTCCAGATGGTGGGCCAGTCGAAGCCCGCCGCCCACTCGGGGTTGGTGCCCGCCCGCTGCGGTGGGAAGTCGTTGTTGGTGATGCCACCGCTCTGCGCGGAGTGCATGTACTCGCGGTTCGGGTAGGTGGAGCCGAGCCACGAGCAGAAGTACCGGTCGAAGGTGGTGAACTGCCGGGTGAGGGCGGCGCTCACCGGGATGTCATCGGGCTGGTAGTAGGAGACGGCGAAGGTGTCGTTGCCAGAACCGGTCTTGAGGAACCCGTCGGGTTCGTCTTGGT
>JBKJIE010000081.1:0-24811 GCA_046598715.1 Acidimicrobiales bacterium | reverse complement strand
TTCATGGTGGTCCCCTTGCTTGGGTAGTCGTTGTTCTGGCGAACCCGACACCTACCAGCCGGCAGGTCTCAGGCGGGGGACCGCCACCTCAACTTCCACGACTACCGGGACAACCTCTTCCGATGCTCGCGACGCTGGTGTGCCGCCGCCGGGCTTTACCGAGCCGACGTTCGGTCAACGGCTGGCGGCTCGCCTGATTGACGGCCTGGTCCTGCTGCCGGCGATCCTGCTCCTCGCGGCTCTCACGGATGGCGTGGCTCGTCGTGCGCTTAGCTTGACCGTCGTTGCGATCTACGAGGTGACGCTCGTTGCCCGCCACGGTCAGACGGTCGGGAAGATTGCCCTCGGAACCCGGATCGTCGACTTCAGTTCCGGATCACTCCCATCTCTCCAGCAGTCGGTCCTCAGATGGCTCGTGATCATTGCCGGCTCGATTGCCGCTCTCGTGGTGCCAGCCCTTGAACCGTTCGATGCGGTCTACACCTTCATGGTCTTGATACTTGTGCTGAGGCCGCGTCTTCATCGCGGCCTGCATGATCTCGCATCGGGCACGATCGTCTCATCGGCAAGGTAAGCCGGGGTCGGAACAGGCTGCTCCCAGCGCCGGCTCGAGGGCACTCACGAAGCGCCATTCGGCTCTCTCGATGCGACGGCCGTCGGCGAGGTTCGGTGCGCGGGTTCGGTGCGTTACGGCGCCTGAGTTGGGCTGTGTGTCCGGGCTGCGCTGGACTGTCGGATGTGCGAGTCCTGAAGAACATCGGTGGGCAGGTGCGGGTGATGTCCCGGTGGCGAGAGAACCGCCTGGATCTCCCTCGCTGGCTCGCCCGGCGCCCGCTCCTGGCGATTGGCATTGGCGCGGGAGAGATCGCCGAGTCGCTCAGCAATCGGATGGAGCACCGTCTGAAGCTCCTCGCGCAATGCCGCGTCGCGTCGATCGTTGGATGCGAGTTCTGCCTGGACATCGGCGCTGCCCTCGCCCAGCACTCTGAGATCACCGAGCGTCACCTCCTCGAGCTCGACGACTTCGAGACCAGCGATGCCTTCAACGACGACGAACGACTGGTTCTCCGGTTCGCGACAGCGCTCTCGGAGCGGCCAGTGCCAGACCTCACCGACCTACGCGACGATCTCGCGGTCAGGTTCGGCAAGGCGGCACTCGTCGAGCTCGCGGCCGCCATCGCACACGAGCACGAACGAACCCGGTTCTACCTCGCCCTAGGCATACGCCCCGGCCGCTTCGCTCCCGACGGAGCCTGCCGCATCCCTCCCGCCCGATCCCCCCGCCAGTAGCTCATCCCGGGCGCGCGATGCGCCGATCTGTTTGGCCACGAGGGAATCCCGTCTGCGGTGTTCGAGACGGCGATAGGTGAGCCCACCACCGCACGTGGAGGGGCACGCTGGCAGCTACAAGGTCAGCGACGTTCGCCGCACGGAGACGGAGAAGGCGTTGCGCGTGGCGTCGCCCAGCCCATGGCGCTCCGCAGACAGAGCTCGATGACGAACCATGCCATGAGCCCCCACCCGACGAGCCCGACGTACTCGGCCGAGCCGTTCCAGATCGGATCGTAGAAGCCGCCATTCGAAGCGATCGCCCAGCTGATCCCGACGAGGGGTGGCGTCGTCCAGCCCAGGGCGAGCACACCGAGCAGGAGACCCAGGCGGGCGGCCGAGGCCCTGTCCCCCTCGGCCCGCGCCCTCCCACGCAGACCTGCTGCCAGCGACGCCACCGCTGCTCCGCCAACGATGATGGAGGCCGCTATCGCCGCCAGGCGCCAACCCGACACCGGGTCGAACTCGACCCGTGCGCCGCACATGAGAACCGCACATCGAGCGACGCGCTCGTTGGTGACGGGATCGACGACGACCGTGCGGAACGGAAGGAACGCATCCGACACGCTCAGCCCCGCAGCCGCGACACTCAGCCACGCTGAACGCGGCAAGTACAGCGCGGCCGCACCAATGGCCACAAGGATCCACCCCACCGGATCTGACAGGAGGTCCAACGACTCCGTACGGAAGTCGATGACAACCAGCACGAGACCGCCAGACACCAGGGCGAGAGGACGACGCACAAGCAGGACCCTGTCGGCGGCCATCACGGTCAGTCTGCCTGCCCCAGCGGATCGGCGCCTCGCCCCGGTTCGCCCAGGAGCCGGACGACGGGGCCTGTGGCGGTCTCGTGATGCCTCGGTGGAGAGGTCAAGGTGGCCGAGGAGACCAGGTGCGGCCTCCCTCTAGCTCGGTTGCGATCGGCGATCGACGAGTACCCCGACTTGGAGACGAGCTCGTGAGCAGTCAGCGAGCTACGCGCGGTTCTGGCCGGGTCGACTCGGCGTTGGTCGCAGCGATATAGGCGTCGAGATCTGCGCTACTTGAACCAGTAGACGTCGACCCGACCCGTACGGTGTGCCGCATGGCTGCGAAGCTGCGCGTACCCACCTACCTGCAGGCCTCGACCGATGTCGGCGGGCTGGCGCGGGTGGAGTGGCTGGCAGCGCTGCCGGACCGGGTCGAGGAGCTGACCGCGCGCTGGGGACTGGATCTCGGCGAGCCGTTCGAGCCGGGCGGCAACTGCTCGTGGGTCGCGCCGGGCATCGACCGCGACGGACACGAGGTCGTGCTCAAGGTGGCGTGGCAGCACACGGAGGCGTTGCACGAGGCGGAGGGGTTGGCCGCGCTCGGCGGTCAGGGGGCCGTCGAGGTGTACGTGTTCGAGCACCTGGCACCCGACACAGCCGCGATGCTGCTCGAGCGGTGCCGCCCCGGGACCGAGCTGCGCGGACGCCCCGAGGCCGAGCAGCACGTCGTCGTCACCGACCTTCTCCGGTCGGTCTGGGCCGTCGACCTGCCGTCTGACCACCCGTTCCGTCCGCTGTCGGTGATGGCCGACGACTGGGTGACTCACGCCGAGGCGCGACTCGCTGCCGACCCGGCACGACTCGACCGCGGGCTGGCCCGCGAGGGGTTGGCGCTGTTCCGCGAGCTGTCGCGCACCGGACCGGCCGAGGCTCTGCTGTTCACCGACCTGCACGCCGGCAACGTCCTATCCGGCGAGCGCCACCCGTGGCTGCTCATCGATCCCAAGCCCTACGTCGGCGACCCGCACTACGACGTGCTGCAGCACCTGCTGAACTGCAACGGATCGCTGCAAGCCGACCCGATCGGGCTGCTTACCGAGGTCGCCGACCTGGCCGGTCTCGACGCCGGGCGGGTCCGGCGGTGGCTCTTGGCGCGGTGCGTCCAGGAGAGCCTGGGCGAGGGTCCGCCGTGGCCGGGGCTCGACGTCGTTTTGCACCGGCTGGGTGGTCCGTAGACGCTCCTAACGGCGGGGCGGGCCTTACCCACGGAACGTCTCGGGGCGCAAAGAACCGGCGATAGCTCGTGGCCTCGATCGGTCCAGCGTTGGAGCGACAATCTCGTTGGCGGGCCAGCGGGCTCAGCAACTGTCGCTCCAACGCTGGACAAACCGACTGGCTAGGTGCGTTCCCAGAGGATCCCGAGTTCAGGTCTGCCGCACGGGTTGGCCGACACTCGGTACGTGGGCCCGAAGGTGGTCAGGGCTTGGTGGCGAGGGTTACGGCGAAGTCGCCGGCCGCGTCCTCGAGGATCTCGACGGGATCCAGTCCCCCGGCTCGGAGCTCCCGCTCGATGCGGTCGACGGTGAACTTGGCGCTGATCTCGGTGTGCAGCAGCTCGCCATCGGCGAAGTCGACGTCGAGGTCGAGCGCCGCCAGACGCGCGTGCTGATCGCCATCAGCGCGCAGGTGCATCTCCATCCACTCCTGGTCGGGATTCCACAGCGCCACGTGCGTGAACCGCTCAGGGTCGAGATCGCCGCCGAGCTCACGGTTGAGCACGTGGAGCACGTTGCGGTTGAACTCCGCCGTCACGCCGGAGGCGTCGTCGTAGGCGGCCACCAGCCGGGCCGGGTCCTTGACGAGGTCGGTGCCGAGAAGGAGCCAGTCGCCCGACTCCATCTGGTCGGCCAGCTCAGCGAGGAACTTGGCTCGTTCGATCGGACCGAGGTTGCCGATGGTGCCACCGAGGAAGGCGACGAGCGTTCCGTCGCCGAGCGAGAGCCGGCCGAGGTGGCGCTCGAAGTCCCCCACGACGGCGTCAACCTGCACCCCGGGATAGCGCGCCGCGAGGTCGGGTCCCGCCTCTCGCAGGATCGGTTCGCACACGTCGAAGGGCACGATGTGGGTGAGCGTGCCCGCACCATCGAGCGCGTCGAGCAGCAGCTTCGTCTTCGTCGAGGTGCCTGACCCGAGCTCCACCAACGTGTGGGCGCCGGTGATCGACGCGATGCGGTTGGCCTCCCGCTCGAGGATCTCCGTCTCCCGCCGCGTCGGGTAGTACTCGTCCAGGCGGGTGATGTCATCGAACAGCTGCGAGCCGCGCTCGTCGTAGAACCACTTCGGCGGGAGGTGCTTGGGCGTGGCAGCGAGCCCGGTGCGGGCATCGTGGCGCAGCGCCAGGGTGAGATCGTCGGAGCTGAGGTGGGCCACGATCGTGCAGCGGGGGCCGAGCGCCTGGGGCATGGTCATGAGGCTCCTTGGACAGCGGCGAGTGGCGTGGTGCGCAGGCCACCGATGGCGGCCTCCACCACGGAGCCGTCGGGCACCTCGACCCACGCGCTGTGGTCGTCGAGGGGTTCTGAGGCGAGCAGCACGCCGCCGGCCGCGAGGCCATCGTCGACGAGGGTGAACAGGGAGTTCCCACACGCCGATGCGGCGATGCCGAAGCCGTCGGCGAGCAGCAGGTTGAGCTTCCCCTCGGTGCGCGACAGCACGTCCGCCGTGACCGAGGCGAGGGCAACAGTCGGCGAGGCACCCGCGTCGAGCACGTCGAGCACGAGGGCGAAGAGCACCTCGGTGTCGGTGGTTCCCTCGATGCCGATGGCGCGCTTGTGGGAGACGGATCGACGCAGCTCCTCGCCAACCTCGCCTCGAAAGCCGGTGATGAAGCCGTTGAGCGAGAAGAGCCACCGCCCGGCGCTGAAGGGGGCATTGCCCGTGTCGACGATGGGCGAGGGTGGGGTGGCGCTGCGCACCGCAGCGGCAATCGCCCCGGCGTGCACCACGTCGGCCACCGACCGGAACGAGGTGTCGGTCCACATCGGTGCGGCCGTGCGGTAGCGGGCCGGCACCTCACGGACCTCCGGGTCCCACCACCCCACTCCCCAACCGTCGGCGTTCATGGCTCCCTCGCGCTGGTAGCTCGGCTTCCAGCTCTGCCGCTCGAGCGACTGCGGCGGGTCATAGAGGAGCGACGCGAGCGAGCGGGGCGGCCCGAGGTAGGCGAGGTGGCGGCACATCAGCGGACGTCTCCTTGCTCGGCGTCGCGGGCGCAGCGGAACCCGGCGAAGATCTGGCGGCGGATAGGCAGGTCCCAGTTGCGGAACGTGCTGCGAGAGGCGGAGGGATGCGTAGCCCACGAACCGCCTCGCAGCACCTTGTAGCGGTCGCCATGGAACACCGCCGAGTACTCGTCGTACGGGAAGGCGACGAACCCTGGGTAGGGCCCGAAGTCAGTCGAGGTCCACTCCCACACGTCACCGAGCATCTGCTGGCAGCCCACGTCGCTGGCTCCCTCCGGGTAGGCCCCGACCGGAGCCGGCCCGAGGTGGCACTGCCCGAGGTTGGCCCGATCGACGCCGGGCTCGACGCCGATGGCCGCCCGCTCCCACTCGGCCTCCGTGGGGAGGCGCTTGCCAGCCCACCTCGCGTAGGCGTCGGCCTCGTGCCAGCACACGTGCTGCACCGGCTCATCAGCACAAACCCGCTCGACCCGTCCGAAGCGCACCCGCACCCAGTCGACCGCATCGCGACGCCAGAACTGCGGGGCGGTCAGGGCGGCCTCCTGCCGCCACGCCCAGCCATCGGCACCCCACCAGCGCTCATCGTCGTAGCCACCGGCGTCGACGAACTCCTGGTACTGCCCGTTGGTGACCGGCACCGTGTCGATCCAGTACGAGCCCAGGTCGACCGCGTGACTGGGTCGCTCGTTGTCGTAGGACCAGGGGTGGAAGCTGCCCATGGCGAACCGGCCCGCCGGCACGAACACCTCAGCAGCCGGGATGACTCGTCCAGCCGGCGGGGACGGAGCCAGCAGCTCGTGACCCTCCTCGATGGGCAGGAGCTGCACGGCGGCGAGCAGCGTCTCGGCGTGCTGGTGCTCGTGCTGCACCACCATGTCGTGCACGAAGCCGTGACGCAGCAGCGGGTCGGATGCCTCGGGGCTGAGGTCGGCGCTGGCGAGGATCTCGAGGGTGTGAGCGCGCACGGCGTCGCCGTAGGCCCGAGCTGCGGCCGGCGTGAGCAGCGGCAGCGCCTCGCGGACGTCGCGAGGCTGCTTGAACGCGTCGTAGAGATCGTCGAGGTCGGCGCGGATGGCCTCGCCGCCGAGCGCCCGAACGAGCCAGAGGTCTTCGTAGTTCGCGACGTGCGCGAGGTCCCACACCAGCGGGGACATGAGCGGATCGTGCTGCCGTCGGAGAACAGCCTCGTCGTACGGGGCCAGGATCGACAGCGTGCGACAGCGGGCCTCGGTGAGCAGGCCAGCCAGCCGCTCGTTCAGCTCCACCGATGCACCTCCGACGGGGGATCGACCAGATCGACGAGGCCCGCCCCACGCCGCAGCCGCTCCTCGAGATCATCAGCCGGGCATCGACCGCGGGCCGGCCACCGGGCGGCCGCGTCGGAAACCGCCTCCGCGTAGGTGCCGGGTGCCCCGCTGCGATCGAGCGCGTCGGCCGCGTCGTGCAGGGTGGTGACGGCGGCGGCAGCCAGGTCCGGATGGGCGGGCCCGTAGCGGGCGGCGTCGGCCCAGGCCGTGGCCACGGGCGCGCAGGCGTGGGCCGCCCGATCGCCGGACTCCTCGTCGACCAGCACGGCGATGATGGCCGCGATGGCGGTCTCGGCGAGGCCCGCGGGGAGCGAGTCGAGCCAGCGGAGCTCGAGCCAGCCCCGGGGGCGCACGGGCGGGAACAAGGTGGTGCAGTGGTAGGTGAGGTCCTCCATGGTGGGGCGGCGCCCATCGATCCCCGACTCGACCCACTCCGAGAACGTGATCGGCACCGCGACGGCGGCACACCGATCGTCGTCTTCGTGGAGCAGCATCACGCGGGCGGCGAGCACGTAGGCCACCCAGTCGTCACCGAGATCGCCGCTGGCCAGCGCGGGGCGGGTGCGACTCGGATCGATGGCATCCCATGCCGCGAGGCGAGCGGAACGATGCGTCTTGCTCGGTGAGCACGCGAAGGCGGCCGCGAGGGCTGGCCCGATCGAGTGAGCGAGCGCCCAACGGCGAGCCATGGTGGTGGCATCGCCGTTGTCGATGTTGACCTGGATCGATGCGCAGCTGCTCATCATCAGCCGGCCGGCCGGAGTCCACTCGTCGAAGTAGGCCTCCATCGCGTCGTAGCGAGGCTTCGACAGCGTGCGAGCCGGCTCTCTGAACGGGTCGGTGCCAGCGCCCAGCACGCCGATGCCAGCGACGGCCAAGGCCTCTCGCACCGCCGCGCCGTCGACTCGCAGTGCCTCAAGGGTGG
Source organism: Acidimicrobiales bacterium (assembly GCA_046598715.1). Taxonomy (GTDB): domain Bacteria; phylum Actinomycetota; class Acidimicrobiia; order Acidimicrobiales; family VFJN01; genus VFJN01. The sequence continues at coordinate 17,259 of JBKJIE010000081.1, read as the reverse complement.
CCCACCACGGCTCGAGGGGCGCGGTGACCACCTCCACCTGCCCACCCGGCTCCACGGTCACGGTGCTGCCGTGCACGAGCGGCCCCGCGTCGCCCACCGCGCCGAGCACCTCGTCGGGATGGAGGTGGCGCGCGGGCTCGGCCAGCCGATAGGTGTGGCACTCGTGCTCCAGCCCCACACGCGGCGGACCAGACGACGGCGTGGCGTCGGTGAACCGCAGGTGGTCGATGACGTCGCGTCGTGTGAGTGGGGGGCGGTAGTCAGACATGGTGTCGTTATCGATGCCCAAAGAGGGCCGCAACCCAGACCAGGTTCCGAACCGGAGCGGTCCACACGGTGCGATCGAGCTCGGCCATTGGCTCTCCCTCGGTGTCGTTTCGGGCGATGTGTCGAGTTGCTCGCACGATCGTACGGGCCCGGCCGCTGGAATGGATTGCGAAGCAGTGAACCTCAGACAGACGGGGGCTGCTCCCGCGTGCCGTCCGGCCGGCGCGCGTAGCGCTGCGGGTCGGGCCCGTGTACGGGATCGTCGTCGGGCCAGGGCCAGCCCCCGAACTGCGTCTCGCGGTAGTCGGCGAACGCCTGCTCGATGCCAGCCTCATCGTTCATCACGAACGGGCCGTACTGGGCAACAGGCTCGCCGATGGGCCGACCCTGCAAGAGGAGCGCCTCCATGTCGCCGCTGGCCTCGAGGTCGACGGCGCGGTCGGATCGGATCACCGAGCCCGTGCTGCCTGGCACGTCGGTGCCGTCGATGCGCAGCTGGTCCCCTTCGAAGACGTAGAGGGTGCGGACCGTGTCGGGCCCGCCGGCGGCGGGCATCGTCCAGCGCGCGCCCAACTCCATCCGAATGTGCCAGATGGCGACGTCGCCTTCCGGGCGCGACGCCCAGGAGCGGGGTGGCGGTGACGGGGGCGCCTGCCCGTCGAGAGCCCCGGCGATCACGGTCACCTCAGTGAGGCCGCCCCCGGAGTCGACGCGGCGGACGCGGGGGGTGTCGCCGTCCCACAGCATCGAGAAGTGCGGATCGGCGAACTTGTCGTCGGCCGGCAGGTTCACCCAGATCTGGAACAGCTCCACCGGGTTCGGCGCGCCCTCGTCGAGCAGCGGGAACATCTCCGAGTGCACGATCCCGCGCCCCGCCGTGAGCCACTGCGTGTCACCGCGGCCGAATCGGGCCGCCGCGCCCAACGAATCGGAGTGGTCGATGAGACCCTTGCGGACGTAGGTGACGGTCTCGAAGCCGCGGTGAGGATGGCTCGGAAAGCCGGGCACTGCGCGCCCGTGGTACATCCGCCAGCCGTCAAGACCCGCGAAGTCCTGACCGATGTCGCGACCCTCCAGGGAAGCATCCGGTCCGAAGTGGCCGTTGCCCCGCGGGTACGCGTCGTCGTGGTGCACGCAGAACAGGAAGGGGTCGATCGTGGGCCACCTGAAGTCCAGCGGCACGGTCTGGAGCACGGTGTCAGCCATGCGTCGAGTCTACGGTCCTTGCTTGCGCAACCACCGCCGAGCCGATGTCCGAACGCGGCCGCGGTGTGCAAGGGTCATGGAGCGAGGAGGATCTGATGACTGACGAGGAGCTCACCGCACTGGCCTTGGCCGCCGACCCGGATGCACCGCTGAGTGACGACGCCGTGTCGATCTGGGAGCTCGACGACCGCGCTGCGCCGTCGCTGCCCGACTGGTACATGCCCACCCCACGCGCTGCCGCGCCCGCGGGACCAGGCTGGCGGCGCCGGGTGGCCCTCGTGCTCATCGTGAGCTTCCTCGCCATCGACGCGGCCGGGCTCTGCAGCACCTACGGCCACATCGTGATGGCCTAGCCCGCGGTGGTCGCCGCCGACACGCCGGCCAGCACCTCGAGGATCTCGTCGCCGTAGGTGTCGAGCTTGGCCGGGCCGATGCCGGGACAGGCCCGCAGCTCGGCGAGGGAGGCGGGATGGCGCTCGGCGATCCCGTCGAGGTGCTTGTCGCTCAGCACGACGAACGCCGGCACGCCATCGGTCTTGCTGCGCTCGAGGCGCCATGCCCGCAGCGCAGCCGCGGCACCGACCATCAGCGCCGAGGGCGCCTTGGCGAGCGTGAGCGGTGTGCCGTCGAGCTGCACCCGCTCGCCGAATCGCACAAAGAAGCTGCCGCCGTCGCCGAGCCGAAGGCGCACGCCCTGCTTGTCAACGTGCTCCACGGCTCCCTCGTAGCCCCCGAGCACCTTGAGCTGCTGCCCGATCTCCGCCGGCAACGTCGTGCGAACCTCCGGCGCCTTGCGGGTGCTGGGCGCCGATGCGCCCGGCTGAGCAGCGACCGCCCGGCGCAGGTGACCGTGCTCGGCGCTGCCATCGAGCTCAGCGAGGAACGGAGAGCGGCGACTGCGATCGCCCAGCACGAGCACCCGATGCCGGCCACGCGTGATGCCCACGTGCAGCACGCGGCGCTCCTCCTCGATGTCGTCAGCCAGTCGATGCGGCATCAACCCCTCGGTGGCGCCGAACACCACCACGCGGTCCCACTCCCGACCCTTGACCCGATGGATGGTCGACAATGTCACCCCGCCGTCGGCCCGCTCGCGATGGAAGGCCCGCCGCAGCCACGCTTCGAAAGACGCCGCATCCGGGTGCAGGTCGGCCACCTGGAGCAGGGCCTCGAGATCATCGAGGTGTGAGCCGCTGGCACCACCGGTGCTGTCGAGCAGCGTCATCGCCGAGCCGAGGCCGATGTCGTCGCGCACGGCAGTCAGCAAGTCGCGCGCCGTCGCGCCTCGAGCCGCGAGGCGGGCGAGCCGATCAAGATCTCCAGCGAGATCGTCGAGCTTGGCGCCGACCCTGGCATCATCGATGCGCGCCGCGGCGCGACGCACGTCGTCGATCGATCGGCAGTTGTCGAGCCACTTCGTGGCCCACTGGGGCAAGCCCCGACTGGGCCGCCGATGCACTTCGCTGAGGTCGGCACCACTGAGGCTGTCGGGGGCCACGGCGATCCGCAGGTAGGACAGGGCGGCTCGCACTCCCAGGCGGCTCAGCACGCCTTCATCGAGGATCGAGTCGACGGGCAGGCCGGCCTCCGCCAGCGCCACATGCGGTGCGAGCAGCAGCGATTGCACCCGCACGAGCACCGCCACCTCCCCCGGATCGACGGCGGGATTCGCGAGCCACCCCGTGACGGCGTCGACCAGGGCTCGCGCGCCGGTGTCGGCAGCATGGGTCTGCACGACGAAGGCATCCGGGTCGATGTCGACATCGGGACCGGGGCGGATCGTCTTGGTCACCCGCACGTCGTTGTACGAGAGGAGCGTGGCGGCGGCAGCCGTCACGGCTGCCGGGCACCGGTAGTTCACCTCCAGCGCGTGCTCGTGCGCACCGGGGAAGAACCGCGGGTAGTCGATCAGGAAGCGGGGATCAGCACCGACGTGCCCGTAGATGCACTGATCGTCGTCGCCCACCGCGAACACGTCGGCGGCCGGTCCCGCCGCCAGCCGCACCAGCAGCACGTGGGCCGGCGTGAGGTCCTGCAGCTCGTCGACGAGGAGGTGACGGTGATCAGCCTGGACGGCACGGCGGAGGTCGCCGTCGTGCAGCAGCGCCTCGAGCGCGCCGAACACCTGCTCATCGAAGTCGATGACGCCGCGCCTGCGCAGCTCATCTCGATACGGCTCGTACGCAGCAGCAAGACCGGTGACGTCGTCGAGGCTGTCCTCCACCTCCTCGGGCTGGCGGAGACCGAGGCGGATGAGCGACAGCCCGTCGAGGTACGGCCCGATGGGGTCGGTGTTCACCCGGCGCTGCTTCGACGGCACCAAGCGCTCTACGATCGAGCGCATCTCGCGCTCCTCGAGCAGCTCGGGGCGTCGACCGAGCGCCCGCCCGAGGATCGAGTAGCCCCACGCGTTGATGGTCTGGATGCGAGCACCGAGGCCAGGCAGGCGAGCCGCCATCTCCTCCTGGGCCTTCCTGTTGTAGGCGAGGGCGACGACGCTCTCCCGCTCGTAGCCGCGGTCGGCCAAGAGGTGGCGGTAGCGCTCGGTGAGCACGCGCGTCTTGCCGGAACCCGCCGGGGCGATGATGCGGGCGGGCCCCGACCCGTGCGCGACCGAAGCGAGCTGGTCGGGGGCCAGCTCGGCATGCACGGGGCCGACCAACGGTTGGGCCGTAAGCGATCCCAGCTCCACCGACTCGCGGTGCACGACCGCTGCTCCGGCGAGCGGCACGGGCAAGGGTGCCCGCGGGCCGCCATCGATCCAGGCCGGGGTGCCGTCGGGGAGCAGAACGTCGGCGGGGCCGCCCTCGGCCGCGCCGAGGCGGGAGGCCTTGCGCCCCCACCACCAGATCGGTTCGCCGTCTGCCTGTGCGTCGTAGCTGTTGGCCCACACGAGGAAGTGCAGGCGATCGGCCCACGGCTCGAATCCCGGACCCAGGCGCCACACCGGTTCGGTGAACCGTTCGGGCGCCCGGAAGCGCGCCGGGTCGACCGCCAGCTCGATCACGATCGGGGTGCGCAGGCTCCATGCATCGTGCAAGACGGCGACGGCACCTGACGGATCGGCCAGCGTCGCCTCATCCACGCGCACTCGCTCGGCACCAGCCCACGCGGCGGGCGCGTCCGCGCCCGCGCCGACGATGACGGCGCGGCCGAGCTCGGACGGTCCGGGGAGAGCCACGGCGCCAGGGTACGCAGCCGCTGCGACAACCCTCCGACCGGTCAGTGGTCGGCCGCCGGCGGGCTCCCGCGGCGGTACGGTCCCGCACGTGGACGATCTCGAGCAGTGCCGAGCCACCGGGCCGACCATCAGTGCCGCCGACCTCTATGCCGCCATCGTGCTTCGCTCCGAGGTGTTCGTCGTCGAGCAGCAGTGCGTGTACCTCGACCCCGACGGTCGCGACCTGGAGCCCGGCACCACTCATCTGTGGTTCCGATCTCCTGATGGTGCGATGGCGTCGTACATCCGCGTGCTCACCGAGCCTGGCGGCGGCAATCGGATCGGCCGAGTCGTCACGGCGCCGAGCCAGCGAGGCCGGGGCCTCACCGCTCGGCTCATCGAGGTGGCAGTGGCCGACGCGCAGCAACCCGTCGTCCTCGACGCCCAATCCCACCTGGCCTCGATGTACGCCCGCAGCGGGTTCGTGGTCGACGGCGCAGAGTTCGTGGAGGACGGCATCCCGCACACCCCGATGCGCCTGCCCTCGTCGTGAGCTGGTCCGGCACCCCGCCTCTGTGGCTCGACGAGCTGGTCCTCACCCCGGGTCCGCCCTGGTTGAGCATGGGCACACGCGGCCTCGAGCTCCGCACGTGGTTGCTCCCGGATGACGACCTCCAGCGCGACCTCGCCACCAAGCGCAGTCTGCGGACTGAGCGCCACGGCGAGGTGTTCGCCGCTCTCGACTCCCCCACCGTCGACGCCGCCTCCCGCGAGGTGCTCGACCTCGTCGTCGACGTCACGGGGGCGGTGCCCGACGCGATCCTCCACCCCCTCGATGCGGCTGGATGCCTGGTGCAGGAGGACCTGTGCGTGCTCGTGCTGCGCGACGGCTCGCCCCACCTCGACGCGGCCTCGCTCTGCTTCCCCTCGTACTGGCGACTGGCCGACAAGCTCGGGCAACCGCTCACGGCGGTGCACGCTCCGGTCGCGCACTATGCAGAGGAGCTGGGGACCAGGGTCGACCGCTTCGTCGGCCGGTTGTCGGAGGGTCGACCGGTCTGGCGTCGCAACTGGAGCATCCACGACGACCCCACCTACTTCCTGCCCACACCCTCGCCAGCGCGCTCCGTCGATCCACCCGATGGGCTGTGGCTGCGAAGCGAACGGCAGACGCTCCGCCGCCTCGCCACGCCCAGCACCGTCCTGTTCACCATCCGCACGCAGCAGGTGCCGCTGAGCAACCTGTCGATGCGACCAGACATCGCCCACCGGATGGCCGAGGCCATCGCGGCCTGGTCGCCGGCGCTGGCGGCCTACAAGGGGCATCACGGTGCGCTGCGGGCACAGCGCTGGCTTGCCACTCGGTGAACACACGCCCCGGCGACAGCCGCTCGTCCGCAAGGGGCCGTAGCCTGAGTGCCATGTTCGGACGCCACAAGAGCGAGATCGTCGATGCCGCCGAGGCCCTGCCCGGCCGCGCCGACACCATGCCCATCCCCGTGACTCACCACGTCAACGGAGCCACCCTTGGCCCCGACTTCCCCGATGGCATCCGAACGGCCGTGTTCGGCATGGGGTGCTTCTGGGGCGCGGAGCGCAAGTTCTGGGAGCTCCCCGGCGTGTACTCCACCGCGGTGGGCTACGCCGGCGGCAGCACGCCGAACCCCACCTACGAGGAGACCTGCAGCGGGCGCACGGGGCACACCGAGGTGGTGCTGGTCGCGTACGACCCGGCCAAGATCAGCTACGAGCAGCTGCTCACCACGTTCTGGGAGAACCACGACTCCACCCAGGGCATGCGCCAGGGCAACGACCACGGCACGCAGTACCGCTCCGCCATCTACACCACCGACGCTGCGCAGCAGGCCGCCGCTGAGGCCAGCAAGGTCGCCTACCAGCAGCAGCTCGCGGCAGCGGGCTACGGCGACATCACCACCGAGATCCGACCGACGGCCGAGGCGCCGTTCTTCTACGCTGAGGGCTACCACCAGCAGTACCTCTCCAAGAACCCCAACGGCTACTGCGGGATCGGCGGTACCGGGGTGTCCTGCCCGGTCGGTCTCGCCGGCTGAGGCGCACTCCGGGTGCGCTAGCGAACCGCGGCAGCGAGGATCGCGAAATCGTCTCCGAGAACCGTGGCGAAGTCGCCCACGGCCCGGTCGATGGCCCGAACGATGCCTGCGGCACCATGGGCGGCCGCCGACCGCACGGCGGCTTCGAGGCGTTCGACGCCGAACAGCTCCCGGTCGCGGCGGGCCTCCGTCACGCCATCGCTGTACAGCACGATGGCATCGCCGGGGGAGAGCGTGATGGCATCGCTGGTCCCTGCCCAGTGGTCGATGAGACCGATGATCGGCCCGCGTCCCCCGACCTGCGTGACCACCCCCGCCCTCGTGACCAACAGCGCGGATGGGTGGCCACCGAGCACGATGTCGACCCGACGCAGATCAGGTTGCATCACCGCGTAGGCGAGCGTGCAGTAGCTGTCGGGCCGCTGGCTCGCCATCGCTCGATGCAGCTCGGCGAGCACGGCCGATGGATCGTGTGGGCTACGGATCGCCGCGGCGCGCAGCGTGTAGCGGACGAGCGCCGTCACCGCCGCGGCCTCGGGCCCCTTTCCGCAAACGTCGCCTAGCGCAAGCGCCCAGCGCGACTCACTCAGCTCGAAGGCGTCGTAGAAGTCACCTCCGACATCGTTTCCCTCGCCCGCGGGGCGGTACGCCGACGCCAGCTCCAGACCCGGGATCTCCGGGAGCTGCGGGAGCAGCAGGCTGGCCTGGAGCGTGTGGGCGATGTGGGCCAGTCGCTCACGACTGGCGAGCAGCTCCGCCTCCGAGCGAAGGCGCTCCGTGATGTCGCGCAGGTACCCGGTGAAGATCGGCGGATCTGATCCGGCGACCGGCGTGACCGTGAGCTCTACCGGGAGCTCGGTGCCGTCCCTCCGGCGCGCGGTCACCTCCACCCGACGGTTGAGGATCGGGCCAATTCCGGCTCGTCGGAACTCGAGCAATCCGGCCCGGTGTCGCCGCGCCATCGCCTCCGGCATGATCAGATCGGCAAGCTCCTCACCGATCACCTCATCGCGCGAGTAGCCGAAGGTCGCCTCGGCAGCCGGGTTGAACTCGAGCACACGTCCGCCACCGTCGATGCTGATGATGCCGTCGAGGGCGCCGCCAACGATGGCCGCCTTCCGGGCCTCGCTCGCCGAGAGCAGCGCCTGCGATGCGGCCACCTCCTCGGCGCGGTCCTCTGCGTCCTGGAGGGCGACGCGCAGCAGCGACGACTGCAACGTCACGGCACGATCGCTTGCGTCGAGCAGCTGGTTGAGCGCCTCGACCTGTGATTCGGCGATGCGCAGGGCCCGATCCACCGGAAGAGGTGCTGGCATCGCACCACCCAGCGAGCGGGACTCAAAGGTCTGACGCTCGACAAAGGGCAGCACCGCCACCTTCGCGCTGAGCGCCACGACGTGAAACGCCTCGGCGGTCTCGCGCGGGATCGGTGTGTGCGAGAACATGACCACCGCGAACATGGATCCGTTCGGCAGCACGCCGCCGAAGCCGAGCACCGACCGGATGGAGTACGGGATGACGAAGTCGTTCTGGGCGGGCACGAGCGGACTGTCGACCGCGTCTGGCACGTAGAAGACGTCGCATTGGTGCCGGTCGAGCGAGGCCAGCCGCTCCGGGGACGGGTTCACGACGTCGCGGGGGTCGAGACCCAGCTCGGTGACGAGGCCTGCCACCATGGGCAGCCGAGCGATGGCGGCGGGGCTGGGAAGGGGGATGGCCCGGTGCGCCCGCGACGCCCGACGGTCGTTCCACGCCGGCTCCTCGCCCGCGGTGGCAAGGAGCGTGAGGCATGGGACCCCCACGAGCGATCCGCCCGCGGGCTCTGCCGCGAGGGCGACCGACTGCAGCTCTGGCTCCAGTCGCTCGAAGGGCAGCGTCTTGTAGAACCGCACCAGTGACAGCGACTGCTCGCCGGTGGCCTTGTCGACGAACTGCCCGCGCAGGTAGCGCACGATCTCGCCGGCGGCCGCCTCCAGCGAGGTGGCTCCCTGCCCCAGGGATCGCAGGCGCGAGCTGCACTCGAGCAGGTCCTCGAGTCCGAACTGGGCCAGTTGCAAGCCGCCCACCGTAGTCGGACGATCCGTTCAATCGTGAGGAACGCCGACCCTCGCTACCGCCCTCGAGAACTAGGGTCATGCGACCTGCCACTTCTTGCCACGAGGGGACCGAGATGGACGCGCTGCGCACACCTGACGACCACTTCACCGACCTGCCGGGGTTCCCGTTCGAGCCGCACTACCTCGACATCCCCGACGGCGACGGCGGATCCCTGCGCGTCCACCACCTCGACGAGGGGGATCCGGGGGCGCCCGTCGTGCTCCTCCTCCACGGTGAGCCGTCGTGGAGCTACCTCTACCGCCACATGATCCCCGTCCTGGTCGATGCCGGTCTGCGGGCCGTGGCGCCAGACCTCGTCGGGTTCGGCCGATCCGACAAGCCCGCCAGCCGAACCGACTACACCTACGCCCGCCATGTGCAGTGGTTGACCTCGCACCTGTTCGACGGCCTCGACCTCCGGAACATCACGCTCGTCTGCCAGGACTGGGGTGGCCTGCTCGGGCTGCGCCTCGTCGCCGCCCAACCGGAGCGGTTCGCGGCGGTAGTCGCGGCCAACACGTTCCTGCCGACCGGCGACGGCAAGCCTGGTGACGCCTTCCTCGCCTGGCAGAAGTTCTCGCAGGAGACCGCGGAGTTCCCGGTGGGCGCCATCATCAATGGCGGCTGCACCACCGACCTCTCACCGGAGGTGATCGCGGCCTACGACGCGCCCTTCCCGGACGAGTCGTACAAGGAGGGAGCACGCCAGTTCCCCACTCTCGTACCCACCTTCCCCGATGATCCGGAGGCCCCCGCCAACCGGGCTGCTTGGGAGGTGCTGAGCGCCTTCGACAGACCGTTCGTGTGCGCCTTCAGCGACAAGGACCCGATCACGAGCGGCAACGAACGCCACCTCATCGAGCGCATCAAGGGCACCGAGGGACAGGCGCACACCACGATCGAAGGTGGCGGCCACTTCCTCCAGGAGGACCGCGGCCAACAGCTCGCACAGGTCGTGGTCGACCTCATCGGACGACGCTGAGACCCGCGGCATAGGCGAAGCAGTGGGATCAGGAGGCGTTGCTCACCGAGTCGAGCCCCTTGGCATCAGATGGCTCCGTCGAAGGCCCCGCCGGTAACCGGAGCACGAAGCAAGCACCGGTCGGTTCGTTCGGCTCATAGGACACATCGCCACCGTGCGCCTGGGCCAGCCCTCGAACGATGGCGAGACCTAGGCCGGTGCCGGGCGCCCCGGACGCCGCCCCTCGATTGGTGGTGGAGAACCGTTCGAACAGCTTCGGAACGAAGGCCGGATCCACGCCTGCACCGTGATCGCTGATGCGGATGTTGAGCCACTCCCCGTCGGCGATGGCTGACGCGCCGAGCGGCGGCCGCCCGTAGCGGGCTGCGTTCTGCAGCAGGTTGGTGATCATCTGCGCCAAGCGCATCGGATCCACGAAGGCGGCCAGTCCGTCGGGTGAGCGCACCTCGATCTCGCTTTCCAACCCCGCGTCCGCGGCGATCTGGCGAAGCGCCGGACCAAGCTCGATCATCTCCGGTGCGAGGTCGACGGCGCCACCGTCGATGACCGCGATCGACAGCAGATCCTGCACGAGGGCGTCGAGCCGATGACCCTGGCGCTTGATCGCCTCTAGCATCTCGACCCCCTTCTCCGCAGGGATCTCGATGTCGGACCGAGCCAGCAGATCGGCGAAGCCAACGATCGTCGTGATCGGCGTTCGCATGTCGTGCGAAGCCGTGGAGAGGAACCAGTCCTTGATCGACACCGCGTCGGCGAGCTCGGCGTTGAGCGCCGCGAGGTCCTCGAGATGGCGCTCAACGGCTCGTTCCGCGGCTCGTTCCGTCGTGACATCCGTGATAGCCGTGACGACACCTGTGAGCTGGCCAGCATCGTCGCGCACCGGCTGGGTGGTGACGCGCAAGACGACAGGGCGACCGTCTCCCGCGTGCCAGAGGACGATCCGACCCACGGTCGGCTCGCCGGTGGCCATCGTGGTGCGCAGCGGTCGCTCCTCGACGGGCATCACCGAACCATCTTCGCGATAGGTCTGCCATCGTCCCGAGCGGTAGAGCGCAGTGAGCTCGTTGGGCCCAAGGCCGAGGATGTCCTGACCGGCCCGGTTGAGGAGCAGCACCTCGCCGTCGAGGGTGGACAGGACGACACCCTGCTCGAGGGCCTCGAGGCTCGCTTGTTGGATCGCCGCCTGCGATGCCAAGGAGGCCGTGCGGCTGGCCACCTCCACCTCGAGCCGCGTGTTCGTGCTGGCCAGGTCGGTCATGGCTCGAGCGCGCTCGCCATCGAGCGCTGCCACCGCCGAGGCCGAGCGCCACAGCACGAGGCCGCCGGTGAGCGCCGCCCCCATCGCCATGATGGCCACGCCGAACTCGGCGTCGTACCAGCCCGCGCGCTCGCCCGCGAGGCTCACCCATCCGAGCACGAGGGGGACCCCGATCACGGCGGGCAGGGCACGGCGGATCAGCAGACTGGGCGCCGGGCCTCGTCGCGCGAGACCGAGGAGGCCGTGCTCTGGCGTCGACCAGACGAGACCGACGCCGATGACGACGAGGCTGAGCGCCGCGTGCAGCGCAACGCTGGTGTCGGGCCCCACCCGTTGGAGGGACGCGAGGCCGTAGGCGTAGCCAACCACGGGCACGCTGGCCCCGAGCGACACGAGCCAGCCTCCGAGGTGCGCCGTTCGGCGGTGACCAAGCTGACGGAGGACCACCGACCCGCCCGCTAGGACCACGCAAACAGCGGTCACCGAAGCCATTCGGCCCGGGGCCTCGCTCCCCTCGGCTCGCACCTGCGGGCCGAACAGCAGCGTGTCGAAGCCCAGCGACGTGGAGAACACGTACTCGCCGAGCGTCATGACCCCGAGCCCACCAGTGAGAACCCCCGCGGCGAGCACCGCTAGCCGCGGAACCCGTCGCTGGGAGTCGCCGAGGACCAGCGCGGCACCGAGCAAGACGAGGCAGGTCGCAGCGAGCGGCTTCATCGTCTCGAACCCCGGCACAACTGCCCGCAGCTGCGCGACATCGAACCACCACCCGCCCAGCACGAGCACACCGACGACCACCACCACGAGCCCGCAGAGCATCGGCAACGAATGCGACGCGAGCCGCCGGTTCGCCGTCTGAGGAGGTGTCAGCACCGAGGACAGTCTCCCCCACGTCGAGCCGTGCCTGCTGGATCAGGCGAGGCTCCGCGATGTGGCGGCCGCCGCCCTCTAGCGTTCGACCTAGCCCACCGACGTCCCACTGGAGGAGCCAACGCGCATGGGCCATCTGTTGTTGATCGATGACGACCCGGACCTTGCCTTCCTCCTGAAGGAGACACTCGAGGCGTTCGGCCATGGCGTGTCCGTTGCCCACACGGCGACCGGCGTGGTCGAGCTCGTAGCCGATAGCGGCTGCGACCTGCTCCTGATCGATCTCGGGCTGCCGGACTGCGACGGCAAGGATGCCGTGCGCGGCGTCCGTGCCGCGACCGACCTCCCGATCATCGTCATCACCGGACGCTCGGAGATCGAGGAACGCGTGGCGGCCCTCGATGCCGGGGCCGACGACTTCGTGCTCAAGCCGTTCTCGAACGATGAGCTCGCGGCCAGGGTCCGAGCCCAGCTCCGCCGAGCCGAGGCCAACTCGGCCAGCGCCGCAGTGCTGCGCTTCGAGGGCCTGGAGATCGACGTCGAGGCCAAGCAGGTGCGGCTCGGCGGGGCCGTGATCCGATTCACGCCCACCGAGCTGCAGATGCTGATCTTGCTCGCCCGCAGCGGCAACCGCCTCGTGACGCAACGTCAGCTCTATCGGGAGGTCTGGCCAGACGGATCTGGCGAATCCGCACACTACGTGCGCGTCTACATCCAGCAGATCCGGCAGAAGCTGGGTGACGACGCCAACGATCCGACGTTCATCGCCACCGAGATGTCCCACGGCTATCGGTGGTTGCCGGTGCTTCTGGGGGACACCACAGCATCCTGACGCCGTCCTGACACAAGATCAGATCGGCGGCGCCGACACCTCTCCTAGGTATTCCACGATCAGGAGGGTGTTTGTGATGAGGAAGAACCACGGTCGGGTGGTCCTGGGCGGTGTCGTCGTTGCCGGCGTGATGGGTGTGAGCGGCTTTGCGTTCACGGCGTCCAACACGGTGCCGGCAACCAAGGCCGGCGACGGCACTGGCACCGTCACCGGCTATGTCGTGACGGGGGTGCACTACGGGCTCAACGGCACCGATCCCACCAAGGCGGACTCGGTGACCTTCAACCTCGACTCGACTCCGGTGGCCGGCTCGACGCTCAAGACCAAGGTGGGTGCCAACTGGTACACGTGCACCAACGTCGCGGCCGCGGTCACCTGTGTGACGACGAGCCCGCAGGCCACGGTGGCACCCATCACGACCCTCGAGGTCGTCGTCGCTGACTGACGGTTCGTCTGACGCACCCTGCCGTGAGGGCCGGGGGCGCAGCGGAGGGCTGCGCACCCGCCCACTCGGTGCACGCACCACCTGGAGGAAGCAATGGCGATGACACAACGACGAAGGCGATCGAGTTTGGTGGCGCTGGCGATCCCAGTGGCACTGGCGAGCGGGGCTTACGCCTACACGGCGTCGAACACGGTGGGAGCCACCCAGGCCGGTGACGGCTCGGGAGCCATCACGGGGTATTCCCTGAGCTCGGTGAAGTACAACCTGAACGCCACGACGCCCAGCAACATCGACTCGGTGACCTTCACCCTCGATGCCACCCCGGCGGCGGGCTCAACCCTGAAGGCGCAGCTGGCGAGCGCCGGGTCGTGGTACACGTGCACGAACGTCACGACCTCGGTCACCTGCACGGTCACGAGCCCGCAGGCCACGGTTGCCGCGGCAACCACACTTCGAGTGGTCATCGCGCAGTAGCAGCGCCACCATGCGAAGCATCCCTCGACTCTGGCGCCACCCGGCGCGACGCCACCTCCGGCAGGCGGTGACCATAACGGCCGCAGGAGTGGGCGTCGTGGGCTGGCTGGCCTTTGCGCCCACCGCCCTCGGTGGATCCTCCACCTACGTGACCACCTACGGCACGAGCATGGAGCCCACGCTGCACCGAGGCGACCTCGCCATCGTGCGGGAGCGTCCCGTCTACCGGGTGGGCGACGTCGTGGCCTACCGCAGTGCGTCGCTGCACACGATCGTGCTGCACCGCATCATCGGACGGACCGGCGATCGATTCACCTTCAAGGGTGACAACAACACCTGGATCGACACCGATCACCCCACGGTCGGCGAGCTCGTGGGTCGGATGGACACGAGGGTCCCCGGGCTCGGCAGCCACGTGCAGCAGGCCTCGTCGCCATCGGGAATCGCCGTCCTGGCCGGCGTGGCGGCTCTTCCGGTGGGCATCAAGCGCCGACGACGCCCCATCCGCGCCGGCGACGGCGACGACGACGACACGGCAGCCAACGACGGCGACGGCGACGGTGGCCACGGCAACCACAACGGCGTCGCCTCGACAACAACGGCTCCGCACGGCCGCTGGCCCATACGGGCCCAGGTCGACCCGAAGATGCTCGTCGCCACCGCCGTGGTGGCCGCGGTGGTGGCCCTGGCCTTCACCCGCTCCCCCCTCACCCAAGCCACGAGCGACGTCCCGTTCGACGATCGAGGCGAGTTCTCGTACACCGGTGCCGCACCGGGCGGAACCGCCGTCTACCAGTCGGAGCGGGTGTCTTCGGGGCAGCCGATCTTCCTCAACCTCGTGCCGCAGGTGGCCATCGACTTCACCTACCGAGCCTCATCGTCCCGGCCAGTCGAGGCCACCGGAGCGGTGACCCTCACCGGGATGCTCGAGGACGCCAACGGCTGGAGCTACCCGTTCGATCTCGCCTCCACCACCGCGCTGCAGGGAGGCGGCGCCACGATCGGCGGAACCCTCGACCTCCAGGCGCTGCGGGCCACCATCGCCGCCAAGGAGGGAGTCACCGGCGTGGCCCGCGATGTGTACACCGTGGTCGTCCACGCCTCGGTCGACCGGGAGGTCCGTCACGCCAACGCCGCGGCCCAGGGCCTCTTCGAGGCCGAGCTCTCCTTCGAGCTCACCGACCTCGAGATGCACCTCACCGCACCAGGTGGCGACACGCTCACACCGAGCCAGGGCGGGCTGCTCAGCCTCCCGGTCCAGCGGCAGAACCACCTGGTGATCCTCGGGCAGTCGCTGTCGATCGCGGCACTTCGAGCTGTGGCCCTCGGCCTCCTCTTGCTCCTGGCGGCGGTGTGGATCGATTGGCTCCTCCGAGCCCGTCGCGGCGATGAGCAGAGTCTGATCGAGCGTCGCTACCGGAGATACCTGCTCCCCGTGCACGCTGGGCCGATGGGCGCCGGCCCGGTCATCGACGTCGTGAGCATCGCGGCACTCGCCCGGCTGGCCGACCACGCCGACGCCCCGATGCTGCGAGGCGACGATGGCACCTACCAGGTGATCGACGGCAGCCGCGTGTACCGGTACACGAGCACGCACCACGCGGGACGATCATGAGCCGCCGCGTGCGTTGGCTGCCCCTGATGGCGATCGGGCTCATCCTCACCATCGCCACCACAGCCCAGACCTCGGCCAACACGATCCCGAGCACGAAGCTGGCGGACAGGAGCCAAGCCATCACGCCCGACACCCTCAAGCCCGTCGAGTGCGCGGCCATCGCCCTCACCGCCAAGCTCTCGGGATCGGGCGTCATCAACGGTGCTTCGACCGCCGAGCTCATCACCGGCGGCGCCGCCGTCGACACCATCTCGGGCAACAGTGGCAACGACTGCGTCATGGGCGGCGGCGGCAATGACAGCCTCAACGGTGGCCTGGGAACTGACGTGTGCATCGGCGGCGGCGGAACCGACACGTTCACCAGCTGCGAGACCCAGATCCAGTGATCCGGTAACGGCCTAGCCGCCCAGAATCGTCGGGAGCACCCCTGATCGACCGAGCACGAGCAGCAAGCCGATGGTGAGGCTGAAGGCGGCGGTCGCCGCCGCCAGCACGACCGCCACCACCCGATGCTGGAGCAGCCGCCGCGACCCCACGGTTCCCGCCGCCGCCACCACGGTGTTGGCTACGAGCAACCCGATCACGAAGCACGCCAGCAGGCCAAGGCTGGCCACTCGGCCGCCAGCATGGGCCGCTGCCGCGAACAACAACAGCTGGGTCGGCGTCTCGGCACCGATGCCGTGCAGCGTGCCGATCCCGAACGACGACCAGGCGCCGTAGCTCCGGAAGGGGTCGACAGGCACCGCCGCCACGTGGCGATGAGCGTGGCTGTGGGCCATGGCCACCTCGGTGGCCGATCGCTCGCGACCAGCCTCTGGATGTCCGCCCGCGAGCCCCACGGGGATCTCCGCAAGGTGCGGGTGCTGGTGCATCGGGCCGCCATGGTCGTGGGGGTGGGAGTGCTCGACTACAACCACCGTCGGCTTGGTGCGCCAGCGCGCAGCGAGGCCTTGCACCGCCCCGATCAGCAGCATCCAGCGACTCCGCATCGGCGGCGCCTCACGCGTGCGAACCGCCGTCCCCACCACCCAGCCGCCGAGCGCGATG
Organism: Acidimicrobiales bacterium; assembly: GCA_046598715.1. Taxonomy (GTDB): domain Bacteria; phylum Actinomycetota; class Acidimicrobiia; order Acidimicrobiales; family VFJN01; genus VFJN01. The sequence continues at coordinate 934 of JBKJIE010000081.1, read as the reverse complement.
AGCGATGCCCCCACGACGCGCTCCAGCACGGCGTCGACCGAGCTCGGCACCTCCTCGGCGAAGAGGATCGCAGCGGCACCCAGCACCAGGATCATGGTGGCGTGACCCAGGGCGTAGAAACTGGCCAGCCTCATCGAGCGTCGGGCTGACTGCTGCGACCCGGTGAGATCGCTCAGCGCGGCCAGGTGGTCCCAGTCGAACCCATGGCGGAACCCGAAGATCAGCGCGGCACCAAGGGCACTCGATCCGAGGAGCTTGCCGATCATGGAGCAGTCACCATGGCACGATCACCACGGAGCGGTCATCCGCCGGCCGCGACGCCGCGCAACCACTGGCACCACTCCTCCACGCCCTGACCGGTCTTGGCGCTGGCGTGGATCACAGTGGCGTCAGGGTTGATGGCGCCCAGGTTGGCGAGGAACAGGTCGAGGTCGAAGTCGAGGTGCGGCAGCAGGTCGACCTTGTTCACCACCACGACATCGGCGGCGCGGAACATCACGGGGTACTTCAGCGGCTTTTCTTCGCCCTCGGTCACGGCGTAGACCATGGCCTTGGCGTGCTCGCCGACGTTGAACTCGGCTGGGCACACGAGGTTGCCCACGTTCTCGATGAGGAGCAGGTCGAGCTGGTCGAGCGGCAACCGGCTCAGGCCAGAGCGGACCATCACGGCATCGAGGTGGCATTCCCCACCAAACCCCGCGCTGGTGTTGACCAAGGAAATGGCCGCGCCGAGGCCCCCCAGCTCATCGGCGTCGAGGCTCGTGGCGATGTCGCCCTCGAGCACCCCCACGCGCAGCTGCTCGCCGAGCGCCACCAGGGTGCGCTTCAACAGGGCGGTCTTGCCGGCGCCCGGCGACGACATCACGTTGACCGCCCGCACGCCGTTGGCCACGAGGTCGGCCTGGTTCGTGGCCGCGACACGGTCGTTCTCCGA
>JBKJIE010000088.1:0-5696 GCA_046598715.1 Acidimicrobiales bacterium | reverse complement strand
CGACATCCCGTTCACCTTCACCGTGCTGCTCGTGGCCCTGGCCCTCGAGCGACACGGGCGACGGCCCACCGTGGGCAGCGCCGCGGCCATCGGCGCCGCGCTCGGCGCCGCCCTCCTCACGCGCCACACCGGTCTGGTGCTGGTGCCGGCCGCGGCGTTGGTCACGCTCTGGCAGGGGCGCAAGGACCGCTCGATGCTCGTGCGGTCGTTGGCTGCCGTGCTCCTCGTGCCCCTGGCGGCCGTGTGGATCGTGTACCGGGCCATCGATCCCTCTGGCCCGCCGCCCGAGGTGGCACGCGGCTTCGAGGCCCGGGTGGCCACCGCCGGCGCCGAGTCCCCGGTGATGGGACGGCTGGCGACCGCACTGCCCCTGCCGCTCGAGTACCGCGCCGGCCTGGCCAAGCTCATCTTGGACAGGGAGCCCCGCCCCGCCTACCTCGTGGGCCGCTCCTGGGACGGCGCCGTGCCGTGGTACTTCCCGACCGCGGCGGCCGTGAAGCTCCCCGTCTCCGCGCTCGTGGCGATGCTGGCCGGCGCGGTGGCTTGGCGCGGTCGCGCTGGGCGCGACCTCGGACGGGCCGCGGCATCGTGCTTGGTCCCGGCCGTCGCGCTGGCGGTGGTGCTCGTCGCGCAGCCCCTCAACGTGGGGTTGCGCTACGCCTTCCCGGTCCTCGCCCTCGGGCTCGTGCTGGCGGCCCCGCTCGCCTCCGTTGGCCACCGGCTCGCGCCGTGGCTCATCGCACTGGTGGTGGTGGGCCAGCTCGCCTCGACCATCGCCGCCCAGCCCCACTCCATCGCCTGGACCCCACCCCCGTTCCGGCCCGCCTACCAGGTGGTGTCGGACGGCAACCTCGACATCGGCCAGGGCTACCGCGAGGTGGCCGCCTGGGCCGAGGGCAAGGAGGTGCGCTCCGCGCTGATCGAGGCCCGCGGCCTTCGCCCCATCGGGCGGCCACTCGAACCCGGCCAGCGCATGGCGGGCGACGCGTGGCTCGTGGTCGGCGCCTCGGCGCTCACCGTGTACCGGCGCGACGACCTCGCCTGGCTGCGCGCCTACTGCCCGCTGCGCACCCTGGCGGGTGGCTCCGTGCTCGTCTACCGCTTCGACGGTCCGCCCGATCGAACGGCCGGTCCGATCCGACCAGTGGGCCTGTGCCGCGAGCAGAGGCGCAGCGTCCGGCGGGCGTGACGGCGGTCGGATCGAACGGCCGGCCCCGTCGGACCAGTCAGCTGGTGCGGGAGCAGGGGCGCAGCGTCAGACGGGCGTGACGGCGGTCGGCCGGTCGTCGCTGGCGGCCGGGGTGGCCAGCGCCAGGAGCGCCGCTGCCGCCAGCGGTCCGATCACCCGCGTGCCGTTCAGATCGAGACCGAGCACGCTGAAGTTCAGCGGCACGAGGAAGAGCATCGACAGCCCGATCACCCCGGTGAGGGGGTGGCGTCGGCGCAGCAGGAGGGCGATGACGCCTGCGGCCACCGCACCGACCACCGCGGCCGCCGCCCAGAGCTGGTCGCCCGTCCACCACCGCTGGGCCGAGTCGACCAGGCCCCCGAAGGGGGCCCCGAACTCGATGACCGACGACGTGCCCGCGTCGACCATGACGTGCAGCACCAGCCACCACCCGGCGACCACAGCCCCGCCTGCCGCGGCGATGGTCGTGGCCGATCGTGAGCGCCGCGTGAGCGCCCACCCGAGCATCACGATCAGGATCGACTCCTTGCTGAGCACCGCCGCGCTGGCCGCCAGCAACGCCAAGGTGGTGCGACCCCGCACATCGAGGAGCAGCGCGCAGAGCACGAGTGCGAGCGCCAACGCGTCGGCCACCGAGATGCGCAGCGACACGTAGCCCACGGGCAGGAGGGGCACGAGCGCGGCGATCCAGCGCGGGCCGCGCCAGCTCACGGCGAGGGCCCCGCCCGCGAGGCCGGCCACGAACAGGGCGCCCACGTTGATGGCGAACATGGCCCAGATGAGCCCCGGACCGCCCCCGCCGGGGTGCAGGGCCCAGGCCAGCCAGGGGAGCAACGGCCGTTGGAGCCGGTAGCGCGGGCGATCGAGCTGCGGGGCCACGCTGCTGAGGTGCATCGGTGCCCGAGCGATCGCATAGAACTGCTGGCCGTCGTGGCCGAACCCGTGGGGCAGCACCACACCGGGGAAGTCGTGCTCGACCACCGCCCGCGAGGGACCCGCGGTGCCGGGCTGGATGAGGCTCACCGGGTTGCGGCCGCCGTACTCAGTGAGATCGCGCATGGCCAGCGCGACGACGGCGACCGTGCCCAGCAGCGACAGGATGGCGAGCGAGCGCCAGGGGAGCGTGGGCATGCAGGCCGAGCGTAGGGCGGTCGCCGCTTGCCGCCGGGCACTCGGTATCCGCCACGAACCGACCGGGCGACTCATGATCCGCTGGGCCCCGCACCTGGGCTCTCTAGGATCTGCCTCTGGCGGCGGTGACGGCCAAGACAGTGCCCGTGCGGAAGGTGTGGACCGGCCAGATGCCTGCTCCCGACGAGGATGATCGCGACGGGAGGGTGCACGGTTGGCCTCTGCGACTTCCCACCGCCCTCGGCGTGTTGGTGGCCTTGGCCTACCTGCCCGGGGCCAATCGATCGCTCGACTTCGACAGCTCGCAGACGGTCGGCTCCTACATTCGGACGGCATCGGTTGCCGACGCGATTTCATCCCAACGTCTCTTCAACAACCACCCCGCGTTCAGTCTGATCGAACACCTCGTTTACACCGCGACCGGCTCGTCTGAGGACTGGGTGCTGCGGGTGGCGCCGATCGCGTTCGCTGCCCTCGCGGTGGCCGTGCTCGTATCGGCGGTCCAACGCCGCATCGGCACCCTTCCCGCCCTCGGCGCCGGTCTGCTGGTTGCGACCAACCCCACGGTGATAGCGGTCAGTCGAGCCGTGCGGGGCTACAGCCTCCTGCTGCTGTGCGGGATCGTCAGCTCGGTCGCGCTGGCGGAGCTACTCAGCCGCCGTGATGGTGGGCGTCACAGTCAGCGGCTGGTGATGGTGTACGTCGGCGCCGTCGCCGTGGGTATGGCCACCCACCTCTACATGGTGCCCATCGTCATGGGGCACGTGGCCGTTGTGGTCGCTCGGCGGCGGCTTGACGCCGATTGGGTCGTGCGCTGGATGGCAGGCCTCGGGCTCGGCGGGGCGATCTACGCGGCCATGGCCCCCGATCTTGTGGCCGCCGCTCGGACCGGTTCTCGCACGTTCAAGCCGGGGTTCCCCCTGCGGCTTGGTGAGGTGGTCCTGGGCTCGGGCTGGGCCGCGTTGCTGGTGGGCGGCGTCGTCCTCGCTGGCGCGCTGCCGCTGGTGTTGCGGCGTCCGGATCTGCGTGCGCCTCTCCTCGTGGTCGGAGGAGCGATTGCGTTCACCTGGCTTGGCACGGCGTCGGTGCATCTCGAGCCTCGATTCCACGTGTGGCTCGTTCCGGCCGCAGCCGCGGCGGCGGCGGTTGGTGTGGCCCACCACCGGGTGCTGTTCGTGGTGCTCCTCGCGGGCGCAGCGCTGAACGCCTGGTCAGTGGTCGGCAACTACACCGACGACCCGCATGCCCAGCGCGATCTGGCTGCCTTGCTGGACCGGGCCGCATCGCGGGGCGAGCGAGGGTGCGTCACGAGCTACAGCGTGCTGCCGACCCTCGCCTACACCCACCGCTTCGAGATCGTGCGGAAGCCGGCCGATCTGGCTGCCTGTGATCTGGTGGTCGTTCCCTTTCCAAGCCTCGACAAGTCGCTCGAGGCCGCGGCACGAGTGCGGATGGCCGTCGAGGGTACCTACTCGGCGAGCGTCGAGGGCGGGGTGGCCTTCGCCCGCGACCCGGACTACTTCACGCGCATGTGTCGGGAGGCGCCCGCAGATCTGTGCCCCGACTGACCTCGTCGCAGAGGGGCTGGGGAGGTCACCGTTCACCACCGGGCACTCCGTATCCTCAGACTCGATGGTCAAGCGCCGACAACGTCCGGCCCGAGGGATCGCACCACTGGGTCGTGTACCTCACGACGCTCGTGGCCCTGACGCCGGTCGCGGCCGCGCTCCGGCTCGATTGATTCAAGAGCCTCGCACCGGGGCTAGCCCCGGTGCGATGCTCACCACTTCAGCAACCAAACGGGTGGCCTTGGCCTACCTGGTGCTCGCCTCCGTGCTCGGGCTCGTCGTGTGGCTCTCGTCAGTGAATCTTCCACACGGCGAAGAGGGCCTCGAGCCCCGGTCGACCACCCTCAGGCACGGTGACCCTGTCCTCGGGCCCTGGCTCTATTGGGACGCCAAGTACTACGTGACCATCTCCGAGAAGGGCTACACGGCGCGTGACGTCGAGGTCTTTGAGCGCCGTGGCGAGACGACGGTCGCCTTCTTCCCGGGTTACCCCCTCGTTGTGCGTGCCGTCGCTGCACTGGTTGGGGAGACCGGCCTCGCGCTCGTGCTCGTCACGTTGATCTCCGGGTTCGCGCTCGCGGTCGTCCTCCATCGCTGGCTACTCGAACAGATGGCTCGGACGGCTGCCGCCTGGGCGTTGGCGAGCACGTTGTTGTTCCCCTGGGCCTACTTCCTGGTGGCCACCGGCTATCCGGAGGCGCTCTTCTTGCTGCTCGCCGTGTCCGCGTTCATGCTTGTGGAACACGATCGCCCAGTCGCAGCGGGAGTGGTGGGAGCACTGGCCGCCGCAACGCGTCTCGTTGGGGTCGGCGTCTTTATCGGGATCGCGCTCCGGCTCGCCGAGCGGAGGGGTGCGCTGTCCTTCGCCGGCCGGCGGCCCCGTTTCGACCGGACCCAGCTTCGGCGCCGCGATGCTGGTGTGCTCCTTGCGGTCACTGGTCTCCTTGCTTGGATGGTGTTCTGTTGGATCCACTACGGCGATCCCGTGGCGTTCTCGACAGCACAGCGCAGTTGGAGCCAGGGGTTCGGCCCGCGGTCGTGGCTCAAGCTCGGCCTGATCGACCAGCTATTCCACAACGCCGATCGGTTCTGGGTGCTCAGGCTGGTCATGCAGGGCGTCGTGATGCTGCTGTTCTGCGCCACCGTGCCCGCGGTGTGGCGGCGATTCGGCGTGGGCTACGGGAGCTACACGCTGGTGGTGCTAGCGCTGCCGATGCTTGGGAGTGCGAACTTCGCGAGCAACGGACGTTTCGCGCTGATGGCGTTCCCGACGTTTGCGCTGATCGGCGAGCGACTCTCGACCGAAGCACCGAGGGCTGCACGTCTGGCCCTTGGGGCCAGCGCAGCGCTGCTGATCGGGATGACTTCGTTTTGGGCTCGCGGCTATTGGATGGCGTGAGCCACCGTGCACTCGCCCGCTCAGCCTCACTTGATGACCGCCCCGTATCCTCGGACTCGATGATCCAGCGCCCGCCTGCCGGCACCGTCCCCGATGCCCCCGGCTCCTACCAGTTCAAGGACCGAGACGGGCGCGTCATCTACGTCGGCAAGGCCCGCTCGCTGCGGCAGCGGCTGTCGAACTACTTCGTGAACCCGGCCACCCTGCCGCCCCGCACGGCATCGATGGTGGCGGTGGCCGAGCAGGTCGAGTGGATCCAGGTCCGCAACGACGTCGAAGCCCTCATGCTCGAGAACACGCTCATCAAGCAGCACCAGCCGCGGTTCAACGTGCGCCTGCGCGACGACAAGAGCTACCCGTTCCTCGCCGTCACCATGGACGACGAGTGGCCGCGGCCCACGGTGATGCG
>JBKJIE010000015.1:0-14368 GCA_046598715.1 Acidimicrobiales bacterium | reverse complement strand
GACGCAAGCTCACGCTCATCACCGCCGACGATCGCTTCCAGTCGGCCACCAACCGGTCCGAGACCGACAAGATGACGACCCAGGTGCTAGCTCTCGTCGGCAGCCTGTCGGTGGTCGACGACGGTGGCGCACCCATCATCGACGAGAAGCACATCGCCGACGTCTCCCTGGCCACAACGGGCCCCCGTGTGGCGGCCAAGAACAACTTCTCGCCCAACCCGATCGACCCCACGCCAGGTGCGGGCAACGGCCTGGGCAAGATCCTCGAGTATTTCAAGTCCACGCAGGGGATCTCGAAGCCGGCGATCTTCTACCAGGACGTGGCCACGGGCGCGAACCAAGCCAACTCCTACAAGACCGACTTCGAGAAGGCCGGGATCCCGGTGGTGGCCACCTACCCCGTCGCCCCGACCGCCACGAACTTCAACACCCAGGCCAACGACATGAAGCAGAAGGGCGTCGACTTCGTCATCACCGTGGCTGAGGTCAATGCCATGGCCAACCTGGCCAAGGCCTTCGAGAGCGTCGGCTACTTCCCGAAGGTGCCCTTCTACGGCGCCCAGGTGTACGGCAAGAAGTTCCTCCAGCTGGCCGGCACCGCCGCGGAGGGCACCAAGGTCGGGCTCATCTTCGCCGTCCCGGAAGAGGCGGCGTCGAACCCTGCGATCGCCGCCCTCGCCACCTGGTACCAGCGCACCGCTCCCGGCGCCGACCTCGACTTCTTCTCCGTCGTCAGCTGGCTCGCCGCCGACATGTTCGTGACGGCGCTGAAGGCCGCCGGTCCCGATCCCACCCAGGCCAAGATCATCGCTGAGCTGCAGAAGTTCACCGCCTACACGGGCAACGGGTTGGTCGGCACGATCAATCCGGCGCAGAAGAAGCCGCCGGCGTGCTTCAACGTGCTCGAGGTCAAGGGTGGGAAGTGGGTGAAGACCTTCCCGGCCAAGGGCTTCCAGTGCTGACGGACGTCATCGGCCGCCTCCGGAGCGACCGGCACATGGCTGCCGGTGCGGCGGTGGGCACGGTGGCCAGCCTCCTGCTCCTCACCCGAGCCTACCAAGGTGCGGGATCGCTCAGCTCGTTCCTGCAGTTCACGCTGATCGGGATCAGCGGCGGTTGCGTCTTCGCGATCGCCGCCAGCGGCCTGGTGCTCACCTACACAACCACCGGGGTGTTCAACTTCGCGCACGGTGCCGTGGGCATGGTGTCCGCGTTCGTCTACCACCAGCTTCGCGTCGATGTCGGGCTCCCCACACCGCTCGCCCTTCTGCTCACGCTGGGTGTGTTCGCTCCGCTGGTGGGGCTGGCACTGGAGCGAACGATGCGGAGCTTCCGCAACGCCGCGCCCGGCACCACGCTCACCGTCACCATCGGGCTGACGATCATGTTGATCGGTCTGATCCAGTACCTGTACCAGTCGGATGGCGCCCAGCGCACGAGTCCCTACCTCTTCGGCGACCGGGCCGTGTCGATCGTGGGAGCACGCATCCGCTGGGACGAGGTGGCCTTCTTCGCCGTCGCCATCGTGGTCGCCATCGGCTTGCGCTACTTGCTGAAGGCCACCCGCACTGGGGTGGCCATGCGCGCCGTGGTGGACAACGCCGAGCTCGCCGGCCTCACAGGCGCGCCGCCCCTCACGATTGCTCGCACGAGCTGGGTCTTGGGCTCGGTGCTCGCCACGCTGGCCGGGATCCTCTATGCGCCCACGGCCGGCAACCTCGACGCCATCAACCTCACGTTCTTCGTGCTGGCCGCCTATGGCGCCGCCGTGTTCGGGCGGCTGAACAGCCTCACGCTCACGTTTGCCGGCGCCATCGTGCTCGGTCTCATCCAGGGCTACGCACCGATCGCCTTCCCCCACACCGAGGTGTGGAACCACCTCCAGGTAGGCGTGCCTGGTGTCTTCCTCTTCCTCGTGCTGCTGGCCTTGCCGGATGCCAAGCTCTCGGTCGGTCGCCTCGTGGGGCGCGACACGCCTGCCGTCCCTGGCCTTCGAACCAGCCTGATCCGTGCCGCGATCTTCGTGCCGGGCATCGCCCTGGTCGCAGCGGTCGCGGGCGAGAACATCCTCGATCTGAACCGGGCCCTCATCTACGGCACGTTGCTGCTCTCCTTGGTGCTCCTCACCGGCTACTCGGGGCAGATCTCGCTGGCCCAGTACGTGTTCTTCGGGCTCGGTGCGTTCGCCATGGGCAAGGTCGCCGGGGGCGACAGCATCCTGGGCATGGGCGCGGCGGCCGCGATCGCGGTGCCCTTCGGTGTGGTGATCGCCCTCCCCGCGCTGCGCCTGCAAGGGCTCTACCTGGCGCTGGTCACGTTCGCCCTGGCCCAGGTGTCGCGCGACATCATCTTCCAGGACTCGCGCATCTACGGCCGAGGCAGTGTGGGCGTCGGTCGACTCCATCTCTTGGGCCTCGACTTCAGTGGAGACCGCGCCTTCTCTGTGCTGTGCGCGATGGTCTTCGCCTTGGTCGCGGTGGGTGTGCTCGGCCTCCGACGTGGCCCCTTCGGTCGTCGGCTGGCCGCCATGCGCGACAGCCAGGCTGCCTGCGCCACCCTGGGCCTCGATGTGCGACGCACGAAGCTCACCGTCTTCGCGATCTCGTCAGCCATCGCGGGGCTCGCCGGTGCCCTCTACGGCGGGCTCGGGTTCACCGCCAGTCAGCTCGACTTCGAGCCCCTCTACAACGTGCTGTTGTTCCTCTTCGCGTTCGTCGGCGGCATCACCACCATCACAGGGGCGCTCCTCGGCGGCCTGCTGTTCGCGCTCCTGCCCCTCGTGCAATCGGAGAAGCCCGAGCTGGCCGGGTTGGTCTTCGCAGTGATCGCCGCCGTCGCCGTGGCGCTCGGGAAGCAGCCCAACGGCATGGCCGGGCTGCTCTTCTCGTGGCGATCGAAGCCCTCCAGGCCCGCACCCGCAACGCCGATCATCCCCCCATCGACGATCCCACCGGCGTCGATCGCTCCCGCAGAGGTGGCTGATGCACTCGTCTGATCTCCGCCCCGATCTCGCCCGACGCCGTCGGCGCCTGGCCCTCCTCATGGGCGCGGCCGCGCTGCTCGGTCTCGGTGGCAGCGTTCCGGCCAAAGCCCAAGACGCACCGGCTCCGAGTGGCAAGTCGGGCGAGGAGCTCTTCGGCACCTACGACATGACGGCACGAGGCCTTGGCGTGCAGGGCTCCTACGAGGTCGTCGGCCTCATCCCCGGTGGCGCGCCCGTGATGGACCTCACCCTGCCCGAGACGCTGGCCCGCTTCAGCTCAGGCCCGTCCGGCTACGGCCTGGCGTCGCTGGCCTACCCCGGCGGCATCGTGGCGAACTTCGGCTCACTGGTCACCCAGTCCGGTGGACCCGGCGAACAGGTCCCGCCGTATCCGATCAAGGCCGAGGCGTTCTTCCCGTCGGGCCCGACTTTGGCGGATTCCTCCCAGCCCGGCGGCGTCGCCCAGAAGGTCGTCACCGACGCACGCGGCGCGCAGAGCAACGCCTCGTTCCCGGCCATCGATGCGCCGCCCGTCATCGGGGTCGGGAGCCTGTCCTCAGCCTCCCGCAGCGCGATCGAGGGCGATCTCGCCATCAGTCGCACCCGCGTCGTTCTCGGCAACGTCCGCATCCTCGGCGGGCTCATCACCATCGACTCCCTCGTGACCGACCTCGTGGCCGCCCACAACGGTCAGACCGGGTCGACCGCCGGCGGCACCACAGCTTCCGGGGTCAAGTTCCTCGGACTCGACGCGACGCTCACAGGGGACGGTCTCATCCTCAAGAAGGCGCCACCCGTCGACGGTCCCGCGGCTCCACTCGCCGTACTGGGCGATGCGGCCGGTCCGCTGAGCGGTCTCACCGGCCCGGTGCAGCAACAGCTCGCCCAGGTGCTCGACCAAGCCGTCCCCAGCGTCAACGACGTGCTCGCGCGCGCCGGCATCCACCTCGCCATGCTCGATCCGCGCGACGCGCAGGTCGACAGCGGAGCGGCCACCCGGAACACCACCGGGCTCTCCCTCACGATGAGCTACAAGGGCCGCGAGCAGAAGGCGCTCGTCGACCTGGTGAACAGCATCCCCGCTGAGCTCAAGCCGAACATCGGCCCGATCCCCAACCCCGTGACCTTCCTCGCTGAGAACCACATCATGGGACTGGCCCTCGCGCCCGCCTCAGTGAGCGCGCTGGCCACGCCCCCATTCCCGGCCATCGACTTCCCTCTCCCCGACCTCCCGACGGACGCGGTGGCCGACGTGCCGGCTTGGTCGACAACGATCGACTCCCCCGGCTTCAGCACCACGCCGGCACCCCTGCCCGCAGCGCCCGCTTCGGAGTCCTCGAGCCCGGCCACCGAACCCATCTCGAGTGCGGCCGCCGGCGCCGTGCCGGCAATTCTCGTCGCCCTCGCGCTCCTCGCCTCCCCACTCTTCGGGATGGGCTCGGCCCGTCTGGCCGACGACGTGCTGGCTCCCGTGTCCACCTCCTGTCCGACTGGGCTGGACAAGCCCCCTGCGCCCCCGAGGCCCTCGTGACGACCTCCATGTCCCCGAACCAGCGCCAGTCGCCATCGAGCGCCCCGAGCGGTCCCGATGAGGACATCGCCCCGATCGTGCGCCTTGACGCGGCACCCGTCGACGCCGCTGCCGTCGACGCGCGTGACACCCGGTTCGCCGACGGCGTCCGCACACTCCAGGTCGGCGGTGCGACGCTGCGGTTCGAGGAGCGCATCCTGATGGTGCTCGGGGGCGTGATCGCGCCGCTCGGTCTCGTCGTCGTGCTGCTCGGCTGGTGGGGCGCCGCCCACAGCCCCTACGTGTTCGAGCAGCTGCCGTACCTGATCTCCGGCGGGCTCCTCGGCGTGGGGATGATCTTCCTCGGCGCGTTCCTCTACTTCACCCACTGGCTGACCCAGCTCGTGAAGGAGCACCGCACCCAGTCCGTCGCTGTCCTCGACGCCCTGCAGCGGTTGCAGGACCAGCTGGCCCAGCAGGCCGCCGTCGCACCGGCGGCGGCCAACGGCACGCACGGCCTCATGACCGGTGAGGTCCTCGTGGCCACCGAGCGCGGCTCGATGGCGCATCGCCCCGACTGCGTCGTCGTGGCCGGCAAGACCGGGCTCCGTCAGGTCACGGCGGCCGATGGTCTGACCGCCTGCAAGCTCTGCGGCCCGACTGCCTAGGCGCTAGGGAGCCGAGGCGAACGGCGGCGGCACATAGGGCCCGCAGTCGCCCGGGCTGGCTTCATGCCAGCGCACCTTTGCGGCGCACGCCCGCTGCATGAGGTCGATGGCATCGGCCGGGAGCAACCATCCGTCGCGCACCGCGGCATCGGTGCGGGCCCGCATCAGCTCGTAGTACCCGGCGTGGGTCGGGTAGCGCAGCCGGATCTGCACATCGGTGAACGGCACGGTCACCCCACCCAACGGGCACGCCGTGCTCTGGTAGCGAGCGACGGGTACGTCGATCGGTGGCATGCGAATGCCTCCGCGTGTGTTGCCGTCGGCGTCCTTGGCCAGAGCCGTACCGCTGAACTCGAAGCGTGGTCCCCCCTTGGGGGCGACACCGGTCTTCACCCAGCGATCGAGCTCGTGGATGGCCGCAGAGGCCACGTAGTGCATCGGCATCGTCGATCCGGCCGCGACGCACACCGCCAACAGCGGATGGATCTGCTCGCCGTAGTTCCCCGCGGCTGTCATGACCTCGTCGTACTCGGCCTTGGACTTCGGCGGACGATCGGCCAGCACGCGGGAGCTGGTGCCGATCTCGGTCTGGTAGCCGATGAAGTAGTCGGCGTGGGCCGTGCCCGCCACCTCCCAGAGGCGGTAGTGCGCCGGATCGGCGGTGGGCTCGGTGGGGTTGGCCTCGTTGTCGCTCAGCAGGTGGAGCACCTTGGTGGAGTTGTGGGTGAACGACTTGCTGCCACCGCCGTGGATCACGAAGCCGTCGATGAGCGCGACCCCCGGGTGGTCGGCGTTCACGAAGGCGTAGAGCTTCGAGGCCGATTGTGACTGGCCGACCGCGAGGACGTAGGTCGCGCGCATGGTGCCCATCGGGTCGAGGCTTCCACCACCGGTCTTCGGCGCCCGGAAGGCCTGCGCCACCTGGGCGAAGATGTCGTCGTCGTAGGCATCGCCCGGATGGTTGAGGGATGCGTAGCGCACCGGATCCCACTTCTTCGGCGTGAGAGGTGAGCCGTCGATGCCAGCGGGCTGCGCACTGACGTGCACGTAGGCGAAGCCCTCACGCATCAGCATCTGTCGCGCCGTCATCGTGTCGACGGCGTTCTCGAACTGGGCGGTGACGTTTGTCCAGTCGAGCATGACGGTGCCGTTGAACTTCGCGGGGTTCGAGGGACGAGTGACGATGATGCGCGTGGTGTAGGGAGCCGTGTTCCCGGCGCCATCCGACGCGCTACCGCTGACGAAGTACTCCTGCTCCTGGTAGCCGAACGGGGTGAGGTCGTACCAGCTGTCCCAGAGGGCGTGCCCACGGACGCCCGCGACCGGGGGAAGGGTCACCGTGGGCGGCGGCACCGGCGCCGCAGATGCGGTGGCGTGCACGGTCGGCGCGCCCAGCAGGCCAGCCGCGAGGATGAGCAGCAGCGCGAGCCGTGCGCCTGTGGATCGAGCGATCATGGTTCCCCAGCCTTGTGTCTGATGACCGAAATGTCCTGTTCCGCGGTATTCGGGGCCTGAGGCCGATCCCCTCCCCAGGACCGGCCATCCAACGGCGGTGGCGGGGTTGGGGCCCGAGACGACACGGCCCCGGAGCACTAGATTTCGCTCCGCCGCCGGCTCCGCCGGAGCCGGCTTCGGGGAGGTCATGATCATGGATTCAGTTGCCCTGCTGCAGCAGGTCGTGGACGAGACGGATCGGCTTGTTGCCAACATCGGCCCATCGGACCTGAGCGCGTCGACGCCCTGCAGCGAGTGGTCGGTGCAGGACCTGCTCAACCACATCACGGGCGGAGCGACGATGTTCGCCATGTCCGCCGAGTCAGGCTCGGTCCCGGACGACGTGATGGGCCAGCTCATGGGTGGCGACAACCTCGGTGATGACTTCAAGGGGGCATGGGCCACGGCGAGCCGGCGGGCGCTGGCGGCCTTCGGTCAGCCCGGCGTGATGGACAAGATGGTGAAGCTGCCCTTCGGCGAGATGCCCGCCGGCGTGGCGCTCAACATCGCCGTGTTCGACGTCGCCACCCATGCCACCGACCTTGCACGGGCCACTGGGCAGACCATGGCCGCCGACGACCTCCTCGAGGCCGCGCTGGCCATGGGCAAGCAGATGATCGGTCCCGATCTGCGTCAACCAGGCGTGTTCGAGGCTGAGCAGCCCATCGCCGACGACGCCCCGGTGCTCGACCGGCTCCAGGCGTTCGCAGGCCGCAAGGTCTGACCAGCGCACACGCCTACGCGACCACGCCGCGGGCGCGCAGCTGCTGCAGCTCGTCATCGGTGAAGCCCGCGCCGATCAGCACCTCGTCCGTGTGCTCCCCCGCCGCGCATGGCGGGCGGTCGAGATGCCCTGGCGTCTGAGAGAACCGCGGGGCGGGCGCCGGCTGCGGCACGCCGTCGATCTCCACGATCGTCTGGCGTGCAACAACGTGTGGATGGGATCCCGCCTGGGTCATGGTCAGCACCGGCGCCATGCACGCGTCGCGGCCCGCCGCTCGCTCGATCCATTCGGCTCGGGGACGCGAAGCCAAGGTGTCGGTCAGTGCGGCTCGGAGCTCGGGCCAGCGTTGCTGGTCGTGCTGCTCCGGCATGCTCGCGGCATCGAGCTCCAGCACATCGAGCAGCGCCTCGAAGAACTGCGGCTCGATCGCGCCTACTGCGATCTCGAGCCCGTCTGCGCAGCGGTAGACGTCGTAGAACGGGGCGCCGGAGTCGAGCAGGTTCGTGCCGCGCTCGTCGCTCCAGAACCCGATCGCGCTGGCACCGAAGTACGGCGCCATCAGGAGCGCCGTACCGTCAACCATCGCCGCGTCGACCACCTGACCGACCCCCGTGCGCTGGGCGTGGAGCATCCCGGCCACGAGGCCGAGGGCGAGCAGCATCCCGCCGCCACCGAAATCGGCCACGAGGTTGAGGGGCGGCGTGGGGAGCTGACCCGCTCGCCCGATGTGGGCCAGAGCTCCTCCCACCGACGCATAGGTGATGTCATGCCCCGCGCTTTGCGCCAAGGGCCCATCCTGGCCCCAGCCCGTCATCCGCCCGTAGACGATGCGTGGGTTGTGGGCGAGGCACTCAGCAGGGCCGATCCCGAGCCGCTCGGTGACGCCCGGACGGAAGCCCTCGAGCAGCGCGTCGGCCGTCTCCACGAGCCGGAGCACCACCGCCGAGCCACCGTCGGCCTTGAGGTCCACCGCAACGGATCGACGGCCCCGACCGAGCACGTCGAACCGCTCGCTCCCCGTCGGCGGGCCGGCTGCCGCGGCGCGATCGATGCGCACGACATCTGCCCCGAGATCGGCGAGCACCATCGCGCAGAACGGACCTGGACCGATGCCAGCCACCTCGATGACCCGCAGGCCAGCCAGCGGGCCCATGTGGCTCGGCTCAGCGGGCGACGCGGCGGGCGGGCACGACCAGGCGCTCGGCCACGGAGTGCACGCCCCGAACGAGCGCCGGACCGAACTCGCGCTTGGCGCACACGACGTGGCCATCGTCGACGTCCTGCACGATGGCGCCGGGGATCGCGGCCGCGAGTCGGAGCTGCGCCTCCGGACGCACGGCTCGATCGCGCCTCGTGACCATCACGGTGGTGGGCACGTCGATCTCACCGATCCATCGGCGCGCGCTGTAGCTGCCGATGGCCTGACCGGCCTCCATCAGCTTCACCTTGTCGTGGCGTTGCATCTCCCCCGCCGCCCACGCCCGCAGGTTCGTGGGGCGGGTGGCGGAACCGCCCGGTGCCATCGATCGGAGCATCGGCGAGCGGCCGATCCACGCACCCGTGCGGGTGGTGCCGGCCGCCGAGGCCATCATCGTGCCGAAGATCAGGCGCTCTCGACTGCCCGCGACGAAGCGATCGGAAGTGGCGCAGAACACCAGGCCGGCCACCGCCTCAGGGTGCCGGCGCCAGAGGAGCTGGGCCACCGGACCGCCCATCGAGTACCCCACGGCGATGACCGGACCGGTGTCGAGCTGCTCGAGCAAGCAGGCCACGTCGTCGGCGCAGTCGGCCAGACGGAAGCGGCGACGGCTGCGGATGCCGCGGCCGTGCCCCCGGAGATCGGGCGCCACCACCGAGTAGCGCTCGCTCAAGGGACCGAAGGCGTTGAACCAGTTGAGGCCACCGCTGGCGATCCACCCGTGCAGGAGGACCACCGTAGGCGCTCCAGGCGGACCGGCAACCGTTCGGGCGAAGGTGGTGCCGCGCCCGGGTAGCTCGATCCGCTCGCCGAAGGGCAGCGGCGGTTCCGACGCCAACACCGTCGCGGTCATCGCCGCAGCCTATGACACCCCCTCAGATCGGGCGCGCATAGCAGCGTTAGGCTCCCGCCGATGACAGCCCTGGATCGTTCCGCCGTGGATGCTCTTCTCACCCGCGCCCGCCGCGACGTGGACGACGGCCTGCTCCCGTCGTGTCAGCTGGCCCTTGCCCTCGACGGTGAGGTGCTCGTGCACGAAGCATTCGGGGATGCGTCGCCGGCGACGCACTACACGATCTTCTCGGCTACCAAGCCGGTCGTGGCCTCGGTGATCTGGCAGCTCATGGGCGAGGGATCGCTCCACCCCGCCACACGCATCGCGGAGGTGATCCCCGAGTTCGGGTCGCACGGCAAGGACGTCATCACGCTCGACCACGTGCTCCTGCACACCTCCGGGTTCCCCCGGGCACCGCTCGGACCGCGGCAGTGGGACACCCATGAGGGCCGTCGCGAGGCATTCGCCTCCTGGACCCTCAACTGGGACGTCGGGTCGCAGTACGAGTACCACCCCACCTCGGCCCACTGGGTGCTGGCAGAGCTCATCCATGCCATCACCGGGGAGGACCACACCGACGCCGTGCGCCGCCGCGTGCTCGAACCCCTCGGCATCACCGATCTGCGGCTTGGCGGCGCCCAGCCAGACGCGGATCAGTTCGCGCCGCTCGTGCTGTGTGGTGAGCCGGCCACGCCCGATGAGCTGGAGACGGCCCTCGGTGTGCGCTCGATCGACGTGGGCGAGGTCACCGACGATGCCCTGATGAGCCTCAGCTCCGAAGCCGCCCGCGTCGTGGGCATCCCCGGCGGCGGCGGGGTGGCCACCGCCGCGGGCCTGGCCTGCTTCTACCAAGGCCTCCTCCACGATCCCAAGGGCCTGTGGGACCCGGCCGTGCTGAGCGACGTCACCTCGGTCGTCCGCAACACCTACCCCGATCCGATGCTCGGTCACAGCGCCAACCGCACCCGCGGTCTCATCGTGGCGGGCGACGACGGCCGCTCGAACCTGCGGGGCATGGGCCGCACGGTGTCGGCGTCCACCTTCGGCCACAACGGCGCCGCCGGCCAGATCGCATGGGCCGATCCGGTCTCGGGTCTGTCCTTCGCCTACGTCACCAACGGGCGCGACCTGAACATCCTCCGAGAGCACCGGCGCACAACAGCGCTCGCGAGCCTCGCCGCCAGCTGCGTCGGCTGATCGCTCATGCGGATCACAGCCAAGGTCGACTACGCCGTGCGGGCGGGCGCGGAGCTGGCGGCCGCGCAGGCCCGGGCCGATGGCGTTCGTGCGCCGATGAAAGGCGAGGCCATCGCCACGGCCCAGCAGATCCCACTGCGGTTCCTCGAGACGATCCTCGCTGACCTCCGCCGCTCAGGCCTCGTCGGCAGCCAGCGCGGCGCCGAGGGCGGCTACTGGCTGGCCCGTCCCGCCACCGAGGTCAGCGTGGCCGACGTGATCCGTGCCGTCGAGGGCCCGCTGGCCGACGTCCACGGGCTACCACCCGAGGATGTCTCGTACCTGGGCGCCGCCGCAGCACTCCAGCAGGTGTGGATCGCGACACGGGTGGCGCTGCGCGAGGTGCTTGAGGCGACGAGTCTCGCCGCCATTGCAGTGGGTGACCTCCCTCCCGCCCTCGTAGCGCTGGTCGAGCGCCCGGGAGGCTGGGCTCGCCGCTGAGGGGCCCGGCCTGGGCATTGGGGGTACCTCGGACCGCCGAGTACGGTTGGTTGCCCCAGACGGCCCGCATCGGAGCGGGCCCTCGGACGACCGCCTCTGGAGCGAGCTTCCAATGCCCCGCAGGATCGACATCGAGCTCACGAGCTCGCGCGACGACGACACCTGGACCTGGCGAGCCGCCGGGGCCAAGGCCCCCAAGGGAACCGTGCCCTCGGCCATCCTGCCCGGTGGATCGAAGGTGGGCGACGTGCTGCGCGTCGATGCTGAGTTCTTCGTCGACGGCATCTCGATCACCGGCGTCGTGCCCACGAAGGGCGCCCGCAAGGAGCCCGAGCTCCTCACCCTGATCGCGCCGGTCGGCAAGGACGAGCCGCTCGTCACCACCACCCTGGCCTCCCGCTCTCGTGACGAGCGCGGGCCGCGCCGCGATGGCCCCGGCCGTGACGGGCCGCGCCGCGATGGCCCCCGTCGGGATGGTCCGCGCCATGAGGGCGGGCCCCGAGACGGTGCGCCGCGCAGCGGTGCGCCGCGAGACGGCGCGCGCCGAGAGGGCGCTCCCCGTGCCACCGGCGGCGAGCGCGGCGCCGGCCAGGACCAGAAGCGCCGTGAGGGTGCCGACCGTCCGCCTCGCCGCACCCGCCCCGAGCCGCCGCCCATGCCCGTCGTCGACCGCCCCAAGGCCAAGCGCCTTCGGGCCGGCAAGGCCCATCGCACGGCGCTCCTGGCCTCGCTCCCCGAGGAGCAGCGACCCGTCGCAGAGCAGGTCGTGCTCGGTGGGCTTCCGGCCGTCCGCCAGGCCATCGAGAAGCAGAACGCCGAGCGCACAGCGGCGGGCGAGTCCGCCATCACGGCTGGCCCGCTCCTCGACATGGCCGAGAAGCTCGTGCCGAAGGTGCGGGCCGCCGAGTGGCGCGATCGTGCCGAGGCTGCCCAACGGGATCTGGAGCACCTCGACCTCCGTGACCTTCGCTCTGTGGTGTCGACCGCCGATGCGGGCGCCAAAGATGAGGAGTCCAGGGCGCTGGCTCAGGCTCTGAGGGAGGGGCTCACCTCCCGGGTCGATGCCGAGCACGCATCGTGGCTCGCTGAGCTCACGGCGACGCTCGACGTGGGCCGGATCGTGCGCGCGCTCCGCCTCAGCTCCCGGCCCCCCAAGGCCGGCGCACCGCTCCCCGCCGAGGTCGCCGCCCGGCTCACCGCAGGCGCCGGTGAAGCCCTCACGGCCGAGGCTGCCCCCGAGCGCTGGGTCGCCGTCCTCGATGCCCTCGCCTTCGCCCCGGTGCGGGACAAGGTCATCCCCGCCTCGCTGCCCAAGGAGCTGCACGCCGACGTGCAGGCCACCATCGCCCGGTTGGCCACTCGCATCCCGAAGATCGCGCACATCTTCGAGATCACCCCCGACCGCAGCGCACCGCGCCCCAAGGTCGAGCGCCGCCGTCCGCCCAAGCCCAAGCTCGACAAGGCCAAGCAGGACAAGCCGAAGCAGGGCGATGCCACCGCGCCGACGCACGACGAGCCGAGGCAGAGCGCGACCATCACCGAGCAGCCCGCGCACGACGAGCCGAAGGCGGACGAGACCGTCGCCCTTGAGACCGTTGCCGAGGACACGCATCCCGACCAGCCCGACCCGGAGACTCCACCCGCAGACACCGTCGGATCACCGGCCCCGGCGCACGTCGAGTCCAGGCCCGACGACGCCGTCGCCGTCGAGGCCGCTACCGCCGGCCCGGCAGTCGGTGCACCCCCCGCCGGGCCAGCTGTCGCCGATCCCCTGGCGGACGACACGGCGGCCGAGCCGAACGCGGGCGAGATCGCCGCCGAGCAGCCTGCAGCAGAAGACACCATGCCCGACCAGCACGAGCCGGAGAGTGCGAAAGCACACGATGGTGGAACTGCGGCCCTCACGCCCGACGAACCCAAGCCGGACGAGACCATCGGCGACTAGTCCGCACCTGGGGGCCACGACCTCGGACAGGTCACGGGGCTCCTCGTTTCATCGGTGCGGGCAACGCGACGAGACCGGTGAGGGGTCAGGCTGAGTGAGGCCACTTATGGAGGTCGACGCCACGTCAGTGCTGAGCGCCGACCCCAACTGCTCGTGAGCCTCAGCGTGGGGGCATGGAGCGTCGGGAGCCGCGCGCTGGTGCCCCGAACCTCGTTGAGGATGCCCGACCGGGCACGTCGCGTTCAGACTCAGGCTGCGGGTGGTGGGTGGGTGGTGTGGTCGAGGGTGCGTCGGCGGATGTCGGTTCGGAGTGGTTTGGGTTTGGAGTGGAGCTGGCGTCCGTGGGGGCTTCGGAAGGTGAGCTCGGTGTCGGGGTTGCCGGTGATTGTCCAGCCGCCTTCGTGGACGCAGTGGTGGTGCCACCAGCAGAGGCCAACAAGGTTGTCTGTGTTGGTGGGGCCGCCCCGGCTCCACCAGGTGATGTGGTGGCGGTGGCGGATGGCTCGTTCGCAGCCGGGGAACCGGCAGGAGCCGTCGCGTTGGGTGATCTGGCGGCGCAGCCAGCGGGGTATGGCCTGTGAGGTGCGGCCGATGCCGATGGTGCGCCCGTCAGGGCTGTGGAGGTTGACTTCGACCTGGCTGTCGCAGAGCAGGCGCAGGATCGAGTGGCGGCCGATCGGGATGTCGCCGATCGTGCCGTTGCCCTCCGCGAAGCCGTCGATCACCTCCGCGTCGGCGTGGACGACCACGATCGCGCCTTGGGGGTCCAAGTCGTCGGCGACGGTCTGATCGGCCAACGCGACCAGGGCCTGGGCGGCGCGCTGCGGGAACGGGGCCCAGGTGCCGGTGCCGGTGCCGGTGTCGGGGCCGAGGCGTTCGGCTTCGCGCTCCACGGTGGCGTTGAGCCGGGCACCCTGGTCGGCGGGGAGGAACCCGTGGTACCGGTACCCGTCGTGCTCGTCGTCGCGGCGCCACCCGAAGCGCGTGTTGGTCTGGGTGCGCCGCCCGTCACGCTTCGAACGCACCCGATGCTGCCGCGCGAACGCGGCGATCTGTCCGGCGGTGTGCCCGGGCAGGTCCCCGGCCAGGTCCGCGTCGGTGGCAGGGGTGGCGTAGAGGGTGGCCGGGGCGACCTGATCCCACGACAACGACCCGGAGGCGAACGCGGCCCGGATCTCCGGCAGGGCCTGTAGGGCGGCACCGACGCGCACCCACTCGTTCGCGGTGTGGCGGCTCACCTCCAACAGGGCCATCAACCACGCCGCGGTGCCCGTGGCCCCGTCGATCAGCCCGTCGGCTTCGAGGTCGGACGCGGTGACCACATCGACCAGCTC
>JBKJIE010000084.1:0-1907 GCA_046598715.1 Acidimicrobiales bacterium | reverse complement strand
GACGGTGAGCCGTTGCTTGCGAGGAGTCATACATTGATCTTACTGCCGTTCAAAGGCCTCGCATATGCCCATCGAGGGCCGCCCATCATGCGGCAGATCGACGGCGGCTCCGCTTAGGTGTCGAGCTGGTGGGCGAGGGCCTGGGTGGCCTCGATGAACTCGTCGACCATGTCGAACACGACCTGCGCGGACGTCTTGGTCGTGTTCATGCTGCCCACGATCTGGCCTACGAAGTAGTTCGCGAGCTGCTCGGCGCCCGAGCCCTTGCGGTAGGCGGCACGGTCGATGCGGTCGAGCGCCGCGTTCACGAGCACGGGCTGGATCGGCATGCCGAGCGGTTGCGGGGTGGACGGGTCGTCCCACTCCTCGGTCCACGCTGACTTCAGCTGCCGAGCCGGCTTGCCGGTGCGGGAGCGCGAGCGGACCGTGTCGGCTGACGACGCAGCGAGGAACTTCTCCTTCACCACCGGATGCGTCTCGGCTTCCTCCGTCGTGAGCCACACCGAACCGCACCACACGCCGGCCGCCCCCAGCGCCATCGCGGCAGCCATCTGGCGGCCGCGACCGATCCCACCGGCGCCGAGCACCGGCACGTCGCCAACGGCGTCGACGATCTCGGGGATCAGCACCATCGTGCCGATCTCACCCGTGTGGCCACCGGCCTCGTAGCCCTGGGCCACGATCACGTCGACGCCCGCGTTCACGTGCCGCTCCGCGTGCTGCGCGGCGCCAGCCAGCGCACCGATGAGCCGGCCGGCCTCCTTGGCGCGCTCGATCATGTGGGCCGGGGGCGGTCCGAGAGCGTTTACGACCAGCGCGGTGCGGTGAGCCAGCGCGATCTCGAGCTGCGGCCCGGCGCGCTCGGCCGAGAAGATCATGCCGCTGCCCGTGTCACGCACAGGGCCGCCACCGGCCGTGGGGCGATCGTCGTCGCTGGGCAGCTCGGGCACGTCGTAGCGCTTGAGGATGTCGTTGACGAAGGCGACGTGCTCGGCGGGGATGAGGTCGCGCACGGCGTCGAGCGACAGGCCGCCTTCATCAGACCCGGCGTACTTGGCGGGCACGATGAGATCCACGCCATAGGGCCGGTCGCCCACCTCGGCCTCGATCCAGGCGAGGTCGACCTCGAGCTGCTCAGGCGAGTGGGCGACCGAGCCGAGCACGCCCATCCCTCCTGCCTTGGTGACCGCGGCGACGACGTCGCGGCAGTGGCTGAAGGCGAGGATCGGCAGGTCGATGCCGAACATGTCGGTGATGGCGGTGCGCATTCGTCAGGCTCCTTGGTGGGGTCCCGGACGCACCCATGCGGCCGGGCGCTTCTCGAGGAAGGCGGTCATGCCCTCGCGGGCTTCGTCGGTGGTGAACAGGCGGGCCGACAGCTCGCCGGTGCGTTGGAAGGCCTCGTCCACCGGCAGGCCGGGCACCTCCCGCAGGAGCTGCTTGGCCGCGGCGATGGCGTCGGGTCCACCGGCGAGGAGGTCGGTCACGACGGCGTCGACTTCGGCATCGAGCTGGTCGGCGGGCACGGCGGCGTTGATGAGGCCCATACGGACTGCCTCGGTGGCGGGAAAGCGGTTGCCGCGCAGGAAGGCGCTGCGCGCGTCGGCGGTGCGCAGCTTCGGGAGGCACACCACTGAGATCACGGCGGGCGCCACGCCGACGCGCACCTCGGTGAACCCGAACTTGGAGTCGTCGATCGCGATGGAGATGTCCATCGCGGCAGCCAGGCCCATGCCGCCCGCCACGCAGTGCCCGGCGATGCGACCCACGTAGGGCTTCGACGAGCGAGCGAAGCGGCCGAACAGGTCCTGCGGGCTCCGCACCGCGGCGGGCGCCTCGTCGGACGAGCGCTCGGCCAGGTTGGCCCCCGCGCAGAACACGTTGCCGCGGTTGGTGAGCACGATCAC
>JBKJIE010000008.1:0-19915 GCA_046598715.1 Acidimicrobiales bacterium | reverse complement strand
GTGCCGCGCAAGGCCACCGCCCACCGCGCCCTCGACGACATCCGCGAGTCGATCGAAGAGCTCCGCTGGTACCGGGCGAACGTGTTCAAGCCCAGCCCCGCCACCGACGGGGCACTTGACCAACCGGTCAAGTAGGTTCCTGAGGGTGGAGCGCACCCCAGAGGCACCGCGGCCCAGGCGCCAGGAGCAGGAGCCGGCGTCGACCGACGTGACCGAGGTGGCACCGGGCATCCTGCGCTCGCAGCTGCCCATCTCCCTGCCTGGCCTCGGCCACGTGAACTGCTACTTCCTCCAGGACGAGCGCGGCGTGGCCATCGTCGATCCGGGCCTGCCGGGCCCGACGTCGTGGCGAGCGCTCGTCGATCGTCTGAAGCAGGCGGGGTACAAGCCGAAGCACGTGCACACCGTTGTCGTCACGCACTCGCACCCCGACCACTTCGGTGGTGCCGGCCGCATGCGCGACACCTACGGCGCTGAGGTCGTCACCCACCAGAGCTTCCGCACGTGGTTCGACCCCGCGGAGGACGAAGTGGCCGACGACGAACCCACGCCGGCCCCGTGGGGGCGCGCGATGCCGTGGCGCACCGACTCCACCTTCAAGCCGCCCCTCTCGCGTCGACTGAAGTTCGGGTTCGGCCGCATCGCGATGAAGCGGTTCGTGCGCACGCCCGCGCCCACCAGGCGCGTCGACGACGCCGAGGTGATCACGCTCGCCGGCCGTGAGTGGGTGTCGCTGCACACCCCCGGGCACACGAACGACCACCTCTGCCTCTACGATCCCACCGAGGGCGTCGTGCTCTCGGGCGACCACGTCTTGCCCACCATCACGCCGCACATCTCGGGGCTCGTCGCCGGAGCCGACCCGCTCACCGCGTTCTTCACCTCGCTCGACAAGGTGGCTGCCCTCGAGGGCGTCGGCCTGGTGCTGCCCGCCCACGGCCATCCGTTCCCGGATCTCGCCGGGCGGGCCAAGGAGATCCACGACCACCACCAGGAGCGCCTCGAGACGCTGCGCACGGCCACGAGCGAGCTGGGGTCGGCAAGCGTCGAGGAGCTTTCGAAGCGCCTGTTCCGGGAGCGCTCCTGGGGCCAGATGGCCGAGAGCGAGACCTACGCCCACCTCGAGCACCTGCGGGCCATCGGACAGGCGGAGTCTCGCGACGAGGCCGGCACCCTGCACTACCACCTCGTCTGACCGGGCTCAGGTCCGGGGTCTGCGGAGCGGAAGCACGCGGGCTGACGCGGCGACGGCGCCGTCAGCGACCACCCAAGCGTGCAGCCCGTCGCCCACATCGACAACGACGAGCTCGACGGCGGCTCCTCGCTCGATGGCACTGCGGTGCTCCACCTCCGCTCGCAGCGGCGCCCGAAGCTCGCGACGCGCGGACAGCGCCTCCTCCACCGCCTCCCAATAGGCGGCGTTGTTGACGTGCGACAGCACATCGAAGTCGGTGAAGCGCAGCGCCCACGGAACCCCGTGGGCATCGGGCGACGGATCACCGTGCTCGAGGCGAGCCTTCATCCGGCGTCCGCCTGAGGCGGCTCCGTAGAGCGCCTCGAAGCTGGCTGGCACCCGCTTGGGCCGCCCGCTGGCGGGATCGACGTGCACCCATGTGGTGGCGGCCTCGATCCGTCCGCCCGCCTCGCCCACCACGCTGATGCGCCGCTCCGCCCAATGACTACCTGTGCCGGAGCACCACGTGGCCAGCTCGAGCGCCTCGAGGTAGCGGGGGAACGAGCGCACCTCGATGACCGTCTTGCGGACCACCCATGACTCAGCGTCGGGGAGTGCCGCGTCGGCGGTGTCGTCGGCCGAGAGGTCTTGGAGGTAGCGGGTGGCGGAGTCGAGGCGCAGCCGACCGCCGGGGCTGACGTCACCGAGCCGCACCCGCCGCGCCTCTTCGAACGTGCGTCCCACGGTGGGGCGGGGCACCAGCTCGCTCAAGGGTGCCTCGGGCGACGCGGCCATGGGTGGCAAGGTACTCGCGAGAAAATGTCGTAAATGCGGTTGACTCCCCTGGCGCCATCGTGGTCCGATGCCTGCACTCGAGTCACCGACCCGAGCGCGAACCCACCGAGGAGCCCCGTGATGACGGAGACCACGCACACCATGGCAGGCCTGCTGGCCCCCGCCGGTGCTGCGCGCGTCCGCGTGGCTGCACCTCTTGCGTCGTGCCACAACCCCGCTGCGCTCGCCGCCACCTATGGCGTCACCGCGCAGCACCCGGTGTCCGGCAACCACGGGTCCACCAGCTGGACCAAGGGCGCCATTGCCAAGCCGGCCACCTTCATGGTGTTCGACCGCAAGAACCGCCCGACCCGGCCCCTCTTGGAGCACTCGCCCTAGGCAACCGCCAGCGAGTTGCAGAACCTCCGAGAGGCCGCCGGGATCACCCGGCGGCCTTTCTCGTTCTCCGGCCCCGGACCCACGACCACCACCGACGACCACCACCGACCACCGACGACCACCCACCAGCAATCCACCGAGATCACCAACGAACAAGGGGGCAGGGCGATGTTGCCCGAGCGATACGAGTACGAGTTCGACCAACCTGGGGGCCTGCAGCCCACCGGACCCAACAGGGACTGGTGGGCACTGGCCCGCTGCAACGACCTGGCCGGCACCATGAGTGGCCTGTTCTTCTCCGAGGAGCTGCAGGACATCGCCAAGGCCAAGCAGGTCTGCGCGAAGTGCCCCGTCATGGCCGAGTGCCTCGAGGGCGCCCTCGAGCGGCGCGAGCCGTGGGGCGTGTGGGGCGGACAGCTGCTCCTCAACGGCCGGGTGCTCCAGAGCAAGCGCCGGCGGGGTCGACCCCCCAAGGTCGCTCGCCCCGAGGACCAGTTCCTCGACATCCCGGTTCCCGAGCACCTCCGCGAGCGCATCGTCTACAAGAGCGCTTGAGCCGGCTCGGCCACAGATCAAGCTCGGGGCCGCGAGGCGGCGGCCCCGAGCTGAGGTCACCGTCCCGGGCGGGCCGGGGCAACGGCAGCGCGATCCGCACGAACCCCCCCGTCGTGCGGGTCTCCGACGCCGACCCCCGGCCTGCCCCACGGTCCACCTCCTGCATCGACCCGGCCCCCGTGGCCGGGTCGATGCGCGCCGGGTCCTGACGTGTGGCGGGGAGGCACCCGGCGATACCGTCATCGGCGTGCCTGAGGTTCCCCGACTCTCGTTGCGCGCCATCGCGCTGTCCACCACCCTCGCCCTCCTGGCGGCAGTGGGCACCTACGCGCTCCTGCGCGACGACAACCACGCCTCGGCCACGGACGACACGCTGCAGCTCACACCCGAAGATCCCACCGGCGCCACCTTCACCACCTTCAATGGCGAGAAGGTGGCCCTGTCATCGCTCCGGGGGACACCTGTGCTCGTGAACTTCTTCGCCTCCACCTGCGTGCCGTGCATCACCGAGATGCCCGCCCTCGAACAGGTGCACAAGGAGCTCGGTGATCAGGTGACCTTCCTCGGGCTCGCCCTCCAGGATCGACCCGAGGAGGCGCTGGCCCTCATCGCCCGCACCGGCGTCACCTACCGCACCGCGCAAGACAAGGACGCCTCCGTGATCACCGCACTCGGCGGCACGGTCCTGCCCACCACCGTGCTGCTCGACGCGGACGGCAAGATCGTGGCGACCCACAGCGGCCAGCTCGACGCGGCCGGCCTGCGGTCGTTCCTGTCCGACAAGCTCGGCATCAACCCGTGATCAACGCTCCGCTCGCCATCGCCTTTGGATCGGGGATGCTGGCCACAGTGAACCCGTGCGGGTTCGCCATGCTGCCTGCCTACCTCGGCTACTTCCTCGGCCTCGACGGCCACGACCGCGACGTGCGGGCCAGCGTGGGCCGATCGCTCGGTGTCGGCCTCACGGTGTCGGCCGGCTTCCTCACGGTGTTCAGCATCGTGGGGTTGGCGATCTACCACCTCTCGGCCTCGGTCGATCGGTGGACGCCCTGGGCGACCATCGTCATCGGTGTCGGCTTGGCCGTGCTGGGCATCGCCATGCTGCGCGGGTTCGAGCCGGTGGTGTCGCTGCCGAAGCTCAACCGCGGCGGACGGGAGCGCAGCGGTCAGTCGATGTTCGTGTTCGGCATCTCGTATGCCATCGCATCGATCTCGTGCGCGCTGCCGTTGTTCACTGGAGCGGTCGCCGGCACCTTCAGGCGCGAGAACCTGCTGTCCAGCCTCGCCGTCTTCGTCGCCTACTCGCTCGGCATGACGCTCGTGCTGCTGGCGCTGACCGTCAGCCTCGGGATGGCCCGACAGAGCATCGTGCACTGGCTGCGGCGCGCCCTGCCCTACGTCACCCGAGCATCCGGAGCGCTGCTCGTGGTGGCGGGCGCCTACCTGGCCCACTACGGCTGGTACGAGATGCGGGTGCGGGCGGGGAAGGGATCGGGCTCCCGCTCGGTCGAGATCGTCACGGGCTGGTCCGACTCGATCGCCCGGTGGGTCAACGACGTCGGACCGACCCGCATCGGATTCCTCCTCGCGCTGGCGCTCACGGGCGTGCTCACGGCAACGTTCGGGGTGCGCACCCGCCGACGCTCGTAGTGGGGCGCTTCGCCGACCTGCTCGCCGAGGACGGCGTCGAAGAAGACGTCACGCTCCGATCGACGTTCGGCTTCATGGCCTTCCACGGCGGCAACCTCGAGGAGGGCACCGACGGCATCGCCGCTGCCGCCGCCGAGGCGAGCGGGTCGTCGCTGTACGCCGTGCGCCAACCGGTCGGGCTGCGTTGGCACATCCCCTCAGTCGAGGTCACTCCGGACGACTCCCCCGCCCTGGCCCGCTTCCTCGACCACGTGCACGTCGCCGTGGCCATTCACGGCTACGGCCGGCAGGGGATGTGGACGACGCTGCTGGTCGGCGGCGCCAACCGCGTTCTCGCCGGTCATGTGGCGGCGCACCTGCGCACCGGCATGCCCACCTACGCGGTCGTCGACGACCTGGCCCAGGTGCCCGCCGAGCTCCGGGGCGTCCACCGCTCCAACGCCGTGAACCGATGCGCAGGAGGCGGCGTGCAGCTCGAGCTGCCGCCGCGGGTGCGATCCCGCGTGCCCCTGTGGGCCGAGCTTCCCGCCGACGCCCCCATCCCACATGGCGAGGACCTCATCCAGGCCCTCGCCACCGCGGCCCGAACCTGGCCGACGGTGACTCCTGTGTCATCGCGCCGCGAAGACCGCGACGAAACGACCCAAGAACTTCTGGGCTAGGGGCTGAGCCGGACGATCTCCCACGCGTCCGACTGACCGGCCGGATGCTGGTAGCGAAGACGATCGTGCAGTCGGTTGGGGCGGCCCTGCCAGAGCTCCACGGTGTCGGGAACGAGGCGGAAACCGCCCCAGTCGGGTGGGCGGGGGATGTCCACCCCCTCGAATCGGGCCGTGGCATCGGCAACGCGGGCCTCGAGCGTGGCCCGATCGGGCAGCACGCTCGACTGCTCCGACGCCCAGGCCGCCACCTGGCTGCCGCGGGGCCTCGTCAGCCAGTAGGCGTCGCTCTCCACGGGGGCGATCCGCTCGACGCTCCCGCCGACCTGGACCTGCCGCAGCAGCGGCACCCAGCTGAAGAGCAGGGTCGCCTGCGGGTTGACGGTGAGGTCCTGGCCCTTCTTGCTCTCGTACCCGGTGAAGAAGGTGAGCCCGCGCTCGTCGAGCCCTCGGAGCAGCACGTTGCGAGCCGTGGGTCGTCCGGTGGCGTCAGCCGTGGCCAGCACCACCGCAGTCGGCTCGTTGGGTGCCACCTCCAACCAGCGGGCCAGCCAGCGCTCGATCTCGGCGATCGGCGTCGAGGCCACGTCGGCAACATCGAGTGGCGTCGTCTCGTACTCCTGGCGCAGCGCTTCGAGATCCACCCGCTGATCGTGGCACGCGAGGCGGCGGCGACCCGCTCCGAGCTCAGTGGTGCTGGCGCGAGATGGAGGCGATGCCATCGAGTGAGTGCTCGAGTGCTTCGAGGCCCTCGGCCTTCTCGAGGTACCAGGCGCCGAGCGAGATCACGTCCTGCTCGATGACCGGATCGAAGAGGCTGGAGATCACCAGCACCGCCTGGTCGGGGTCGTCGGCAAGGATCTCGCGCAGGGTGCTGAGGCCGCGGGAGCCGTCCATCACGAGATCGAGGATGACGACGTCGGGGCGATGCCGGTGCGCGGCTGCCCGTGCCGACTCCGCGTCAACGGCCTCCGCCAGCACCACGTAGCCGTCGTCGGCCAGCACAGCAGAGACGAGCGCTCGGAACCGGTCATCGTCGTCGGCCAGCACCACCGACGTCGGACGTGTCGCGAGGTCCCCCACACCTCGAACGTACTGGCCCGCGACCACCCCTGGATGTGGGTCAAACGGCCCAACTGGTGCCAACTCTCGCCTCCCGGATCAGACGGGCGTGGTGGCCGATTCGCCAACACCGGGGCGCGTGCCATCGAGGATGTCCTGCGGCACGAGACCACGAGACACCCAGTTGCGCTGATCGGCCCACACGAGCATCGGCGGCAGGATGACGAGGGCGCTGAGCAGGGCCACCACGACGTTGAGGGCCACGATGATCCCGAAGTCGCGCAGCAGCGGCAGCGACGACGTGGCGATCACAGCCACGCCAACGGTTGCGGTCATGGCCGACACGATGAAGGCCCGGCCCGTGCGTGCCGCGGTGACGGTGATCGCTCTCCTCGGCTCGAGACCCCGCTTCCGCTCCTCCACGAACCGCAACAGGATGAGCGACGTGAACTCCGTGCAGACGGCCACCACCAAGGGGCCGCCGACCGCGGTCATCGGGCTGAGCTTCAGGCTGAGGGTGAACGCCACCAACGATGCCGCGCCCACGGCGATCAGCACCGGAACGAGCGACAGCAGCGACCGCACCACGCTGCGGAGCCGGGCCGCGAGGAAGAGGAAGACGAAGAGGATCGCCAGGTAGGTGAGCAGGATGCGGTTGGCCTCGAGGTTGTCGAGGAGACCGACGCCCACGACGGCGAGTCCCGACGGAGTGGCCGTGATGCCCGCCGGGGGCTTGACCGTGGTTCGGATCTCTCGCACGACCTTGGCCCGCTCCTCGAGACCGCTCCCGCCGGTGCGGAAGATGAGGTTGAGGGCACCCTTGTCGATGTTCGCCGTCGAGAGCTGGATGTCGCGCGGGGCCACCTCGAAGGCGGCGCGCACCTCCTCCCCCGTCGGGGGGACATCCGACCCACCGGGGATCTCCATCAGATAGCTGACCGTGGTGACGATGCTCGACGCCGTCAGCAGCTCCTTCGGGTGCTCACCGATCTGGGAGCTCGCGAAGTGATGGATGAAGCCGACCGTCTCGTCGCTGAACACCTGATCGGACCGGAAGAACATGCCGAGCTCGCTCGACGAACCCGTCTCGGCGGTGAGCACGTCGAGGTCCTTGATGACCTGGCTCTTCTGGTTCACCCACTGGATCGGATCGGTCTGCAAGGTGAGCTTGTCCTCGACCAGCACGCCGCCGAGGAAGATGACGATGCTCGCCACGACGAGGGCCGGCGCCAGCTTCATCGGCAGCCCGCTGAGCCACACGACCAGGCTGCCGAGCGGCCCCTCCCGGTAGTCGCGCCCCTTCGTGGGCGACTTGAACTCGCGGATTCCGAGGGCGGCGAGCGGCACGAAGATGCTGCACATGCAGATGGCGATGATCCCCACAGCGAGCAGCAGACCGAAGTCGCGGATCATCGGCACCTTGGCGAAGCGCAGCGCGAGGAAGGCGAACACGGCGTCGAAGGTGACGACCAGCAGCGCAGGTCCGAGATTGCGCGCCGTCTCCTGGATGGGGTGCTCCTCCCGGTCGATGATCACCTCCTCTTCTACGCGCGCGTGCATCTGGATCGCGTAGTCGATGCCCACGCCGAGCATCACGGGCAGGCCGGCGATGGTGACGATGGTGAGCGGGATGCCCAGATAGCCGGCCAGCCCGAAGGCCCAGATCACTCCGAGGAGGATGACGGCGAGGGGCAGCAGGCGCCAGCGCACGTCGAAGGCCACGAGCAGGATGATCACCATCAGCCCGATCGCGATCGCGCCCAGGGTCAGCATGCCGCCGGTGAGGTAGTCGTTGATGTCGCGGAGCAGGACCGGCGCGCCCGTGGTGGTGACCCGGGCGCCGGGGAAGGCGAGGTCGGCGGTGGCCGCCTGCACGAAGTCCGCGCCCTTGCCCTCCGACTTGATGTCCTGGTTGCCGGGGAGGCGCACGACCATCTGCGCGTGGTGATCGTCGGGGAAGAACGGTCGCAGGGCCTTGCGGATCGTGCCGTCGTTGTCGTGGATGAGGAAGTCGTTCCACTCCGGATCGCCGATGACCCGGCGCTCCGCCGGGATGGCGTTGATGCGCTGGAGCGTCTGCACCGACGACGCGTCGCGAGCAGCCTTTCCCTGGGGGCTGGGGTCGCGCTGGCTGGCGGCGAGGAGGATCTTGGCCGCCACCCCTTCGATCGGGTTGCCCGACGCAGGGATCACGAGATCCTGGTTGAACTGCATGGCGGTGAGGGGCGTGACGATGTTGGCGATCAGCGGACCGCCACCGCGCATCTCGGTGTCGATCGCCTCCCACTTGGCCACGTTCTCCGGGGTGAAGAGGTCAACGATGGTGCCCTTGTCGACGCTCACGAGCGTGAGCATGGCCTGGCCTCCGAAGAGGTCTTGATAGGCGACGCTGTCCTTGTAGACCGCCTCGTTCTTGTTCAGGTAGCTGTCCTGGCCGGTGGCGAACTCGAGCTTCGTGATGCCCAGGCCGAGCACGACGGTGATCACGAGTCCGACGATCGAGACGATCCCAGCGTGCTTGCCGAGGTTGACGGCCAGCGACGACCAGAACTTGTGCATCGGAGCTCCTCAAGGCGACTGCGGTCGCCGCAATGTAGTGCTCCGATTCGCAGGCCACGGGGGGGTGCGCACTATGCGTGCAACGGGTGCTGCGGTCGCTTTCGGCCGACCGCGGCGTTTACGCGTGGTCCCGGCGGGTGATCGTGGCGACCCCACCCAGGTAGGGCCGTAGGCACTCGACGACGGCCACCGAGCCGTCGGGGAGGCGATGCGTCTCAAGATAGGCAGCCACCGTTCGAGGCCAGCCCATGGCCGAGCCGTTGACCGTGTGGCAGAACTCGGTGCCCTTGGTGCCCGTGGAGCGGAACCGGATGTTGGCGCGGCGGGCTTGGTAGTCGCTGAACCACGACACGGAGCTGACCTCGAGCCACATGTCGCAGCCCGGCGCGTAGGCCTCGATGTCCCAGGTGCGAGCGGCCGACGCACCGACGTCACCAGCGCATAGGTCGAGGATCCGGTAGGGCAGGCCGAGGTCGGTGAGAATCGCCTCGCTGCGCGCGAGCACGTCCTCTTGGCAGGCGATGGCCTGGGCTTCGTTGGCCGCGACAGCCAGCAGCTCGACCTTGTCGAACTCGTGGACGCGCAGCAGGCCGCGCGTGTCGCGGCCCGCCGCCCCCGCCTCGCGCCGGAAGCAGGAGGTGTGCGCGGTGTAGCGCAGCGGCAGATCGGCCTCGGAGAGGACCTCGTCTCGGTGGAGCGACGTGAGCGGCACCTCGGCGGTGGGGATGGCCCAGAGGTCGTCGCGCTCCATGTGGTATGCCTCCTCCTCGAACTTCGGGAGGTGGCCGGTGGAGATCATGGTGTCGGTGCGTACGAGGGTGGGCGGCCGGATCTCCTCGTAGGCGTCGGCGTTGCGGTCGAGGCTGAGCTGCACCATGGCCCGAAGGAGACGGGCACCCCAGCCGCGGTACATCGTGAACATCGACCCAGAGATCTTGGCGGCCCGCTCGCTGTCGAGGATGCCCAGCTCGGTACCGATGTCCCAGTGGGGCACGCGCTGGTGCGCCGCGTAGCTGTCGGGGTCGTAGCCCTCGACGCGGAGCACGACGTTGTCGGTCTCGTTGGCGCCATCGGGGCAATCGACCGATGGGATGTTGGGCGTGCGCAGGAGCAGGTCGCGCACCTCCTCACCGAGCCGAGTGGCCTCGACATCGAGCGTCTTCTCCTCGTCGCCCAGCGCGCGGCTCTCGGCCATGAGCGCTTCGGCGCCGGTGACATCCCCCTCGTTGCGCAGTCGCCCGACGCCCTTCGACACCGCGTTGATGCGAGCACGGATGTCGTCGCGCTGGGCGCCCAGGGCCCGTTGCGTTGCGTCGAGCTCGAGGATGCGATCGAGGTGAGCGGCGGCGTCGCCACCCCTCCGGGAGAGCCCGGCGCGCACGGCGTCGGGTTCGTTGCGGAGGCGGCGGATGTCGAGCATGGCCAAGACGGTAGCGGTGCCCCGTGGGTAGGTTGGTCGTCAGATTCGATCCACGGGGGGCACTGTGGCTGAGGACCATGTGGCGAGCGTTTGGTTTCGGGTGACCGACCTCGAGGTGGCCTCCGGGCGCGGGTGCATCGTCACCACCACCGACGGCCAGGAGTACCTCGACTTCTCGAGCGGCATCGCCGTCACCAGCACCGGCCACTGCCACCCGCACGTGGTGGAGGCCATCGCCGCGCAGGCGGCGCTGTTCATCCACGCGCAGGTGAACGTGTACCGCCACCCCCGACTCGCTGAGCTGGCCGGCCGGCTCGCCGCGATCGCGCCGGAGGGCATCGACAGCTTCTTCTTCGCCAACTCCGGCGCTGAGGCCACCGAGGCCGCGGTGAAGCTGGCCAAGCAAGCCACCGGTCGACCCAACGTGATCGTGTTCCAGGGGAGCTTCCACGGACGCACCCACCTGGCCATGGCCATGACCACCTCGAAGACGGTGTACCGGGCCGGGCACGCACCCTTGCCGTCGGGCGTGTTCGTGGCGCCGTTCCCTGCGCACGACGGCGAGGTCGAGGCGTGCCTCGATGCGCTTCGGCTGCTGCTGCTGAGCCAGACCGCACCCGCGGAGACGGCCGCCATCCTCATCGAGCCTGTCCTCGGTGAGGGCGGCTACCTGCCCGCGCCCACCGCGTTCCTGGCCGGCATCGAGGCCATCTGTCGCGAGCACGGCATCCTCTTCGTGGCCGACGAAGTGCAGAGCGGCTTCGGGCGCACCGGCACGATGTTCAACGTCACCCAGCATGGCGTGCACCCCGACGTCGTCGTGATGGCCAAGGGCTTGGCCTCCGGGTTCCCGATCTCGGCCGTGGGCGCATCGGCCGAGCTCATGGCCCGCTGGCCCACGGGAAGTCACGGTGGCACCTACGGGGGCAACCCCATCGGTTGCGCCGCTGCAATCGCCACGATCGATGTCTTGACCGAGCCCGGGTTCCTCGACGTGGTGCAGGCCCGCGGCGAGCAGCTGCGCGCCGGCCTGCGCGCGCTGGCCGACGAGGACCCAGGCCTCGTCGACGTGCGTGGTCCGGGCCTGATGGTGGCGAGCGAGCTGTCCGACGCTGGGCGGGTGGCGGCCGTGCTGCGCCACTGCCTCGACGACGGCCACCTCATCCTCATGAACGCGGGCACCTTCGGCACCGTCATCCGCTGGATGCCGCCCCTCGTGGTGAGCGCGGCCGAGATCGACGCCGCGCTCGCCGCCTTCGGCAAGGCGCTGGCCGCCACCCGCTGAGCCAGCGGGCCAACGTTGGGGGCAACAGCGCGCGCCCAGCGACCCCCCATGCCCCAAACCCCCACAGCGCCCAACGTTCGGGGCACCAACGCGCGCCCAGCCGGCCCCCATGCCCCAAACCCCCACAGGGCCCAACGGCCGGGGCACCAACGCGCGCCCAGCGACCCCCCATGCCCCAAACCCCACAGCGCCCAACGTTCGGGGCACCAACGCGCGCCCAGCCTGCCCCCATGCCCCAACCCCCCACAGGAGATGGGACGAGCCACTGGCGCGACGCTCGACAGGACCCTTAGCCGAGGGCCACATCGAGGGGATCACACCAGTGGCCCAAGGCCATTGTGGCCGCTCGAGAGCGACGGGCGACCATCGGCCTCTCCGGTGGCCGACTTCGGGGTGATCCCGCGGGCTCGGTAGCGTCGGCCCGATGGCTGCGGTGGAGGTGGACGAGCTCACGGTGCGCTATGGCGACGTCGTCGCCGTCGACGCCATCTCCTTCGAGGCGCAGGCCGGCCAGATCACGGCGATCCTCGGACCCAACGGCGCCGGGAAGACGACCACGGTCGAGGTGCTGGAGGGGTTCCGCCGCCCTGATGACGGGCGCACCCGCGTGACCGGCCTCGACCCCGTCGCCGACCACGCCGCCCTCACCCATCGCGTCGGCGTGATGCTGCAGTCAGGCGGGGTCGGGCCGGGCGTGCGGGTCGGCGAGGCACTGCGCCACGCGGCCGCGCTCTACGACCACGCGCTCGATCCGGCGGAGCTGCTGGAGCGAGTGGGCCTCAGCGGCAAGGAGCGCCGCACCTGGCGGCAGATCTCCGGCGGCGAGCAGCGGCGCCTCGCTCTTGCCCTCGCGCTCGTCGGGCGACCCCAGGTGGCGTTCCTCGATGAGCCAGGCTCGGGCGTCGACCCGCAGGGCCGGCTCGCCATCCGCGCGGTGGTGGCTGGCCTGCGCGACGACGGCGTCACCGTGCTCCTCACCACCCACGACCTCGACGAGGCCGAGAAGCTGGCCGACCACGTGGTGATCCTCGATCGAGGCTCTGTCGTCGCCGCCGGGAGCCCTGCCTCGCTGATGTCATCAGCCGCCAATGAGGAGGTGCGCTTCGGCGCTCCACCGGGCCTCGCCGTCGCTGCGCTCGGCGTGCGCCTCGGTGCGACGGTCACCGAGGTCAGCGCCGGCGAGTACCTCGTAGCAGCCGCTGGTTCGCCGTCGTTGGTGGCGGCGCTCACCGCCTGGCTGGCGGAGCACGACCTACCCCTGGCCGACCTGCGCGCCAGTCGCCAGCGCCTCGAGGACGTCTTCCTGCGCCTCGTCGCGGATCCGGTGACGCCAACGGTTGCTGAGCAACCAAATGCGTCACCAGAAGAGTCGGCGCGGCCTCGCGGGCGCAGTGGCAGGCGTCGATGAGACCGCTGCTCGCTCAGCTGCGCCTCGAGCTGACCCTGCTGGCCCGCAACGGGGAGTCGCTCCTGTTGACGCTCGGGATCCCGATCCTGCTCCTCGTGTTCTTCGCCAACGTGGACGTGCTCCCGATCAAGGGCGAGCCGATCAAGTTCCTGGCACCGGGCGTCTTGGCGCTGGCCGTGCTGTCGACCTCGTTCGTGAACCTCGCCATCTCCACCGGGTTCGAGCGCGAGTACGGCGTGCTGAAGCGCCTGGGCTCGACCCCACTGGGCCGACCCCGCCTTCTCGCGGCCAAGACCCTGTCGATCCTCGTCGTGGAGCTGGTCCAGATCGCCGCCCTCTGGTTGATCGCGCTCGCGCTGGGCTGGGGCCCGAGTCCTCGTGCCGGGTTCGTGGTGGCGGTCGTCCTCGGGACGGTGGCCTGTGCAGGACTCGGCCTCTGCCTGGCCGGCGCGTTGAAGGCGCTCGTCACCCTGGCGGCCGCCAACGGGCTGTACCTCGTGCTGCTCCTCTTGTCGGGCATGGTCATCCCCCTCGCTGAGCTCCCCGGCCCCGTGCGCGCCCTCGCCCGCGCGCTGCCGAGCGGCGCGCTCGCGGAGGCCGTACGGGGCACGCTCACCACCGGCACCCCGGTGCCGGGCCACGCGTGGCTCGTGCTCGCGGCCTGGGCGATCCTGGCGCCTGTGGCGGCCACCCGCCTGTTCCGATGGGAGTAGCCGCGCAGGGCCCAGGTGGCCCGCACCGCACTCGTGCGCCGACGAGCGTCGACGGCCCACTCACGCACGAATGTCCGCTCACGCACAACCGCCAACGAGCACCCGCATCGCACTCGTGCGCTACCGACCGTCGACGGCCCACTCACGCACGAATGTCCGCTCACGCACGAGTGCGGTGCCCGCTGTCGTCGCGCCGTTGACCCTTGTGTGACGTTGGGGCGTCAGGGGTGGGGTTGCTCCACTGCGGGCGCGGGGTGGCGGTCGAACGCCTCTTGCACCGTGTCGAAGGTGAGGACAGCAGGCTCGGCGGCCGCCGCCGCGGCGACCTTGGCGGCCCGGGCTCGGCCCACAGCCCTCGCCTCCTCCCGATCGGCACGCTCGTTGCGGGCCGACCAGCTGAAGAACAGCCAGGTGATCACCACCCAGAGGTAGGTGCCGGCGCCGAGCTTCATGATGACGCCGGCCACCTGCTGGTCGGTGGTGACCGAGATGCCGAACATGCGCTGGGGGATGTCGTACACGCGGTACACGGCCCCCTCGGCGAAGATCAGCCACGCACCGGGCACCGTGGGTACCAGCGAGGTCACGAACAGGTAGATCATCTGGGCCGGGACGGAGATCCGCAGCTCGGGGAGCGGACCGCACACCGGCAGCCACAGCAGGAACGCTGCCGTGACGATGGTGGTGTGGACGCCGTAGTGGAACAGCCCGTTCGTGGCGGCGGTGTTCACGATGAACTGGGCGTGCAGGAGCAGGGCCAGGCTGTTGAAGACCAGGGCAGCCGCCACCGGACGAGCGAGCTTGTGGACCCACCGATCAGCGCGGCCCGTGCCGAGCACGAGGCGGGCCAGCCACTCAGGCGTGGCCATCAGCATGACCGGCGGCATCACCAGGGTCAGCACGGTGTGCTGGATCATGTGGACGAAGTAGAGGTAGTTCTCGCCGATGTCGTGGACGGGCCAGTCGGCAGCGGCCCACAGCAAGATGACGCCGAACACGAACCATCGCCACTGCGAGCGGGTGACCGCCGGTGTACCGGCAGGGACGGCCTTCGGCCCGATCACCCGGGCCGCGTAGACGTACAGGCCGATGACGCCCGCGACGAGCAGCCAGACCTCGGGGTGCGGCACCCAACGCCAGAAGTCGACCTTCTCGGCGGTCTGAGTGGTCAGCACCTCAGCCCTTCAGGAACCTGAGGTAGCTGTCGTCGAAGTAGGCAAAGGTGAACAGCGCGACCATGTACACGACCGTGGCCAGCATGAGACCGAACACGAAGACCCGCTTGAAGAGGGGGTTGTCGTACTTCAGGTGCATGAAGTAACCGGTGACGATGGCGAACTTGGCGATCATCATCGGGAACAGCACGATCACGAGCATGCCGGTGCCGGCACTCTTCCAGAAGTAGGTGGATACCTCAGCGGCCGTGATCACGGCCAGGATGATGGCGATCTTCACGTACTTCGCATCGGTGGGGTGATCGTGGACGGTCTCGTCGACCTCGTGCTCCGCAGCGGTCGAGACGGTGGTGGTGGTCATCGGCGCGTCCTAGGGGATGAGGTAGACGATGGTGAAGATCAAGATCCACACGATGTCGACGAAGTGCCAGTAGAGGCCGACGATCTCCACGGCCTCGGCCTTCTCGGGGCCGAGGTTGCCGCGCAGCGACATCACGAGCAACGACATCAACATGATGATGCCGACGCTCACGTGCACGCCGTGGAAGCCGGTGAGCGTGTAGAAGGCCGACCCGAAGATGTTCGTGGTGTAGCCGAGGCCCTCCCGGTAGAAGGTCGTGAACTCGTAGACCTGCCCGCCGATGAAGACGGCGCCGAGCATCGCCGTGGTGGCGAGCCACGCCCGGTTGCGACGGACGTCGCCCCGCACGATGGCGGCCACGGCCAGGGCCATGGTGAGCGAGCTCATGAGCAGCACGAACGAGCTGACGGACGTGAAGGGGATGTCGTAGACGTCCTTCGGGCCGAGGCCGTGCACGCTGCGGTGCCGCAGGAGCAGGTAGGTGGAGATCAGACCACCGAAGAGCAGGCAGTCGGACCCGAGGAACACCCACATGGCCAGCTTCTCGTTGGAGATGCCGGTGGCGGTGGCGTGACCATGGCCGGGCTCATCGTGGACCGACGTGGGGACGTGCACGGTGGTGTCAGTCACCGACGGTCACCTCCTCCTCGATCGCGGGCCCATCCGTGTCGGGTGCCTCTGCGACGGCGCTGGCAGTGCCGTCGTCGTCACCACCGTGGTCGGGACCACCGTCGTGCCCGTGGGGCGGCAGGTCGATGTCGTCGGCGGGCTCGAGGGCCCAGCCGACGAAGCCGGCCAGCGCCATCGCACCGCCCACCGCTGAGATGGCCAGGTTGAAGATGAGGCCGTAGGCGATGAGCGGCAGTCCAGCGGCGAGCAGGATCGGGAAGTAGGACGGGGCCGGCAGATGAGCGCGCGAGCCGTCGCCGGGCATGGCGACCTCTTCGGCGCTGGCGATCCGCACGAGGAGCCCTTGCTCGTCCTCCGCGTACTTGCGGTGCCAGAAGTCGTCGAGCTGGGTGACCACGGGCGGATCGTCGAAGTTGTGCTCCGGCACCGGCGAGGGGATGCTCCACTCGAGGCTGCGGGCGTCCCACGGGTCGGGGCCCGGCGGCGGCAAGAAGCGGGCGCGTCGCTTCGAGTACAGGATGTTGTAGGCGAAGACGAGGAACGCCACGAAGATGACGAGGGCGCCGATGCTCGACACCATGTTCCAGAACTCGAAGCCGTAGCCGGCACGGTACGTCTGGATCCGGCGGCTCATGCCCTGAAGGCCGAGGATGTGCATCGGTCCGAACGTGAGGTTGAAGCCCACGAGCGTGAGCCAGAAGTGCACCTTGCCGAGCTTCTCGTTGAGCATGTAGCCGAACACCTTCGGCCACCAGAAGTAGAAGCCACCGAGGAACCCGAACAGCGCGCCACCGAAGATCACGTAGTGGAAGTGGGCGACGATGTAATAGGTGTCGGTCTGCTGCGTGTCCGCCGGGGCGACGGCGTGCGTCACGCCCGAGAGGCCGCCGATCGTGAACATGGCGACGAGGCCCATCGAGAACAACATGGGGGTGGCAAACGTGAGCTTGCCGCCCCACATCGTGGCCATCCAGTTGAGGATCTTCACGCCGGTGGGCACCGCGATGAACATCGTGGACACCGAGAAGGCGGCCACGGAGATGGGCCCGAGACCCGAGGCGAACATGTGGTGGGCCCACACGCCCCAGCCCATGAAGCCGATGGCGATGCCCGAGAACACCATGAACGGGTAGCCGAAGATCGGCTTGCGGGAGAACACCGGGATGATCTCCGACACGATGCCGAAGGCGGGCAAGATCAGGATGTAGACCTCCGGGTGCCCGAAGATCCAGAACAGGTGCTCCCACAGCAGTGGGTCGGCACCTTGCGACACGTTGAAGAAGTTGGCACCGAAGAGTCGGTCGAAGGTGAGCAGGAAGAGCGCCACCGAGATCACCGGCACGGCGAACACGAGCAGCACCTGCGTGACGAGGCTCATCCACGTGAACACCGGCATCTTCATGAGCGTCATGCCCGGCGCACGCATGTTCAGGCAGGTGACCACCAGGTTGATGCCACCGACGAGGGAGGCGATGCCCGTGATCTGCAGGCCGAGGGCGTAAAAGTCCATGCCGTGGCTCGGCGAGAAGATCACGCCGGTGTTGGGGGCGTAGGCGAACCAGCCGCCGTCTGCGCCACCGCCGAGGAACCACGACGTGTTGAGGAAGATGCCACCGAAGAGGAACGTCCAGAAGCTGAGCGCGTTGAGACGGGGGAAGGCGACGTCGCGGGCCCCGATCTGCAACGGGATCAGGTAGTTCATGAACGCTGCGCCCATCGGCATCACGACCAGGAAGATCATCGTGATGCCGTGCATCGTGAAGACCTGGTTGTAGAGGTCGGCCGAGAGCAGCTTCTGGCCGGGGGCGGCGAGCTGGGCCCGGATGGCCAGGGCCTCGAAGCCGCCGATCATCAGGAAGAACAACGCCGAGGCGCCGTACATGATGCCGATCTTCTTGTGGTCAACGGTGCTGACCCACGCGCGCCAGCCCGTCTTGGCCCGCGGCCGGGTGAAGATCCCGAGGGGTTCGTGGGTGAGCGCACCACCCGAGGGCAGCGCCAGCACATCAGAGGGTCGCTCGACGATCGCCATGTCTCCGCTACTCCAGCGTCTCGAGGTAGGCGACGAGCGACTTGATCTGCTCGTCGGTCAGGTTGAGGTTGGGCATGCCACGGCTCCCCTTGGGGTACATCGGCTTGCGACCGGGCGGGTTGCGGAGCCACGCCTCGATGTCGGGGACGTTGAACTGCTTGCCGCGCTCGGCGAAGTCGATCTCACGGTTGCCGTTCTGATCGACCCAGATGTCGTACACACCGCCGGCGAAGATGCCGCGGCTGGCGAAGTGGGTGAGGTTGGGAGCCGCGCCCGACACCTGCGCCGTGCCCTTGTAGAGGTCCTCGTTGCCGCCCGCGCCGCGCACGAGGTGGCAGCCACTACAGGAGGTGCGGAAGGTGTCCATGCCCTGCTTGGCCAGCGCATCGGTGGGCACCTTGGCGCCCTCCAGCTGGTTGTCCTGCCATGCGGTGTAGTCGGCTGCCGACAGCGCGACCACTCGCATGCGCATGTAGCCGTGGGACAGACCACAGAACTCCGTGCACTGGCCACGGTAGATGCCAGGCTCGTCGGCCTGGATCTGCAGCGGGTGCTCGCGACCGGGGACGGCATCGCGCTTGCCGTTGAGGCCGGGGATCCAGAAGGAGTGGATGACGTCGCGCGACGTGATGGTGAGGCTGACCGCCTTGCCGGCGGGGATCACGAGATCGTTGGCGGTGACGATGTCGTCCTTACCGTCACCGTCGACGTCGTAGCGGTACTCCCACCACCACTGCTGGCCGATCACCGTGATGTGCTGCGAGTCGGCCGGCTTGTGCTCGAGGTCGAGCAAGGTGAGCACCGAGGCACCACCGACGCCGGCGAGCAGCAGGGCCGGCAGGATCGTCCAGCCGATCTCGAGCTTGAAGTTGCCGTGGGTCTGCGTGGGCAGGCTGCCGTCGTCGTCCTTGCGCTTCCGGAACCGCCACGCCAGGAACAGCACGCCGCCCTGCACCAGCACGAAGACGACACCGGCGATCAGGAAGACGGGGTTGACGAGGTTGTCGATCGCTCGAGCCTTGGGACCCTTTGGCTCGAGGGTGGTGAGCGGGGCCTTCTCGGCACAGGCGGAGAGCGCGAGGAACAGGGGGGCCACAACGGCGAGGCGGTAGCGGCGGAACATGCGGGCTCCTCGGGCGGCCGGTTCGGTGGGAGACGACATCAGCCTGCCGCAGTCGTGGTGGTGGTGGCCGGGTTGGTGCCCGCGGGGATGTGAGGCTGCAAGCCGCCGTCGCCCCGCGTCTGCTCGTGGGGCTCGATGAAGCGCTCGCCGCG
Source organism: Acidimicrobiales bacterium (assembly GCA_046598715.1). Classification (GTDB taxonomy): domain Bacteria; phylum Actinomycetota; class Acidimicrobiia; order Acidimicrobiales; family VFJN01; genus VFJN01. Next base: position 784 of record JBKJIE010000008.1, on the reverse strand, counting down.
TGCGGCGGAGGCCACACCCGCGGCGACGACACCCACCGCGCACAGGGCGAGGAGCCCGGCGACGACGTTGGGAGAGAGACGGGGCTTGGTGGCGATCAGGGTGCCGATGGCGAGGATGGAGAGCCCCAGGGCGGTGGCGACGCCGACGGCACCGATCTCCGAGGAGGTCAGCAGGATGCGGGAGAAGGCGGCGACGGTGCCGCCCACGATCAGCACACCGGCCAGCGGCACCTCGAAGGGGCCCATGACGCGGTTGCGCACCAGGCGGTTCGTCTCAGGATCGCCCGTGGCGCGGTCGGACCAGGCCAGCACCATCCACTCCACCGTGGAGGCCAGGAGCACGAAGAACCCGATGATGAACAGCACGTTGGAGATGACCAGGCCGAGCACCACGAGTGAGGCACCGAAGGCACCCACGATGGGCCAGTAGGCGGGGCGGGCCGGGGGGCTGATCATCGGTGCGACGTCGGTGCCGGCCAGCTCCGCAAGGGCCGAGGGGGCGGCGTCACGAGTGGCGACGGCCACCAGGCCGAGGAAGACGGCGGCGAGGCCGATCGACACGAGCAGCGTGTAGCCGAGGTGGTCGCCTACGCCGCCCTTGTAGCCCGCGGTGACTGGCCCCAGGCCGTTGCCGCCCGTGCTCCAGCCGTAGGCGGCCGCGAGCGCGAGGCTGACGAGCCCTAGCCCGAAGAACCACTTGGATCCGGTCGTGAACATCGAAGGAGAGCGCCTCGCTACTTGGTGATGTAGATGCCGTACCAGACGGCGATGTAGACGGCGATGG
>JBKJIE010000037.1:0-36574 GCA_046598715.1 Acidimicrobiales bacterium | reverse complement strand
TACCCAGTGACGTGCCAGCCGCGGCGGCGCAGGGCCAGCCCGATCGAGCCACCGATGAGGCCGGTGCCGACGATCCCTGCACGACGCTGAGCACTCATCTCGTCAAGAAGCCGGAGGTGATCCGGCTTTGCCGGTCGCCGGGAGGCACGTGCGGAGGCAGGAGCGAAGCGACGCCCGGAGCGCGCATCATGGCAGGTCGTCGCGCAGGCCGACCGCACCCTCGAGGTAGACGTGACGCATCTCTGCCCGCGTGCGCGACGTCGTGAGGTGCATGAGCACCCGGATGCACCGTTCCGTGCCGCCCACGACGTCGAGCTCCCGGGCGCAGATCAACGGCACGTCGCCCAGACCGAGCGTGCGGGCGCCCGCGGCAGGGAAGGCCGAGTGGATGTCGTCGGTGGCCGTGAAGAGGATGCTGACGATGTCGTCGTGGTGGACGTCGTTGCGCTCGCACATCTCCTCGAGCAAGGTGGCGACCCGTTCGTGGACGTGTGCCTCTTCGTCGACGTCGACGGTGGTGGCCCCACGAAGGGCTCGGAGCGCTGCAGACACGAGGGGGGAGGCTATCCGCGCGGTCGCTTGGTGACGGTGGCCCGTTCCAGCGCCCGCACCTCGTCTTGGGTGAGCGCCCGCCATTCACCCGGGCCGAGGGTGCGGTCGGTGAGCGACCCGATGCGGGTGCGCACCAGGCGCACCACCGGGGTGCCGACGGCCTCGCACATCCGGCGGATCTGACGGTTGCGTCCCTCGTGGAGCGTGATGCGCAGCAACCGGTCGCCGAGCACCGCCACCTTGGCCGGCGCAGTGATCCCATCGTCGAGCTCGACGCCCTCACGCAATCGGCGGACGATGCCCCGGTGCGGGTCGCCGTCAACCTCGACGAGGTACTCCTTGTCGACCCCATAGCTCGGGTGGGTGAGCCGGTGGGCGAGATCGCCGTCGTTGGTGAGCAGGAGCAGGCCCTCGGAGTCGCCGTCGAGGCGACCCACCGGGAAGACGCGCGGCTCGTCGGGCACGAGGTCGACGACCGTGGGGCGACCGTGGGTGTCGGAGGCAGTGGTGATGACGCCACGGGGCTTGTTGAGCACGTAGTGGACGAGGCCGGGCCGGACACCGATCTGCGCCCCATCGACCTCGACCACGTCGGCATCGACGTCGACTCGTCGGCCGAGCACGGCGACCTCGCCGTTCACGCGCACCCGTCGTCGCTCGATGAGGTCCTCACAGACCCGACGGCTACCCAGGCCGGCCTGGGCCAGCACCTTCTGCAGCCGGACGCCATCCTCATGACCGGCATCGTCATGACCGACGTCCTCATCGCCCGCGAGGGGCACTAACCCTCCTCGTCGTCGAGAGCCTCGTCGCGGAGGGCCTGTTCCTCGAATGGCTCGGCGTCGAAGGGCTCGGCGTCGACGATTGGCCTGCGCACGGCGTTGGTGGCCTCGATCTCGTCGAGCCGCTCGCTGAGCGTGGGACCGGGCGGCGGCCGCAGCCCCGCCTCGAGGTGCTCGACCACGTCAGCACCGGGCACGAACTCCGCCAGCGGCGGTAGCTCATCGAGGGTGTTGACGCCGATGCGCTCAAGGAATAGCGCCGTGGTGCCGAACAGCACGGCCTGGCCCGGGCCTGGGTCCTTGCCGACCTCGCCGATGAAGCCGCGCTGCTGGAGGGTACGCATCACGCCGTCGACGTTGACGCCGCGAATCGCCGCCACCTGCGCCCGAGAGACCGGCTGCTTGTAGGCGACGATGGCGAGGGTCTCGAGAGCGGCGCCCGACAAGCGGGCCGATTGCCCCTCGAGCACGAACCGCTCGACGTAGGGCGCCAGATCGGCGTGGCTCTGGTAGCGCCAACCGCCGGCGACCTGCACGAGCGTGAACCCGCGATCGGTGGCTTCGTACTCGGCGGCGAGCTCGGCGCACACGGCGCCGATCTGCGCGACGGGCACCTCGAGGAGCTGGGCGAGCAGCTGCGGCTCGACGGGCAGCTCGGCGACCATCAGCACCGCCTCGATGGCCCTGCGTGTCTCCTGAAGCTGGGTGTCGGACATCTGGTCAGCCATCGTAGGCGTCGACGCCAGCCAGCTCCTCCAGCTCGGACCGATCCCGCCCGAGCCAGATGATCTCGATCTCACCGAAGCTGCGAGGCTGGTCGAGATCGACGAAGCCCTGCTTGAAGAGCTCGAGGATGGCGAGGAAGCGTACGACGACGTCGAGTCGCTCGACGAGGTCCCCGGTGAGGGCCCGGAACGAGATCCGGCCGACGAGGGGGAGTTCCTCGAGGAGCTCGACCACCGCCTCGGCCACCGAGGCGCGGATTGGAGCGACGTGCTCGAGGTCGATCCGCACCTGGGCCTTGGGCGTGACCGCACGCAGGAACGCCAGCCGCACGTCGTTGGGGGTGACACCCGCCAGCAGATCCGGGGTGAGCGCGAGGAAGCGATCGTCGGGGCCGGCCACGCGGGGATAGGAGCGACCGGCGTCACTGGCGAGGCGCTGCAGGGCCACGGCGGCGTCTTTGAAGGTCTTGCACTCCACCAGGCGGGTGAGCAGGAGGTCGCGCTCGGACCACAGCGCCAGCTCGTCGTCGAGGTCGAGGTCGTCGTCGCCGGGGAGGAGGCGCCGGGTCTTCAGCTCGATCAGGGTGGCCGCGATCAGCAGGAACTCGGTGGCCACATCCAGGCTGAACCGCTCCATGGCATCGAGCTGGGCGATGTAGGCGTCGACGATCTTCGTGAGCGAGATGTCGTAGAGCTCCACCTGCTCGCGCAGGATGAGGTGCAGCAGTAGGTCGAAGGGGCCTTCGAACACCGGCGTGGTGACCTCATAGGACATCGCGCCAATGGTAATCACATCGGTGTGGTTTGGGGAAGCCGTTCGGGGTCGCGGGCCGGGACGCCTACGATCGCCCGCTGTGCCCCGCGTCTTCTCTGGCATCCAGCCCTCCGGCGAGCTCACCCTCGGAACGTACCTCGGCGCCCTGCGTCGGTTCGCCACCGACCAGTCCACGAGCACGTCCTACTTCTGCATCGTCGACCTCCACGCCATCACGGTGCCCCAGGATCCGGCTGCCCTCCGGCGCCGCACCCTCGAGACCGCCGCGCTCTACGTGGCCAGCGGGCTCGACCCCGATGCCTGCACGCTGTTCGTGCAGAGCCACGTCGCCGAGCACTCCGAGCTGGCGTGGCTCATGGAGTGCACCGTGTCGATGGGTGAGCTCCGTCGCATGACGCAGTTCAAGGAGAAGTCCGAGCGCCAGGAGTTCGTGTCTGCGGGGCTGTTCACCTACCCCGCCCTGATGGCGGCCGACATCCTGCTCTACGACACCGACCGAGTGCCGGTGGGCGACGACCAGCGCCAGCACCTCGAGCTCACGCGCGATGCCGCCGAGCGCTTCAACAGCCGCTACGGGCCGACGTTTACCGTGCCCTCCCCCGACATCCCCAAGGTGGCGGCTCGGGTGATGGACCTCCAAGAGCCCACGCGCAAGATGTCGAAGTCGATCGACTCACCGCAGGGCACGGTGCTCATGCTCGACGACCCGAAGGACATCGAGCGGAAGTTCAAGCGGGCCGTCACCGACAACGACGGCGAGGTGCGCTACGACCCCGCCACCAAACCGGGCGTGTCGAACCTGCTGGGCATCCTGGCGGCGGCTACCGACACCGATCCCGAGGCGCTGGCCAGCCAGTACACCCAGTACGGCCCACTCAAGACCGACACGGCCGCCGCGGTGATCGAGGTGCTGCGCCCTGTGCAGGATCGCTACCACGAGCTGGTCGACGACGGCCCCGCCCTCGCCGACCTGGTCACCAAGGGCGCCGACAAAGCCCGAGCCGTGGCCCAGGTCACGCTGGACCGGGCCCGCGAGGCCGTCGGCCTCCTCCCCCGCTGACCCCCCCCGACCAGTTCTGTGTGCACGGAACCACGCCATGCGTGGTTCCGTGCACACAGAAGCAGTGGGTCAGTCGTTGTCGGCGGCCTTGAGGACGTTGCCCAGATCGGCGGGCACGGTCCAGGCGTCCTCATGGAGGTGGTGCTCGCGGGTCCAGGCGACGGTCAACGGGTCGCTGCCAGCCAGCGCAAGGAGATCCGCGCCGAGCTCCGCGTGCAGGAGGTACAGCCCGACCTTGCGGGCGAAGCCGCGCTGCGTCCGCCACACCTGCGCCATCTCAGGCCCGGCCACCTTGCCTGAGAGGGTGGCCACCACTCGTCCGTAGGTGCGAAGACCAGACTCGATCTTGCCGACGTCGTGCAGCAGGGCTGCGGCCAGGATCGGGCGAGCGGCCTCGTGCCCGAGGGCGCGCTCCACCTCACGGGCCACCATCGCGGCGTGGCGCCGGTCGGGCCCGGACATGCGCGCCCAGAGCGCCCGTTCAGCGGGAAGCAGCTGCTCGTCGACCCAGGTCTGGTCGACGCGGGACGGGCCGCCGGGTCGCAGCGAACCGAAGAACCGGCGCACGAGGTGCGTCGCTCCGCCCATCGACGGCTCGCTAGGCGTGGTCGATGCAGAACCGGGCGGCCGGCATGGCCTCGAGCCGGTCCGGCGCGATCGGCTCACCACAGGTCTCGCAGCGCCCATACGTGCCGTCGTCGAGCTTGGCCAAAGCCCGCTCCACCTCGTCGAGCTCGTTGCGGAGCTGGGCCGCGAGGGCCTGGTTCTCGCCCTGCTCGGCGGCCACCTGCCCCGAATCGGCGAAGTTGTCATCGACCTGACTGTCACTTCGACCGGGGTCAAGAGAGTCGATCTGCGCGGTCAGGTGGTCGCGCTCGGCGGTCAAGTGGCCGCGCACTGTTGAGGGGATCGTCTGGTCAGCCACCTCAAGAGGCTACCCGCCTGTCGTCGCCCGCGGGTGCGCCGCCCGGTACACCTCCCAAAGTCGCTCCGTGGCCACGAGCGTGTAGATCTGCGTGGTGTTGATCGACGCGTGCCCGAGCAGCTCCTGCACCACCCTGATGTCAGCACCGTGGTCGAGCATGTGCGTTGCACACGAATGACGCAGGACGTGTGGGCTGAGTCGACCGGCCAGCCCCAGCCCTTCGCCGTGACGGCGGAGGATGTCCCATGCGCCCTGCCGTGTGAGACGGCCCCCGCGCTGGCCGAGGAAGATCGCCTCTGCGTCGCCCCGACGACGCCACTGCTCAGGCGCAAGCAGCGGGCGACCGGCATCCCCGAGCCACGCGACCAGCGCTCGAGTGGCATGGTCCCCGATGGGCACGATGCGCTCCTTGCTCCCCTTCCCGAACGCTCGGAGGAGGGAGGCGTCGAGGTCGACGTCGCCAAGCGAGAGACCGACCAGCTCTGACACCCGCACCCCGGTGCCGTAGAGCACCTCGAGCAGCGCTCGGTCGCGCCGCGCCACCGGCCCATCGCCGATCGGGGCGAGCAGCAGCCGTCCGACCTCTTCCTCGCTCAGCGCTTTGGGCAGCCCTCGGGGGACGCGCGGCCGCTCGACGTGGGCGGCGGGATCGACGGTGACGCGGCCTTCTGCGGTCAGGAACCGGTGCACGGCCCGCACCGGGACCATCGAGCGAGCCACCGACGCTGGAGCCAGGTCCCGCGAGCGCAGTTCGGTGATGTAGGCGATCACGTCGGCCTCCGTGACGGCGGTGAGCGCCACGCCGCGGACGGCCAGCCATGCTGCGTACGACCGCAGGTCTCTGCGGTAGGCGCTCAGGGTGTTGGCGGCCCGACCGCGCTCGGCGGCCAGCCACAGCAGCAGATCCTCGGCCTCGGGTGGGAACGGCACCTCCTCGGCGGTCACCGGGTCGAGTGCGTCCACCGTCACCCCGTGCGGCGACCGGCCGTGAGGGTCAGGCCGATGATCGTCTTGGCATCGGTGATGCGGCCGTCGGCGATCATGGCGAGGGTGTCGTGGAGCGGCAGGCGCTCGACGGTCATGTGCTGCTCCTCGATGCCCTGCCGGTCGTCGTCGACGGGGTGCAGCCCTGTCGCCAGGAACACGCCGACGGTCTCGTCACAGAAGCCCGGCGAGTTATGGAACGTGACGAGCGGCTCGAAGTGGTCCGCCGCCAGGCCGACCTCCTCGATCAGCTCCCGTTCGGCAGTGCGCTGATCGGACTCACCGGGGACGTCTCGCAGCCCCGCCGGCAGCTCGAGGAGATCGCCGTCGAGGGCGGCCCGGAACTGCCGGACGAGGGTCACCGTGTCATCGTCGTGCAGCGGGACGACCGCCACGGCTCCCGGATGGCGCACGACGTCCCGATCGAACTCGGTGCCGTCGTCTGCCCGGTACCGCACCTGGTTGACCGTGAACCGGAAGCCGCGGTGGACCTGCGTGTCCGCGACCTTCGTGAACGGCACTAGGAGGCTGCCGCCGCGGATCGCTCGGCATCGAGGTCGAAGAGGTGGGGTGACCGACCCTCGGCCCGCGCCAGAGACGCTCCCACGAACTCACGAAAGAGCGGGGCGGGGCGAGTGGGTCGGCTCTTGAGCTCGGGATGGGCCTGCGTGCCGACCCAGAACGGGTGGTCGCGCAGCTCGATGAACTCCACCAGCCGCCCGTCGGGCGAGGTGCCAGAGCACCAGAAGGGGCTGTCATCGAAGCGGGCCTTGTACCGGGGGTTGAACTCGTAGCGGTGTCGATGTCGCTCCGACACCACCGTGGTGCCGTAGGCCTCGGCCACCTTCGAGCCCTCGTCGAGCTGCGCGACATAGGCGCCGAGGCGCATCGTGCCCCCCATGTCGGTGACCCCGCGCTGCGTGTCCATGAGGTCGATCACGGGGTGCGGCGTGGTGGGGTCGAGCTCGCTGGAGTTGGCGCCGGCCAGGCCGAGCACGTTGCGGGCGTAGTCGATCGTCATCATCTGCAGGCCGAGGCACAGGCCCAGGCAAGGAATCCCGTACTCGCGGGCGTAGCCAGCTGCGGCGATCTTGCCCTCCGTGCCCCGCTCGCCGAATCCGCCAGGGATGACGATGCCGTCGAGGTCGCGCAGACGGCCTTCGGCCAGCAGGCCTTCCACGTCCTCAGCCTGGATCCAGTCGATCTCGATGTTGGCGCCATGGTGGAACCCACCGTGCTTCAGCGCTTCCGCCACGGAGAGGTACGCGTCCTGGAGGCTCACGTACTTGCCGATGATCCCGACGCGCACCTGGCGATCGGCCGACTCGATCTTGTCGACCAGGATCTCCCACTCGGAGAGGTCGGGATCGACATCGCCGAGCTGGAGCAGCTTGCACACCACCGCGTCGAGCCCCTCCTCGTGGAGCACAAGCGGGATCTCGTAGAGGTTCCGCGCATCGGTGGCGTTGACGACGGCGTCGATGGGCACGTCGCAGAGGTTGGAGATCTTGCGCTTGAGGCCCTCGGCGAGCGGCTTCTCACTGCGCACCACGATGGCGTCGGGCTGGATCCCACGGCCGCGCAGCTCGGTGACGGAGTGCTGGGTCGGCTTGGTCTTCTGCTCCGACACGATCATCGGGGCCAGCGTGACGTGGACGTAGCACACGTTGTCGCGGCCGACGTCGAGGCGAAACTGTCGGATGGCCTCGAGGAACGGGAGGATCTCGATGTCGCCCACGGTGCCGCCGACCTCGGTGATGACGACGTCGACCGCGTCCCCGGCCAGGCGGGTGATGCGCCGCTTGATCTCATCGGTGATGTGCGGGATCACCTGAACGGTCTTGCCGAGGTAGTCGCCTCGACGCTCGGCGGCGAGCACCGACGAGTAGATCGATCCGGTGGTGGCATTCGAGTCGCGGGTGAGGTTCTCGTCGATGAACCGCTCGTAGTGACCGAGGTCGAGGTCGGTCTCGCCGCCGTCGTCGGTGACGAACACCTCGCCGTGCTCGAAGGGGTTCATCGTGCCCGGATCGACGTTGATGTAGGGGTCGAGCTTCTGCATCGTGACGCGCAGCCCACGCGACTTCAGGAGCCGTCCGAGCGAAGAAGCCGTGATGCCCTTGCCCAGCGAGGACGCCACACCCCCCGTGACGAAGATGTGCTTGGTCATCGGGGGGCCTCCGCGTGCGGAACGTTCGTCGCAGTCACGGGAGAGCACCATACCGCGCCCGGACACCAGCGCCGCGGAGGGGCTGGGTCAGGTGCGCCGTCCCAGCCGATCGAGCATCCGCAGAGGCGGAACCCGCTCGATCACGCGACTGAAGGAGACGACCTCGCTGATGAGGTTCAGAGCGATCACCACCACGAGCAGCATGGTTCGGGTGTCGGGTGCGCAGGCCACCACCACCCCCAGCCCCAGCACGGCGCCAAGCGCGTTGGCGCCCGCATCACCCAGCATCAGGCGCTCCCGGAGATCGGGCCAGAGCAGCCCCGCGGCGCCGCCCACGACCACCGCCACCCCCGCCAGCTCGTGCGACATGCCGGTGGCGACGAGGAGCACCCCGAAGGCGACCAGCCCCGACTTCGTGACGCGTCCGGGGGCTCGGTCGAGAAGGTTGGCGAGGTTGGCGGCCAAGGCCACCAGCGCGCTGTCAGCCAGCAGCCGTCCGAACGCGCCTGGCTCGATGACGCTCACCACGGTGATGGCGAGCGCCGCCCCCCCGAACAGCTTCACGGCGCCCGTCGTGAGCCGACCCCGACGAAGCGCGAGGAGGTGACCGCGAAAGCCACCGCTCTCCCCCACCCCGCCGAGGTCGTCGAGCAGCCCCAGCAGGGCCATGCCGAGGCCGAGCAGCACGGCAAGGTAGCGGCCTCGACTGGTCCCCGACGGGAGATCGATGCCCCCTGCGTCAGCGAGGCGTGCCACGCCCTCCACAGCCAAGGCGCCCACCATGATCACCACGCCCGAGCCAGTGGGAACAGGCCGGCCAGCCACGTTCACACGAGTGAAGACGGGCGCGCCGAACGCATCCTTGAGCAGGGCCCAGACCAAGACCGCGGCGCCCGCACCAGCTACGAACCATCCAAGGACCACCGGCGAACGGTAGCCCTCAGGCTGGGGGCGCCAGCGCCCCGGGCTCAGCGGTGCGCATGAGCAGCCAAGTGATGTACGGCAGCAGGATGCCGAACATCATCGCCGGGACGGCCACGCCCGAGTCGTTCAGCGCGAACCCGAGCACGCCAGCGACGAGCGCCCCGACGAGACAAGGCCGCAGGCCCGGCACAGAGCGCTGCAGCTCCCGCAGGAACCCGCTGCGCCGCCAGGTCAAGAAGCCGAGGAACGCCAGCGCCACCGGGATGACATAGGTCCACACGGAGGAGGTGAGGAGGCTGATGTTCGCCTCAGCCTTGCGCTGCAGGATCGTGCCCACGTCACCGTCGACCAGGCGCTGTGCGAAACGACCGAGGTGGGTGCGCTGCTCCTCGGGACGGGACAGGTCGACGGCGGCAAACGCGGCGACGGCCGCCAGACTGGCGAAGCCGATGGCGAGCACCCGCGGCCAGCTGATGCGGATCCCCGCCAGCAGCAGCGCGGTCACCGCGAAGGCCGGCAGCGTGGCTAGCACGCCCCCGACGTCAGAACCGAAGCTCGGGAGGCCGTCGAGGGCGAGGACGAGGGCAAACAGCACTGCCGTGGCGGCGAGCGGCACGCCGATCCTCGGAAGGTCAGGCTTGTGCAACCGAGGCGCCGCCCAGATCATCGTGCCCACCACGATCGCCGCCATCGCCACGAGAGCGAACGCGAGGTTGCCGTAGCCGGCGAACCGTCCGGCGACGATCGGCGAATACCCGAACGCGGTGTTGATCTGCAGGTGAGCGCCAGTGACGACGTCGAGGAGGAGGATGGCGAGGGTGCTCCCGACGAGCAGCCCCGGGGCCAGCAGGAGGCGCCGGCGACCGATCCACCACGCCATCGCGGCGAGTCCGGCCGAGATCGCCAGCACGGCCGCCGTGTACCCGATGACACCGAGCCGGTCGTAGTGCACCAGCCCGCTGAGGAACACCACGGGAGGCATGGCCAGCACCTCGAGGGCAGCGGCGGCCACGTAGGGGCGGAGACCGCGTCGGCGGCCAGTCATCGCGAGGACAGCGAACGCGTAGACGAGCACTTGGAAGACGATGAACGCCACGCTCACCGGGCCGACGATGCTGTCCCGGAACCGGGCGATCGTGTCGGTGCGGGTCATGCGCGCCAGGTCGGCGCTCGTGAGGGAGCCACTCCCATCGGAGCTGATCAGGGTTCCGCTCATCGAGTCGGGGGCCTTGATCCCGAGCGAGCGCAAGATGGTGGGCGCCACATCGGGCAGCGTGACGAACCCGGAGCGGCGCGTCGTCGCGCTGCGAGCGGAGCCCGGCTCGAAGCCAGGTCCGGCGATCGCGAACGTGGTGAGGCGCTCCCCCGCCGATGGCCCGACCGGAGAGAGCAGCACCACGACGTCTCGGGTGAGGTCGACTCGGTCGAGCACGTGGGCCACCAGACGATCAGCGGCGGCGAGCGCCCGCTGCTCGGCCGCGTCCTGCGCCTTCGCGGTCATGAACTGGCGGTAGCGGTCGAGTCGCGCGTAGTCGCTCGCCTCGACCAGGACGACGTTGTGCTCGGCCAGGGCGGTGTCGAACGAGGCGGCGACGAGAGCGGCGTCGGCGTGGACGCCGAAGGGTGCGGCCGGATCCACGGTGGTCAGGCCGGCGTCGACTGAGCCCCCAGCGACCTTCCCATCGCCATCCATCACCGCCAGGGCTGCCTCACGGTGGGGCTCCACCGCTCGACCGACTGGATTGTCGCCGTTGGCCACGACGGCAGTGGTCTTGCCGCTCCCCTTCAGTGCGTCGCCGAACGACCCAGGTTCGGCGCCGTACTTCAATCGCGTCGCGCTCCGGAGGATGTCGACGATCTCCAGCTGAACGATCGCCGCCGACGCGGGCTGACCGGTGCGCCGCTCGTACACCAGTGCCGCGGTCGATCCCTCGACGTTGTCGTTGGGGTCGAAGGCTGCGTTGGTGGACTCGGGGCGCACGGTGGCCCGGTTTCCTGCCCCGAGGGTCAGGTAGCCCTCACCGAGGCTCGTGCGGGGCCCGATCGTGCGCACGCTGAGGGACGCCACCGCGCTCGACTCGAGCAGTCGCATGATCGCTGGGGGTCGCCGGTCTTGGACGGTGCTCCAGGTGAGCGTCGGCACCGACACGATGACCACGCGACGGGCAGAACGACCGGCCTGGCCCTGTGCCCCCGCTGGCGCGATGAGGCCGGTGATCGCCACGGCGAGCACGACAGAGGCGAGGAGGGAGCGGCGCATCGGACGCACAGCATGGCGCGCGGGGACCCCCTTCATCGTGACGCCCCCCGACGCTGCAGCACCGACTCGTACACGGCGGCCACCTCGGCGACGAGTCGCTGCGGGCCCAGCAGCTCCTGCGCTCGGTGCCGGCCATGCGCCGCCATCCGCGCCGACCCCTCGGGATCATGCAGCGCCGCGCCCAGCGCGCGGGCCACCGCCTCAGCGTCTCCCACCGGCACCAGGCGCCCAGACACGCCGTCGTCCACGAGCTTCGGAACGAAGCCGACCGGTGTCGACACGAGCGGACGACCGAGCAGGAGTGCCTCAGCCGCGACGAGAGGCCCCGACTCCCAGAGCGAGGTGACGACCACGGCATCGGCGGCCGCCATCTGGTTGGCGGCGTTCGGGCTGGGGCCCACGAGCAAGACCGTGTCGGCCAGCCCGCGGTCGTCGACCAGGGCCCGCAGCTCGCGCTCGAGCGGCCCCTCGCCGACGATGACCACCCGAACCCCGGGCACGTCCAGGCGAAGGACCTCCGCGGCCCGCACGAGGGTGACGAGGTCCTTCTGGGGGTGCAATCGGGCGACAGAGACGACCAGCGGGGCGTCGGCAGGCACGCCGAGTGAGCGACGGACCTCAGCGCGATCGCGGGTCGGTTGGGGAGGCGGCCCCGCCGGCGGCACCACGCGCACCGTCTCGCTCGGTCCGCCGAAGCGGGCCGCGATCTCATCAGAGACCGCGATGACGGCGTCGACCCGCGCTGGCAGCCACCCCTCGAGCAGGCGGAGAACCCTCGCAGATCGTCCAGCCGCTTCGTCGAGCACGAGGTTGTGCACGGTGACCACCACCGGCGCTCCCCCAGACCCGAGCGCCGCGATCCAGCCCGCCTTCAGGCCGTGGGCGTGGACCAGATCGGCGCGCCCAGCGAGGGGACGCAGTGCAGCGCGGGCTCGCAGCAACGCGCCGGGGTTCGGACCCGACGGCACCGGCACGACCGCCACCGGGGGCAGATCGATGCCGGCTCCCACGCCCGCAGGGCCGGCCAATGAGGTCTGCCACCCCATCTCCGGCAGGGACCGCACGAGCTGGGCGACGTGCTGTCGGATGCCGCCGGTCGACGGACCGAGGAGCTCCAGGACCCGGCGCTCAGCCACGGCGGGACGCTTCTGTGAGCAGCCGACGCACATCCCCGACTCGCCCGATCCAGAGGAGCCCGACGTAGACCGCCAGACCAGTGCCACCGGCGACCGTGAGCTCGAGGAGCGCCCCGAGGCGACCCGAGCCGCCCACGGCTGCGGCCGCCGCCGCCATCACCGCGCTCGCCACGACTGCGGCCGGTGTCGCCACCGCCATCGCCCGCACCGGCACGAAGCCGCTGGGGCGTGCGACCCCTCGGCGCAGCAGCACAGCGAGAACGACCGCGGCGATCAGGTAGGTCGCGCTGTGTGCTGCCGCCAGTCCGGCGATGCGCGCATCGCCGTGCAGCACGACGGCGGCGGTGATCATCGCCGCGATCCCCACAACGGTCGCCAGCAGGTTCACCAGTGCAGGCAGGCGGGCGTCGGTCCGGGCGTACGCGGCGCGGGTGAGCAGCAGGAAGGCTCCATACGGCAGCAGCCCGGGCGCGAACGCGGCGGTGGCCAGCGCCACCTGATGGGTGCCGGCGTCGCTGTGTCCGAACAGCGTGAGGCGAGCAAGCGGCTGGGCCAGCGCCACGAGCGCGGCCGTGGCGGGCAGCACCAACAGCGTGATCGTGGTGAGCCCACGGCCGACGAGACCCGTGTACCCCGCGTCGTCGCCCGCCAGCGCGGCCCTGGCCATCCCCGGGAAGAGGGCGGTGAACACCGGGATGGCGACGAGCGCGTGGGGAAGGAGGAAGAAGGTGAACCCGAGCTGGTAGGCCACGACACCGCCCTCGACCCGGTTGGCCAGGACCAGCACCGTGACGAGCAGGGCCTGGGTGAGCGCCAGGTACCCGGCGGCCCACGCGCCCTGACGCCAGAACTGGGCCAGCTCCTTGCTCCGGCGGTCGAACCGCGGGCGCAGGCTGAAGCCGCGCCGGCGCGCCGCGAGCACCGGGGCCGTGGTGAACGCGATCACCCCGAGGGTCGTGCCACCGGCCAGCACGACCACCTCGATCGGGCGCAGGTGCAGTGAGGGCTCTGCCCCGTGACGCAGCATCCAGAACCCGACATAGGCGGCCGTCACGATGACGTTGTTGATCACCGGAGCGAAGGCCGGCACCGCGAAGTGGTCGTCGGCGTTGAGGACGGCGGTGGCCACGAGCCCGGCGGCGTAGAACACCACCTGGGGCAGGAACAGCCAGAGGAACACGGTGCCGAGCCGAACCTGATCCGGCCCGGCCGGTGAACCGGCGAACAGGGCACGGGCGATGAGCGGTGCGAGGGCGAGGCCAACCACGAGGACCAACCCCATTGCGAGCAGCAGCGACCCGAGCACGAGCCCGGCCACGCGCTGAGCATCCTCCCGGCCCCGCCGGGCCAGCGCCTCGACGATGGTCGGCACGAGCACCGCCTGCAGCGCGCCCGCCGCGAACAGCTCGAACACGAGGTTCGGGATGCTGTTCGCCGATTGATAGGTGTTGCCGAGGAACGTGGTGCCGAGGACCGCCGCCACCACGAGCATCCGAACGAACCCTGTGATCCGCGACACGAGGTTCAGCGATGAGATCGTGGCGGTGTGGCGGGCGAGGCCATCATCCGGTTCCCGCTCCACGACCGACGCAACGCCAGCGTCGTCGGTCGTGCTCACCCGCTTGGCACGGCCGGCAGCAGGCGCGTGGCCGAGGACGATGACCCGTAGTGACCCACCCGCGGGATGCCGAGGTCCTCGAGCGCGAGCACGAGTGCGGCCATCCCCGCGGCCGTGTCGAGGTCGTCGATCGTGCTCAAGCGATCACGAGTGAGCTCGCCCTCGCGGAGCGGTCCGACGAAGGTGGAGCGCCGATCGTCGTCTGACATCGGCTTGTCGGTCTTCGGCAGATCGACAGCACCCTGGGCCGCCACGACCGGGGCGATCCCCGTCGACACCATCTGCTCGAGGAGTGAGGAAGCAAACAGCTGCGGACCGGAGGTGGGCAGCGCGCCCGAGACCACCAGGTACCGGGCCGATACCCCAGGCAGCAGGACCCTGTCCCCTCCGGAACCGATGGTCTGATAGTCGATGAACCCAGCGTCCTTGAGGCTCGCGATCAGCGCAGGCTCGCTCGACGGCACGGGCACCAGCCGGGGATCGATGCTCGGGATCACCGGGTTGCCCGTCGCGGGGTCGAGCTGGGGCACGGCGGGCTTGCTCGCCTCCGCGAACAGCTCACCGATGCGAATCGCGCCGTTGCGCCGGAGGCGAGCCGGATCGGTGGTGCTCAGACCCAGGACGCCCGCCAGCGCCCGCACCTCGTTGTCGTTGTCGAGCGTCCAGCTGTCCGTGAGCCACCAGGTGCCCGCGACCTGCGCACCCGAGGCGGCGAGCGAGCTGGCGGCGGCCGCCACGAGCTTGTCGTCCGTGCCGCGGGCGGCCACGACGAGGACGGGCACGCCCTCGAGGTGCCCTCCGAGCAGGCGCTCGGGCATCTCCTCGCCGAGCGCCTTGTCGCGCCTCTCGAGGGCGCCGACGCGACCCGTCAGATCACCGTTGGCGGCCTCGGTCTGGTTGACGCGGTCCTGCACGCTGTCGAGCCGGTGCTTTAACGTGTCGACCGTGACGCGGTCGAGGAACGACGACCCGAGGGTGAGGCCGATCCCGAGCGCGAGGAACACCGCGGTGATGCTGACGATGTGGTACCGGAGGTTGATCACGAGGGAGGCCTAGGAGGTGAGGGTGAGCCAGTAGCCGCGCAGGACGAGGCGAACTGGCTCGCTGATGAGGATGATGACGACGAGGGTGAAGATGGCGGAGAGCACCAGGAGGGCGAGGTCGCCCTTGCGAACGGTGTGGTGGTAGAGGCGGCTCACCCCTTTGGCGTCGACGAGGATGGGGCCGACCTTCATTCGCACGAGGAACGTCGACGCCATGCCGGCGCGACCCTTGTCGAAGAACTCCACCATCGAGCTGTGAGTGCCCACAGCAACGATGAGCTCGGCACCCTTCTCGTAGGCGAGCAGCATCGCGATGTCCTCGCTGGTTCCCGCGGCGGCGTACACCACATGCTCGAGCCCCAGATCGTCGAGTCGCTTCGCCCCAGGGGCGCGGCCGTCCTGATAGCCGTGCACCACGAGGGTGGCTCCGCACCGCAGCGCACGCTCCGACACAGAGTCCATGTCCCCGATGATGAGGTCGGGGGTGTGGCCGATCTCGAGGAGCGCATCCGCTCCCCCATCGACGCCGACGAGGAGGGGACGCAGCTCCCCGAGGTATCCACTGCGGCGCAGCGCCTCGAGGTCGTCCTTGTACTCGGCACCGCGCACGACGATGAGGACGTGCCGGTCCTTCATGTCGAGATCGATCTGCGGGATGTCGGGCTCGTCGAGGAGGAGGTGACGTTCTTGGCTCAGGTAGGACAGGGTGTTCTCGGCGAAGCGCTCGAGCTCCTCCCCCATCGACTGCCGAGCCGTCTCGATCCGATCCTCGAGCAGCTGCATGCTCTGACGAGCTCCGCTGGCCACGACGGCACCATCGATCAGCACGTCACCGCCCGAGATCGTGATGACCTGGCCCTCCGTGACGGCCTCGAAGATCTCCACGCCGACGCTGTCGATCAGAGGGATGCCAGCGGCACAGATGAGCAATGGCCCGAGGTTGGGGTAGCGACCGCTGATCGACGAGCTGGCGTTGATGACGCCACCAGCCTGTGCCTCGACGATGGTCTCAGCGGCCACTCGATCGAGGTCGGCGTGGTCGATGACCATGATCTCGCCGGGTTGGACGCGCTTCACGAGCTGCTTGGTGCGGTGATCGATCCGCGCGAGCGCGGTGTGGTTGTCGGGGTCGCGTGCGGGTTTGGGCATCAGCCACTCGCTCCCCGCTCGAGGCTCGCCGTGGCGAGCAGCTCTTCGGCGTGGTTACGCGCCGTCTGGCTCTCGGGCTGGCCAGAGAGCATCCGTGAGAGCTCGGCGACACGGCCAGGGTCG
Source organism: Acidimicrobiales bacterium (assembly GCA_046598715.1). GTDB lineage: Bacteria > Actinomycetota > Acidimicrobiia > Acidimicrobiales > VFJN01 > VFJN01. The sequence goes on along the minus strand of JBKJIE010000037.1, from coordinate 20,348 downwards.
TCGAGCTGCTCGATGTGCGCCACGGTGTGATCCTGGCCGGTCTCCTTGGTCACACGCACATGCGCATGGGCGAAGGCCGCCACCTGGGGCAGGTGCGTGACGACCAGCACCTGCTGATCGGCGCCGAGAGCGGCCAGCGACCGGCCGACCGCTACGGCCGCTTCACCGCCGATGCCGGCGTCGACCTCGTCGAAGATCAACGTGGGCGGGCCCGCCGTGAGCACGAGACGCAGAGCCAGCATCGTGCGCGCCAGCTCGCCGCCCGATGCCACCTTGGCCAGGGGCAGCGGCGCGGTGCCCGGGTTGGCCGTGAGCAGGATGGTGACCTCGTCGGCGGGCCCGTCGCCCGAGACGGCGATCTCCACTTCGGCCCGAGGCATGGCGAGGGTGGCGAGGTGGGTCTGCACCGCCCGTGCGAGCAGCGGTGCGGCCTTGTGGCGCTCGGCCGCCACTGCGCCAGCAGCGGAGGCGACTGCCTGCAGCGCCGCGGCGCGGTGCTCATCCAGCTCGGCGGCGCGCCGATCGTGCTGCTCGAGCTCCGCCAGGCGAGCCCCTGCCTCCTCGGCGAAGGACAACACCTCCTGCAGCGTCTGGCCGTACTTGCGGCGCAGGTCGTGCAAGCGCTGGCGGCGGGCGCGGACCGCATCGAGCCGAGCGGGGTCCTCCGCGATCGCCTCTCCGACGCCCCGCACCTCCGAGGCCACGTCGGCCAGCTCGGCCGCCAGGGCGCGCAGTCGGTCCTCCTGTGCCGCGAAGGGAGCACGACCCGCGACGGAGGCGATGGCCAGGCCCAACGCGTCGGTCGCCCCGCCGTCACCGGTGAGCACCCCAGCCGCCGTCGCCGCCGCCTCCTGATGAGCCACCGCGTCAGCGAGGGCGCTCTCCTCGGCATCGAGGTGCTGATCCTCGTCGGGGCCGGTGATCGCGGCTGACGCAAGCTCGTCGACCTGGAATCGCAGCAGATCCATCTCACGGGCGCGTGCCCGTTCGTCGCCGCCGAGGGCGGCCAGCTGCTCGTCCAGCTCCCGCACCCGCGCCCGGGCGTGGAACAGCGGTGCCAGATCGACCCCGGCGAACTGATCGAGGGAACCGCGCTGCACCGTCGGCGAGAGAAGGGACTGATGGGCGTGCTGACCGTGCAGATCGACGAGCCGCTCACCCCACTCGGCGAGGGCGGCGATCGTGGCCAACCGACCGTCGACGTAGGCGCGGCTGCGGCCGTTGGCCGGGATGGCCCGAGCCAGCACCACCTCGATGTCCTCACCACCGTCGGAAGCGGCGGCGACGAAGCGACCCTCGACCCACGCTTCGTCGGCCCCCTGCCGCACGATCACGGGATCAGCCCGACCGCCGACGAGGAGCTCGATGGCGTCGACCACCAAGGTCTTGCCCGCTCCGGTCTCACCCGTGAGCGCGGTCATGCCAGGACCCAGCACGAGGTGCAGGTCATCGATCACGCCCAGGTCTCGCACGGCGAGCTCCACCAGCATCAGCGGGTCATCCCTGGCGATCGTTCAGCCCGAACTTGGTCTTCAGGATCTGGAGGAAGTCTCGGGGGCCGAAGGTGACGAGTCGGGCGGACCGCGCTGCCGCGGTGCAGGTGATGGCATCGCCTTCGCCCAGCTCGCCCAGGTTGCGTCCGTCCACGCTCAGAGTGGCTGGACGGTGCCCTCGCACGGTGAGCCGCAGACGAGCCTCGGGCTCGAGCACCAGCGTGCGGTCGAACAGCATGTGGGGTGAGACGGGGATGAGCAGCTGGGCTCGGTGCCGGGGTGCGACGATCGGGCCGCGCACGGAGAAGGCGTAGGCCGTCGAGCCGGTGGGTGTGGCCACGATCAGTCCGTCGGCGGCGTAGGTGGTGAAGAACTCGCCGTCGACATCGACGGCGAGGCGCACCGTGTGACCCATCGGCGTCTTCTCCAGAACTGCCTCGTTGAAGGCCAGGTGGTCGGCCGCCTCGCCCTCGACCGGCTCAACGTGCACGTTGAGCAGCATCCGCTCCTCGATGCTGCCCTCCCCGGCGAGGAATCGCTCGAGGGCCGCCTGCGCCCCAGCCGGCTCGACGTCGGTGAGGTAGCCGAGCTGCCCGACGTTCACGCCGAGGATCGGCACGCCGGCTCCGGCCACCAGATCGACGGTGCGCAACATCGTGCCGTCGCCACCCAGGCTCACCGCCACGTCGAGCCCGTCGCCCAGGTCGGCGTCGGCGCACCCGTGGGCATCCAAGCCAGCCAGCTCGGCATCCGGGTGGGGCAGACGCACCTCGTGACCGGACGCCAGGAGCCAGGTGGCGAGCTCTCGGGCCAGGTCGGCCGCCTGCCCGCGCTCGTGGTGCAGCACCAGGCCGATGGCACTCATGCGCGTGACCCCGCCTCGATCAAGGCGGCATCGATGAGGTCGGAAGCGGGCCCGCTCGGTCTCGCCGGTGCGGCGCGGGCGTGCACGAGGAACTCCACGTTGCCGTCAGCACCGGTGAGCGGGGACGCCATGGCCCCCATGATGGCGGCTCCGAGCGCGGTGAGCGCGGCAGTGACCTCCTCCAAGACGCGTCGCCAGATCGCTGGATCGGTGATGACGCCTCGGCCCCGCGCTGCTTCCTGGCGGCCCGCCTCGAACTGCGGCTTGACTAGGAGCACGAGGTCGGCCGACGGCGCCACCAGGCGCAGCATCGCCGGCAGAACCGTTCGAAGCGAGATGAACGAGAGATCGGCCACGAGCACATCGGCCGGGGATCCGAGGTCGCCTGGGTTGAGCGCACGGGCGTTCGTGCGCTCGTGGACCTCCACCCGCGGGTCGGACCGGAGCCGTTCGTGCATCTGCCCATAGCCGACGTCGACGGCTACCACGGTGCTGGCTCCTCGCTGGAGGAGTGCGTCGGTGAACCCACCTGTGGAGGCGCCGATGTCGTAGGCACGCTTCCCGCGCACGTCGACCTCGTAGCGCTCCAACGCCGCGTCGAGCTTGTCCCCACCGCGACCGACGAACCGCGGGGGCGGTCCACGGACGACGATGGGCTCGTCGGGCGCGACGAGGCGCGCCGCCTTCTCGGCGGGTGCGCCGCCCACCGTCACCCGGCCCGCACCGATGTCGGCCTGGGCCTGTTGACGGCTGGGTGCCAGGCCCCGTCGGACCAGCTCGGCGTCGAGACGACGGCGAGCCAGGGGATCAGGCTCGCTTCTTGGCGGGCGCCTTGCGGGCAGGAGCCTTCTTGGCTGCCGCCTTCTTCTTGGCCGCTGTCTTCTTGGCCGGAGCCTTCTTGGCCGGAGCCTTCTTGGCTGCCGCCTTCTTCTTGGCGGGGGCCTTCTTCGCGGGACGGGCGACCTTCCCGGCGGCCGCCTTGGCCGGCTTGGCCGCAGCGCCGAAGAGCCTGGCGATGCGGGCTTCGAGCTTGTCGAGGTCGGACTTGCTGGCCAGACCGCGCTCGGTGACCTGGGCCCGGACCTCCTTGCGCACGGTGTCGAGCAGCTTCTCGCTGTTCCGACGGCTGCGCTCCAGCAGGTCGGAGACCGCGTCACGTGCCTGGTCGGCCTGCACCTCACCGGCCTTCACGAGGTCTCGCACCAGGGCCTCAGCCCGGGTCCGGGTGAGGGAGCGGAACTCGAGGCCTGCATCGAGATAGCGCTTGAAGACGTCGTTCTGAGCCATGGGCGGCGAGCCTAGGGTCCGCTCTTCGTGCTTGCAATAGTTCGCACCGGGTCGTCCACCGACGAGATCGCTCTGGCGTGCGCAGCGCACTCGCCATCTGCGGGTCGACCACCACCAGCGGGGTCAAGGGCGCGGCGAGCCACTGTCCCGCCGAGACTCGTGCAGAAGCAGACACTCGTGCGCCACCGGGTCGCAGCCGCTCGCCAACGCACGAGTGCGGCGACAAGCGACGACCCAGCGACCCTCCGTCGCCGCGCGCCCTTGCCCTATGCCCTACGCCGTCCCGCGAGCGTGCTTGCCCTCGCCACGCCCTTGACCTTCATCTCATGCAAGCCCGAGCAGGTGGTCGACGAGACCGGCAAGATCGTCGGCGACGATGTCCGGGACGGGGTCGACACCGACCGGGGACGTCGTGACGCCGCTGAGGACGAGCGCGAACCGGTAGCCGAGCGCTTGGGCGAAGCGCCCATCGGTCTCGGGGCGGTCGCCCACCATCACCCCATCGCCGCCGAGACGCGACCGCAACAGGTCGACCATCGGGCCATGGGGCTTCCCCGCCACGAGGGCCTGCACGCCACTGGCTGTCTCGACGGCGGCGAGGATCGCGCCGCCACCGGGGATCGGGCCCTCCACGGTCGGGTACGTGGCGTCGTCGTTGGTGGCCAGCAGGCGGGCGCCGGCGTGCAGCGCCTGCGCCGCGGCCCGCAGGCGTGCGTAGTCGAAGTCGAGGTGGAGGCCCACCAGCACGGCATCAACCGGACCTTCCCAAACCGGGACCGCTCCCCGAGACGAGATCGCCTCCACCGCTCCCGGTCCGGCGCACACGAGCACACGCTCCCCAGGTTCCAACAGCGTCGCGGCAGCCATGGCTGACGTCACGACATCGCCCTGTGCTGGGATGCCCTGACGAGCGAGCTTGGCCTCGACCTCGGCGACGACCTGCATGGAGTTGTTCGTGCAGAACACCACGGCCTCCCCTGCTGCTCGGAGGCGCGCCACCGCGGCGGCCGAACCCGGGAGGGGGTGATCGGCGAGCCACACCACGCCGTCGAGGTCCAGTGCGAAGGCCACCGCGCCAGCCTGGCAGACTTCGGCGGTGGCCCGATTCGAGCCGTTCGCCGGCATCAGATACGACCTCGCTCGCAGCGACCTGGGGCGGGTGATCGCCCCGCCCTACGACGTCATCGATGCCGACCAGCGAGCCGAGCTGGCCGGCCGCGATCCTCACAACGCCGTGTGCATCGACCTCCCCTCCGAGGCCGACGGCGATGCTCGCTACGAGCGGGCCCACGAGCTCCTCACCGCCTGGCGTGCGGAAGGGGTGCTCGTCACCGACGACCGCCCCTCGTTCACGATCTACCGGATGACCGCCACGGACGACGCCGGGGTGCAGCGCCACACCACCGGAGTGATCGGTGCCCTCGAGCTGAGGCCGCCCGGCACCGACATCCTCCCCCACGAGCACACCACCCCGAAGGCCAAGAGCGACCGGCTCGACCTCCTCCGGTCGTGTCGCGCCAACCTCTCGGCCATCTGGGGCCTCTCGCTGGCCAAGGGCCTCACCGACCTCCTACCTGTCGACGGCCCCCCGATCGCCGATCTCGTCGACGACGAAGGCGTGCACCACACCATCTGGATGCTCGACGATCCCGCCGCCTGCGCAGCCGTCTCCGCTGCTGTCGCCGAGCAACCAGTGGTCGTGGCCGACGGCCACCACCGCTACGAGACCTCCCTCGCCTACAAGGCGGAGCGGGAGGCAAGCGAGGGCAACAGCGGGCTGGCGGACTCCACGATGGCGTACATCGTGGAGCTGGTGGAAGACGAGCTCACGGTCCACGCCATCCATCGCCTCATCACGGGACTGCCCGAAGGGACGGACGTGCTGGCGGCGCTGTCGCCGTGGTTCGAGGACGCGGGCGCACCGCCCGCGGACCGACCTGTCACCGCCGTCATGGCGGAGATCGGCTGCCTCACCCTCGTGCTGGGCGACCGTGAGGTGCTGCTGCGCCCGCGTCTCGAGGCCTTGGCCGATGCGCGCGATCTCGACTCGAGCCGCCTCGACGTGGGGCTCGCCGCGCTGCCCGAGCACCAGCTCCGCTTCCAGCACGGCGTGGACAACGTCCGCGCAGCGGTGCGGTCCGGCGCGGCCCAGGCGGGCATCCTGCTGCGCCCGGCCACGGTCGCCCAGATCGAGGCCACCGCCCACGGCGGCGAGCGAATGCCCCCGAAGACCACGTTCTTCCACCCCAAGCCCAAGACGGGACTGGTCTTCCGCGATCTCGGCTGATCGCCTCTCCGTCAGGCTGGCGTCAGGAGACGTCCCAGGTGGCGCCGGAGCGCAGGAGCTCCTCCAGGGTGCCGGGCCCCTTGGCCGCCGTGGCCTCGTCGACCTGACGCTCCACCTCGGCGCCATACTCCAGGCGCTCGACAGCACGGAACACGCCGATCGGCGTGGGCTCGTAGGGGCCACGGGCCAGGCGCGAGAGCATGAAGGCGACGCCGGGGTCGGTGCGGGCCTCGTCGTGGACGAGAAGCGCGTCTTCACCGACGTCGGCCACCTGCACGATGCGCGCCCCGTGCTGCGCGTCGAGCACCACCCCGTGCTGGCCGTCGGCGCCGAAGCGGATCGGCTCGCCGTGGTGGAGCGGGATGAGCATGTCGTCGCGCACGGACTTGGCCGTGACGCCCTCGAAGGCAGCGTCGTTGAACACGTTGCAGTTCTGGAACACCTCGACGAACGATGCCCCGTTGTGCTCGTGGGCCCGCTTGAAGGTCTCCACCATGTGCGCACGGTCCATGTCGTGGGTGCGGGCCACGAAGCTGGCCTCCGCCCCGATGGCAACCGACAGCGGGTTGAAGGGGTGGTCGAGGCTCCCGAACGGCGTGGACTTGGTGACCTTGCCCACCTCGCTGGTGGGCGAGTACTGGCCCTTGGTGAGCCCGTAGATCTGGTTGTTGAACATCAGGATCGTGATGTTCACGTTGCGGCGAAGCGCGTGGATGAGGTGGTTGCCGCCGATGGACAGCGAGTCGCCGTCGCCGGTGACGACCCACACGTGCAGGTCGGGCCGAGCCACCGCCAGCCCCGTCGCGATCGCAGGCGCGCGACCGTGGATCGAGTGCATGCCGTAGGTGTTCATGTAGTACGGGAAGCGGGCGGCGCAGCCGATGCCCGACACGAACACCGTGTCCTCCCGGCGCACGCCGAGGTCGGGCATGAGGAGCTGCACGGCGGCCAGGATCGAGTAGTCGCCGCAGCCTGGACACCAGCGCACCTCCTGGTCGCTCGACCAGTCCTTGCGCTTGGTGGTGGGGATCGCGACGTCGGTCACAGCAGCCCTCCCAGGGCATCGAGAACGGCCTGCTCGAGCTCGCCGGCCGTGAAGGGGACGCCGCGGATCTTGGTGACCGAGCGCACGTCGACCAGGTACTCGGCCCGCAGCAGGCGCGACAGCTGTCCGAGGTTCATCTCCGGAACGAGCACCTTGGGGTAGCGCCGCAGCACGTCCCCGAGGTTGGTGGGGAACGGGTTGAGGTGGGTGAGGTGGGCACGGGCGACCTTGCGGCCTCTGGCGCGAACCCGGCCCATCGCACCGTCGATCGCGCCCCAGGTGGAACCCCACCCAAGCACGAGGATCTCGGCATCGTCGACGTCGCCGTCAACCACGACCTCAGGGATGTCAGCAGCGATGCCGGCCACCTTGGCGGCCCGGAGGTGCACCATGCGCTCGTGGTTGTCGGAGTCGTAGCTCACGTTGCCAGAGCCGTCCTCCTTCTCGAGCCCGCCGATGCGGTGCATGAGGCCGGGGGTGCCGGGCAGTGCCCAGGCGCGGGCCAGGGTGTCGGGGTCGCGGAGGTAGGGCCAGAACACCTCCTCGCCGGCGTCGGTCGTGTGGTTGGGTGCCGTTGCGAACGTGGTGGAGATGTCGGGCAGGTCAGCCACCGCCGGAAGCCGCCAGGGCTCCGTGCCGTTGGCGAGGTACCCGTCGGAGAGGAGGATCACCGGCGTGCGGTACTTCAGTGCGATCCGTGCCGCCTCGATGGCCACGAAGAAGCAGTCGCTCGGGGTGTGGGCGGCGAGTATCGGCAGTGGCGACTCGCCATGGCGGCCGTAGTACGCCATGAGCAGGTCGGCCGCCTCGGTCTTAGTGGGGAGCCCGGTGGAGGGGCCGCCGCGCTGGATGTCGATCACCAGCAGGGGCAGCTCGAGGCTCACCGCCAGTCCCATCGATTCGGCCTTGAGGGCCATGCCGGGGCCGCTCGTGGTGGTGACGGCGAGGTGTCCCCCGTAGGCGGCGCCGATGGCCGCGCCGATGCCGGCGATCTCGTCCTCCGCCTGGAGCGTGCGAACGCCGTAGCGCTTGTGCTTGGACAGCTCATGGAGGATGTCGGAGGCGGGCGTGATGGGGTACGAGCCGAGGAAGAGCGGGAGGTGCGAGAGCTGGCTGGCTGCGATGAGCCCCCACGCCAGCGCGGTGTTGCCGTTGATGTTGGTGTAGGTGCCAGGCGTCAGACGGGCGGGATCGACGGCGTACGGGTGATCGAAGAGCTCGGCGGTCTCGCCGAAGGCATGGCCCGCCTTGAACGCCGCGATGTTGGCGTCTCGCACCTGCGGCTTGGCACTGAAGCGCTCCTCGATCCAGGAGATCGTGTCGCTCACCGGCCGGGTGTACATCCAGGACACCAGACCGAGGGCGAAGAAGTTCTTCGACCGCTCGGCGTCTCGCGGCTTCACGCCGAGGGGCTCGACCGCGCCCTGCGTGAGGCTTGTCATCGGCACCTCGAACACCGTGTACCCGTCGAGGCTCCCGTCGGTGAGCGGGTTGTCGGTGTAACCGGCCTTGTGGAGGTTGCGCTCCTCGAAGGCATCTTCGTTGACGATCACCGTGCCCCCCTGCTCGAGGCGAGGGAGCTCGTTGCGGAGGGCCGCCGGGTTCATGGCGACCAGGACGTTTGGCGCGTCGCCCGGCGTGGTGATCTCGTGATCGGAGATGTGGACCTGGAACGCGGAGACGCCTGCCAGCGTGCCGGCGGGGGCCCTGATCTCAGCGGGGAAGTCGGGCAGTGTCGCGAGGTCGTTGCCGAACACGGCGCTGGCGCTCGTGAAGCGGTCGCCGGTGAGCTGCATCCCATCGCCGGAGTCGCCGGCGAAGCGGATGATGACTCGCGCGAGCCGTTCGGGTGCTGGCGGAGCACTGGCGCGCTCGGCGGTGTCGGACAACGCTGTCCACCCTCCAGTCCGCCGCGCCGTTGCGGCGGATCGCTTCCCTGAGGGCGACCTTATCGCCGGTGCGCGCGCGATCCGAGCACGGTGAGGCGGGTGTCCGATTCGCGTCCGGGTTCAGGTGATCGAGGCCTCGTAGATGCTCTTGATCGAGGCGTCGAGCATGGCGTCGAACTCGGCGTCGGTCTGCGAGGCGTCGAGGCCCTCGGTGAGCGCCCGTGAGAAGCTCGCCACGACGCCCTTGTTCCGAGCCAGGCGTTCGTTGGCCTCCTCGCGGGAGTAGCCGCCGGAGAGGGCGACCACGCGAAGGACCTTCGGGTGGGCCACGACGTCGGAGTAGAAGCCGTCCACCTCGGGCAGGGTGAGCTTCAGCATCACCTGCTGACCGTCGGGGAGCTGGTCGAGCTGGGCGAGCAGCGCCGCCTTGAGCAGCCCCTCGGCATCGGCCTTCTGGGGGCTGTGGATGTCGACCTCGGGCTCGATGATCGGCACGAGCCCGGCGGCCAGGATCTGCCGCCCCACCTCGAACTGCTGGTCGACCACGGCGTCGACGCCGGCATGGTCGGCCAGCTTGATCACGGAGCGCATCTTGGTGCCGAACACGCCCTTGGCGCCGGCACGGGCGAGCAGCTGGTCGAGGTCGGGCATCGGCTTCATCACCTGGGCACCATTGGCTTCGTCGGCCAGGCCCTTGTCCACCTTGAGGAAGGGCACGACACCCTTCACGGCCCACAGGTAGTCAGCGGTGTCACGACCCTCGACCTGGCGGTCCATGGTCATCTCGAAGAGGATCGCACCGAGGATCCGGTCGCCCGTGACGCTGGGGCTGGTGATGATCCGGCTCCGCATCTCATGCATGCGGTCGAACATCTCCTCCTCGTTGCTGTAGGCGTCGGCGCCGACGCCGTAGAGCTGCAGCGCCTTGGGCGTGCTGCCCCCGCTCTGGTCGAGGGCGGCGATGAAGCCCTTCCCGCTGCGGATCTTCTCCAGCTGCTCTTGCTGCATGGTGCGCTACCCATCTGTGCGTGGCCGACCGTCAGCCTCCATCATGGCGGACGTTCGTCGGTCGACCCAACCGGACCACCCGCGGCTGCATCACGCCGGGCCCGGGTGCTCGATGCCGGCGATGGCGTTGCGGACGGCCTTGCCGGCGGTGGCCGCGCGACGAGTGGGCACCGCCGCGTCGGCGACCACCTCGGTTCGGCTCTGGGTGGTCGCACCGGCCCGAAAGAACCGACGACGCACTCGGCCCACGACGACGATCTCGTCGCCCGGGGACCAACCCACAGCCGAGGGGGGAGCGCCGAACCATGCGATCGGCACCGACTCCGCCGGGCCCTGTGGCGGACGGACGGTGAGCTCAAGGCCGAGCACCTGATCGCCCGAAGGCAGATCCCGCAGCTCCGGTGGGCGGCTGAGCGTGCCGACGAGGATGGACAGGTTGGTCCCCGCCGGGGGGACGCCGATGGTGGGCATGTGAGCCTCCGAGACGCAGTGAGCGAACGTGGAGGGGGAAGACCACCGACCCTAGGCAGCGCGTGTGACAGTGATGGGCCGAGCCCAAGCCAGTGGCACGCCAGGGACTACAGGCGAGGCGGTCGCTCAGTGCGGGCGCGGGCGAAGCGGCCGATCCCCCGAGCCTGCGGCGGGGCGGCGCCCGCGCCGATGGCACCGGCGCCAGAGCCACCCACGGCTCCGAGGAGCTGGGGCATCCGTTGCGCCGACTGGCCTGACTGCCAGTAGGCGTACCCGCCCAACAAGACGAGGGCCAGCGTTGCGATGCGCCGAGTGGTGGGGTTCTCGAGCGCATCGGCGAGCCGGTTGATCGGACCCCCGCCCGCCGGCCGATCGTGACCTGCCGGCCTGAGCTGCACGGTGTCCGTCGGGAGCACGCCGGTCGCTCCCCCACCAATGTTGCTGAAGTCGTAGCCGTCGGCGCTGAACGTGTCGATGGGCGGCGGCATCCCCTCGGGCAATGGCTCGTAGACGGGTTCCTCGATCGTCGGCGCCGGGGAGGTCACCGTGAAGGCGCCGGCACTCGGCTTGTCGAAGGCCACTTGGAACGGGGTGCCATCGCCCCCGAGGGGCACCAGCAGCACGTCGTAGGACGTGGCATCGGGCGACTTGAACGTGTCGGGAAGCGCCCACTCCATCGTGGTGCCGTCCTTGCTGACGTTGCCCGACACCGACAGCCGATCGCAGTCATGCGCAGGGCGAGCCGACCAGGGTTGGTCGGGGCCGGGCTGCCAGTCGGACAGGGCCGGGCACGCGCGCACACCGGGAGAGGGCGTGGATCCCTGCGCGAGCGTGAGGCGCAGGATCGCCCCACCCGCGTCGGGGGCGTCGAAGCGGAGCGCAGACATGGCTCGGATGCCGGTGACGTCGGCGGCCACCACGAGACCACCGTCAGGAGCCTGGCTCGGCGTGGGGACGTTGCCCCCTGGATCCGGAACCGTGACCGAGGGTGGGACCGTGGGGACGGGCGCGGGCGGTTGCACCGGCGGCACCGTGGTCGGCGGCACCTGGCTGGGGGTGCTCGAGGAGCCACGCACTTGCGCGACGACGGGCGCTCCCGCACCCTGAGCTTGGACCGTGCCCTCGTTGGAGAGGGGCACATCGCGATACCACCACCCCACGACCGACGGCTCCTGCGCACCGCTCCCCGCCGGCAGGACCGTGAGGGCGGTCGCGACGAGCAGGGCGCTCGTGCCGAGGAGCCGGAGGACAGGACGCCGCAAGGGCCTCATGCCGACCCGGCCTTCAGCGGCTTGCGACGGACGGGCTTGCCACCGCCAGCAGACCCGTTGGTGCCGTCGCCGTTGGCCGCGTCGCCATTGCCGGCCGCCGCCTTGGCTGTCTCGCGCTGGGCCATCTGGGCGCTCGCTCCGGAGCGGTTGATGACGTCGATGTCGCCGCCGAGGTAGGAGGAGATCACCTGCGGGTTGCTGATGACCTCGTCAGGCGTGCCCACCGTGACCACGGCTCCGAGCTCGAGGGCGATCATGCGGTCGGACACCGTGGTGATCAGCGGCATGTCGTGCTCGATGATCAACATGGCGCAGCCCGCTTCGCGCTGGATCCGCTTGAGGAGCGGGCCGAGGGCCTCGGTCTCGCGCTGGGCGATGCCGGAGGAGGGCTCGTCGAGGATCAGCACGGTGGGGTCGTGGGCGATCGACATGGCCAGGTCGACGATGCGACGGCTACCGGTCGACAGCTCGGCGACGAACTTGTCGCGGAACGCGCCGAGGTTCATGAGCTCGATCAGGTCGTCGACCGTGTAGGCGACGTCGGCCTCCGACTCGAACACCGCGGGCAGACCGAGGAGCGGCGAGAGGTGATCGCGCACCTCGATGTGACGCTCGAGTCCCAGCGCGATGTTCTCCGACACCGTCATCGAGGGGAAGATGCGCGCATCCTGGAACGAGCGGCCGAGGCCGAGCCGCGCCCGTCGATCGGCGCCCCACCGGGTCACGTCCTCACCCCGGAACGTGATGCGTCCGGCGTCGAGGGGCAGCAGACCAGAGATGAGATCGAAGATCGTGGTCTTGCCGGCACCGTTGGGGCCGATCAGGCCGACGATCTCGCCAGGCATCACCTCGAAGGTGACGTCGTTGACGGCGCTGATGCCGCCAAAGCGCTTGGTGAGGCCATGCACGGACATGACGGGCTCGCCCTCGGCCACGCCGGCCTTCTCCGCCACGCTGCGAGCAAAGGCGGCGGCATCGACGTGGGCGTCTGCGGCCACCAGCCCCGGTGCACGACCATCGGTGGTGGCCTTGCCGGCGCCCTCGAGGAAGACGGAGCGCAGGATGTCGCCACGGGCGAGGAGCTCGTCGGTGCGGCCCTCGAAGCGCACCTCGCCCTTCTCCAGGAAGTAGGCACGGTCGGCGACGGTGAGGGCGACGTTCACCGACTGCTCCACCAGGATGATCGTGCAGCCCTGGGCGTGGATCTCGCGCACCATGTTGAGGAGGAGCTCGACGATGGTGGGCGCGAGACCGAGCGACAGCTCGCCGATGATGAGCAGCTTGGGCTTGGCGACGAACGCCATGCCCAACGCGAGCTGCTGCTGCTCGCCACCGGAGAGGTTGCCGGCCATCTGGCTCCACCGCTCGCGGATCCGCGGGAACTTGTCGAGCACGTACTCGGTGCGTCGCTCCACCTCCGCTGGGTCTTCGTCGGCAAAGAGCCACGCGCCGGCCTTGAAGTGCTCCGCCACAGTGAGGGTCGGGAAGATGGCCTTCCCGCCCGGCACCTGCACGATGCCCATCTGCGCCGCCTGCACGGCATCGGCGTGGGTGATGTCGCGGCCATCGAAGTAGATGGCCCCGCCGATCGGGTCGACCAGGCCGGAGATGGCCTTGAGGATCGTCGACTTCCCGGCGCCGTTCGTGCCCAGGAGGGCGACGATCTCGCCCTCCTTGATCTCGAGGTCGACGCCGAAGAGGATCTGCACGGTGCCGTAGGCAACGTCGACGCCCTTGCAGATGAGCAGCGCCCGCTCGCCGCCGGCCTCGAGCTCCTCACGCATCCGCGCCGCGGCTGCGAGGCTGGTGGACGCCTGCTCGGCGTCGCGCTTCACGGAGCGACTGGCCGAGGCGCCGATGAAGCCAGCTGCCGCGGTGATCAGCGCCAGGGCGAAGGTGAGGCCGCGGTAGTTGCCCTCCTCGCCGCCGAAGAGGCTGAAGAACAGCACGTAGGCGAGGCCACCGGCCCCATAGATCAGGATGGCCCAGGCGTAGGACTGGGAGCGCACCCGAGGCGGGGCCACCGCGCCCACGACGGTGAAGTAGGCGGGCTGGTAGGCGCCAACGCCCGCGGACACGAGGAAGGCACCGAAGAGGGCCACGATCGGCGCTGGCGACACGGCGAGCAGCACCATGCCCGCAGCGAAGGGCATGAAGGCGCCGCCGATGATGATCGGTAGCCGCCGGATGTCACCGGCGGCCGAAGCGCGGGCGGCCAGCCGAGCGCCGATGGCGAGACCGACGACGAGGCCGGCACCCCCGAGGAACTGCACCCATCCTCGACCCTTCGGGTCGAAGTTGTACACGCGCTCGAAGTAGAGGCTGAGCAGGGTGTCGAGCTGGAAGGTGCCCAGACCGAAGAAGAAGGCGCCGAGCCACAGGCGCCGCAACGTGGGCACCGCGAACAGCTGGCGGCGGGCCTCGGCGAAGGGCACCGGCTTGTCGTCGGCCTGGGCGGCGGCCAGCTCGGCGTCGATGCTCTCCCCGCGGGCGGGCTCGCGCAGCCGAGTTGCGAACACGAGCACGATGGCCGTGGGCACAGCGAGCACGAAGAAGGCGGCCTGCCATGAGTACGTGGCCCCGATGTAGCCCGCCACCGGGCCAGCGACGGGAGCGACGGCGTTGGCCAGGCGGTGCGCGCCGAACACCTTGGGGTGCGACTCCTGCGGGTAGTAGTCGCCGAGCAGGCTCGGGTGCACGACCTCGTTGATGATGCGCCCGAGGCCCGACCCGAAGCGCACGAGGAACAGCAGGAACACGGCGCCGACGACGCCCGTGAGCATGGCGCAGATGCCCCACAGGAAGCCGGCGATCACCGAGATCCGAACGCGCTTGGTGCGGTCGGCGAGGATGCCGAGGGGAAGGGCGGCGAACAGCGTGAGCACGCCGGCGACGGCACGCAGGCTGGACAGCCCCGCGTCGGTCAGGTGGAAGGCATCACGGATCTCTGGGGCGAGGGCGGCGAAGGCCACCCGGTCGAACTCGTCGACGAAGTTGAGGACGAACAGCAGCACCAGCGGCAGCGCGGACGCCCCGAGGGTGATGCCGGCCAAGCCCTTGCGGCTCGTGAGCACCGACCCGCTGCTGGCCAGCTCCTCGCCGGCCTCTTCGATCGCGGTGTGACCGCTCATGCGGGGACGACCTCCGGCGCGACGGTGCCGCGCGGTTGCAGGTGGGGATGCTGTGCGGCGAGCGACACGGGCATCGACTCGGCGCAGACAGGGCAGGTGATGGTGGGCTCGGCGAGGGCGTCGAAGGTGCCCGACTCCTCGACGCGCTCCTCGGCCTTGGCGATCACGTCGGCCTGATCCTCACCCGTATCGATCCGGCGGTCTGCGAACAGCGACGGCACCAGGATGCCGCGCCGGTCGGCGACCCACCGCAGGAACCCGTCGCGCACCTGATAGGCGCCCTGGGCAAAGCCGCCGGGGAGGAACAAGAGGATCATCAGCAGGCCCGGGCCGGTGACGAGCAACGAGATGCCGTCGATCCGCTTGTCGCCGAAGAGGGCGACCGCCTCGATGACCACGGCCCCGATGACCGCGCCCGGCAAGGAGGTGAGCCCGCCCATGACCGTGGCCACGAACACCGCCAGCGAGGGCACGACGCCATAGGTGGACGCGTCGACTGCGCCCTGTTGGTAGACGAGGAGCACCCCCGCGATGCCGGCGATCGCTCCCGACACCGCGAACGCAGCCAGCCGGGTGCGAATGGTGTTGATGCCGTAGGCCTGCGCGCCGCGCACGTTGTCGCGCGTGGAGATCAGGATGCGGCCGCTGTGGTGGCGTCGGAACGACCACGCCGACGCGATGATCAGCCCGAGGATCACGACGGAGAAGTAATAGAAGTTCCGCTCTGGTCGGAGGTCGAAGCGCTCCCAGAGCACCGGCCGGGTGAAGTGGTAGGACGCGTCCTCGCTCGGCAGGATGGCCCGGCCGAAGCTGTACTTGCGCACGAAGAAGAACTTCTCGGCCGCGCCAGCCAGGGCAAAGGTGGACACCGCCAGGAACAGGCCCTGCACCCGCAGCGCCGGCAGTCCGATCAGCACCGCGACGGCCGCACCCACGACCGCGCCGGCCACGAAGGTCAGCCAGAAGTCCTGGTGGAAGTCGGCGTAGAGCTTGCCGGCCGTGATCGCACCGACCCCCACGATGGCGAACTGACCGAGGCTGATCTGACCGGCCCAGCCCGTGAGGATCACGAGCGAGACGGCGACGATCGCGAACACCGGCAGGAGGCTCAGCTTCGGCGTCTCCGCCTCGCTGATGAGGAACGGGGCAAGCACCACGGCCGCGAGGGCCAGCGCGCCGCAGGTGGCCCGGAAGGCCCGAACCTCGGTGAGCGCGCGCAGCTCGCTGGGCACGGGCCGGTACTCCTTCAGCGCCTGCCAGGTCGACACGCCGGTGTCCTGCGCTCGAGAGAGGCTGTTCCGCTGGGCCAGGAGGGCGACGAGGATGAAGGCCAGCATGATCGCGGCGGCGAGGTCGTTCGTACCGGTGCGTGAGAGGACAGAGAACTCGAGCACGCCCACGGCCATGCCCGCGACGACGGCGACAGGGATGCTCTCCATGCGGGCGACGACAGCCGGCGCCAAGGCGAACAGCAGCACCTGGTACCCGAGGGTGCCGTTGACGGGGATGCCCACCAGTGATGCCCGCAGGAAGATGGTCACCGAGCCGAACAGGCCAGCGAGCGCCCACGCGACCGTGCCGACCCGCTTCACCGGGATGCCGAGGAGCGACGCGCGGTCGGCGTTCTCGGCCGACGCGCGCAGGGCGATGCCCATGCGGGTGTAGCGGAAGAAGAGGGCGAGGGCGAGGGCCATGAGGGCCACCACGGCAACGGCGAGGACGTAGTCGCCGGTGAAGACCGTGACCCCGAACTTGTCGGTGACTCGCACCTTGCTCACGGGGGTGGGCAGGCGTTGGATGGCGATGCCATCCTCGGTGCCGACCCAGCCGGGGACGAGCAGCGTGAAGTACGCCAGGATCTGAGCGATGCCGATGGTGGCCACCGTCACGATGAGGCGTGGGGCGTTGGCGAACCGGCGGATCACCGTGACCTCAACAGTCGCCCCGATCAGCGGTCCCCCAAGCACTGCGAGCGGTAGGACAACCCACCAGCTCACGCCCTTCACGGCCACCAGCAGCGCACCGAGCACCGCGGGGAAGGCCCCGATCGCCGCGACCGCGAAGTTGATGATGCGGTTCGTGCGGTAGATCAGGATCAGGCCCACCGCGATGAGCCCGTAGAGCGCCCCGGTGGCCACGCCCGAGGCGAGCGACCCGAGATCGGGGCTGAAGAACACTTGGATGCCCACCGCGTAAGCCAGCAGGATGAGGGCGGGCTTCAGCGCCTTCGCGGCGCGGTTGTCCGTGGCGAGCAGGCCAGCGATCGGGCCGGCGAGGTCGCCCAGGCGGGCGCGCAGACCAGGACCACCCTCGGCGGGCGGCACGGTGGCTGCGGTCATCGGGGCTTGGCCGGGAGCGTCAGGTCGCCGGGTCGCCACCCGTCGACGGGCACTCGGCCCTGACTGATCTGCACATACGTGCCGGCCTTGTCGTTGTACGGCGAGATCTTCACCGTGCTCCAGTAGGTGAGGCGCATGTCCTGGTTCCAGGCATGGTTGCCCGGCGACAACGAGCGCAGAACGTGGTTGGCGTCACCGCGCGGCGGCATGCGGAATGCCCCTGCCTCCATCGACTTCGGGTTCAGGTTGGGGCCAGCCGACTGGATCATGCTCGAGACCATGTTGAGGTACTCCCACTCGGCCGAGACCGACTCGTAGGGAGCGTCACCCTTCCCGCCACCCGCCGCCCACACCCGTTGGCCGGTGTCCTTGAACTTGTGCTCCTGGGCGTTGATGCTCGACAGACCGAAGGCGTCCTCGAAGTTGCATGGCTTGCCCTTGCCGCCGTTGGGACACCCGAGCGTGCCCATGTAGGCCTGTGAGGCCGCATCGGCGTCCATGAACCCGGAGCCCACGATCAGGTTCTCCGGGTAGTAGTTCTGGTTCTGCTCCTCGGAGTAGAGGAACGACGGGGCGACGAGATCGCAGAGGCACATGACCGAGGTGGCGGCGTTCTCGCCCGAGCCCACCGGGTTCATGCGCAGCACCGCAGCCCGGCGCTGCTGGTCGGCGGTGGTGATGTCCTGCTCGTAGAAGAAGTAGTTGTCGCCGTAGCCCGACCCGCACTTGGCCAGCTCGCCTCGCAGATCGACCTCGACAGAGGACTTGTTCTCCGGATCGTTGGTGCTGATCACCCCGAGCTTGCGCGGGTTGTCGCGGAGGTCCTGGGCGGGGTTGGCCGATCCGGCATAGCGAGCCGGTTTGCCGTTGAGCGTCGAGCACCACCATCGGCCCGCGTGCTGGGCCATCTTGGTGCCCGACATCTGCACGTCCCAGTGGAACGGCGCTCGTTGGGTGGCGAAGGCATCTCGGAAGTGCCAACCGCCCACGTTCACCGTCGCCAGCTTGGACAGCTCGTCGAAGCAGGCTGAGCACAGCGACGAGTTCCAGTAGACCGCGTACGGCTTCATGGAGGTGACCATCTCGCGCATCTCGCCGCGGAGGCAGTCGACCGCCGGCGGGATGGAATCGCAGTGGCCCTGGAACACCTTGAGCTCCACCTGGCGCCCGTAGAGCTCGTAGTGGGTGTTGATGAACTTCTGGGCGACCGCCTGGTAGGCGCTGTACTGCTCGAGGCTCACGTAGGCGCCCTGCGCCTTGAGGATCGCGTCGACCGCGTCGCTCCCCTTGGCGACGTAGCGCACGATCGTGATCTTGTCCTTGGTGACGCCTTGGTAGGTGGCCCCGCCGTTGTCTCCGACGAACTTCGGGGTACACGGCGGCGCGTAGAAGTCGATGGCGGGATCGAACTGGCGCCCAGCCTTGCAGTGGCTGGTGTCGCCCGCCGGAGCGCCGCCCGTGGTGCCACCGCTGGTCCCGCCGCCGGTCGCCGTGCCTGACGTGCCGGACCCGGTCGCACCGCCGGCCGCGCCGCCGGCGGCGTCGATGCCGCCGGTCGCGCTGGTCCCGTCGGTCGCGCCGCCCGCGCTGCCGTCGGCGCCGGTGGCCGATCCGTCAGAGCCGACGCTGCTCGAGCCGCCCGTGGCGAGCTCGTTACGGGTCTCCGGGGGCCGAGATGGCGCCAGAGCGATGATGAGCAGCTGCGCCGCGACGAACGCCGCCAACGGCACGAACCTACGCCCGAGTGATCGTTGCACTAGATGGCCCCCTGGGCAGGACGTCGAGCTAACCGCCACGGCGATCCCGAGGCGGACTTGTGGATATTCGACATCGGTTGCTCGGTCCCTTTAGATCGAGCCGATACCGGCTGCAGCCGCCGCAGTACTCGTATCGCCCAGACCCGTCGAGACGACACCAAGCCCGAGACGGACGCCGCGCCCCTCAGCGCCCCTCAGCGCCGCCTGGCACCGCTGGGACGGTCGGACTCAGCGCAGTGCGCGCAGACGTGCTTCCACGTCACCCAGCTCGGGGTCAGCCGCAGCCACGATGCCGAAGAGCTGGCGGGCCTTGGGCACGTCGCCGGCCCGTTCGTGCAGGTCGGCCAAGGCGTAGGTCACCCGGAGGTGATGCAGCTGCGGGTGCCGCGCCGGCGGCTTGGACGCCTCGAGGGCGGTGATGGCGTCGGTCAGCTTGCCCTGGTCGGCCAGGGAGCCGGCGTAGACGATGCGGCCCTCAGCGACCAGTGCTGCGCTGGGCGAGGCCTGGCGCAGCTCATCCCACAGCTCCTGCACCTTCGCGTGGCGCCCGAGCGCTCGGTAGCAGTCGGCCAGCACCGGGTGCTGCTCGGTGCTGCCGGACAGGTCTCGGAACGCTTCGAGCTCAGTGACGGCGAGCTTCCAGCGCCCCAGCCGGTAGTAGGTGAGCCCCAGCAGCTCGCGCACCGACTCCGCCGTGGGGGCGGCGTCGGCCAGCGGTCGCAGCGTGCGCCGGGCCTCCTCGAAGCGATCTCGACGGAACGCGCGGCTGGCGTCCTTGAGGCGCTCCTCGAGGCGCTCGACCTTGCCGGCGCCGACCGCCCGCCGCAGCGAGGGATCCTCGGCGATGCTCCGCTCGTCTTCAGCGTGCGAGGCGCCACGCGGCGCCGAGCGGCCGCGACCGACCGCTCCGGCGGCCTCGCCCCGCACGACGCCCTCGTCGATCCACACCTCGGGTTCCCAGGCCTCTCGGCCGGCCGCCTCCCGAAAGGCCTCCGAGGCGCCTGCGGTTCCGCTCCCGCCGCGGCCCTCGTCACGGATCCTCCCCGCGCCCTTGCGGGCCACGCCGCCCCAGCCGGCCTGCTTGGCGCGGTCGTCGTCACCCGAGCGGGCCTCGGCACGACGCTTCCACGCGGGTCCTTCGCTGGACGCGCCGTCGCGGCCGCGACCTTGTGCGCGGGGCGCGGCACCACGAGCACGCGCGCCGGCGGCTCCCGGCTTGCCCGTGCCACCCGGCTTGGCGCCAGGCCTGGACGCACCAGAGCCGGGCGCCCCGGCTGCTCCCGTGGGCTTCCCTGCCGCTCCGGTCTTGCGGACGGTGCCGGGCTTGCCTGCAGATGCAGGACGGCCGCGGCGTGACGGATCGGAGGAGGGGGGCTTGGGCATGGGCTGGTGATCCTATCGGGGGGCGAAAACGACGAAGGACCCCCGTCTCCGGGGGCCCTTCGTGCAATGAGAACTCGGCGGCGTCCTACTCTCCCAGGGCCTCTCGACCCAAGTACCATCGG
>JBKJIE010000018.1:0-4649 GCA_046598715.1 Acidimicrobiales bacterium | reverse complement strand
GGTGAGGGCCGCCCCGACGAACAGCGCCGTGTTCACGCTCTCGCCCATCGTCACCATGGCCCCGAACCCGAGCGCCATCGGCGCCACCACACCCACCAGGGCCACGAGGAACGAGCTGCGCCCGACCTTGCCGAGCTCACCGAGGTCCATCTCCAGGCCTACGTCGAGCAGGAGGAGGATGACCCCGATCTCCCCGAGGGTGCGCAGCACCTCGTCGCCACCGCCCACCGCGTTGAGCAGCGACGGCCCGACGGCGATGCCGGCGATGATCTCGCCCACCACGGCGGGGATCCCGATGCGCTCGGCCACCTCGGCGGCCACCTTGGCGGCGATCAGAACGATGAGGATGTGACGGAGGATCTCTGCGATGTCCATTGTGGTCGTGGTGGTCGTGGATGCGGTCAAACGGGCAGTGCACGCGCTGGGCGGGCACGGTGATCCGTGCCCGCCCAGCGGAGTGTGTGGCCGGATCGTTCCGGCGGTGACCTACGGGTGATCGTGCCCCTCGTGCGAGGCGCTACGCGAGGTGCCCACGAGCGGGCGCTCGCCGATCTCCGGATCAGCGCTCTCGATGGCGAACTCGAACTCGGGGTAGGCCAGGGCGCCCATCTCGGGCAGGTCCATGCCCGCGATCTCCATCTCGGCAGGCGGCCGGATGCCGCCCTTGGTGACCTTGTTCTGCACCTTGAAGAAGGTCAGTGCGACCCCGAAGATCACAGTCCAGAGCGTCAGCACACCGAGGGCCTGGGCCCCCAGCTGGCCGAGGCCGAGGCTGAAGTCGCCACCGAAGATGCCGATCACGCCCTTGCCGGAATCGAACATCTTGCCCTCGGTGGTGACGTTCCAGCCGGCGCCGTAGGTGCCGTTGGCAAAGAGGCCGACGCAGAGGACGCCGAACGACCCGCCGACACCGTGGACGGCGATCGCCCCGACCGGGTCGTCCACGCCGTGCTTCTCGATGAAGCCGGCCGCCAGGATGACGATGACTGCGGCGACGCTGCCGATCACCGCAGCCGCCCAGGGGTCGACGAACGCACACGGCGCCGTGATCGCCACGAGGCCGGCGAGCATGCCGTTGACCATCATCCCGGGATCGGGCTTGCCGGTCGTCTTGATCATCCAGAACATGGCAGCGATCGACCCGAAGGCGCCGGCGATGGCAGTGTTGGCCGCCACCGTGGCGAACTGCACGTCGGTGGCGGCGAACGTGGAGGCGGCGTTGAAGCCGAACCAGCCGAACAGCAGGATGAACGTGCCGAGCATGGCCATCGGGATGTGGTGGCCCGGGATGGTGTTGGCGGAGCCGTCCTTGTTGTACTTGCCGATGCGGGGTCCGAGCACGATGGCGCCAGCGAGGGCGGCGACGCCACCGACCGTGTGCACGACTCCAGAGCCGGCGAAGTCGACATAGCCGTACCCGAGGTGGAGAGAGTTGCCGAGCTGCGAGAGCCAGCCCCCGCCCCACGTCCAGGCACCAAAGAGCGGGTAGTAGATCGCCCCGCAGAAGAGGCCCCAGACCACGAAGCTGTTCCACTTCCAGCGCTCGGCCATGGCCCCGGTGGGGATCGTGGCCACCGTGTCCATGAACGCCACCATGTAGAGGAAGAAGCCGAGCGCAGCGGCCCCCGCGCCCCCGGGACCGACCATGTCGGTCAGCGCGAAGCCGCCTTTGAACAGGAAGATCCAGTGGCCGCTGCCGATCATCGGTCCGCCGGGGGCTTCGTTGAAGCCGATGAGCGGCACCGAGTAGCCGCCGAACATGAAGGCGTACCCGACGAGGTAGTAGCCGACGAAGCCGAGGCCGAAGATGGCGAAGTTCGTGCTCACCACGTGGCTGGCGTGCTTGGCCCGGCAGAAGCCTGTCTCGACGAGCGCGAAGCCGGCCTGCATGAAGATGACGAGCACGGCGCCGAGCACGACCCACAGCAGGTTGACCTGTTGGCCGAGCGTGGCGACTGGGTCGGCATCCTGTGCGCCGGCCACGGCCGGGAGGGCCAGAAGCGCGGCGGCGGACACCGACAGCCCCACGAGGGCTTTGGCGCGCAACGACCACCCTCCGGGCGTTCGGGTGCGGGGACGAGATGACATGTGGTTCCTTTCAGGCACGGTTCGGACGGCCCGACGACGCTGTCTGACCCGATGCTGAACTTATGGAAGCGCTGTCACGCCGCCGTGTCCCGTCCGTGAACCGGTGTGTGCGGCTGGACGGCGCGCTGGTTTCGTCAATCTGACGGGCATCTGAACGACGACGCCGAGTGGCCTGCTCCCCGGCCATGATGGGCGCATGACAGAACCCGCCGGACCCGAACGAGACCCCCGCAAGGTCCGCGTGGGCCTCGCCATCATCTGCACGGTCGTCGTGGCCGCGGTCGGCCTGTTCCTCGTGGTCGACGCGCCGGCCGGCAAGGCGCTCATGTTCGCCGTGGCCGCAACGGCGTTCGTGCGGGCCTACCTCCTCTTCCGTTGGCTGCGGGCGGAACAGGCCGGGTCGCACAGCTGACCCGCTGCCGCGGGGGTTGTCGGCCATGCGACGATCACCCCCGGGGGCGGCAACCGAGGGGGATCGGATGACGACGTATCTCGTGACCGGCGCGACCGGGTTCCTGGGAGGACAGCTCGTCGAGCGCCTTCTCGCCGACCCTGCCGCCAGCGTGCACGTGCTCGTGCGCGAGGGTTCCCGGGGCAGGCTCGCCTCCCGGGCGCGTCGCTGGCATGGCGGTGAGCGCGTCCAGCCCGTCGTGGGCGACCTCCTCCTGCCCGACCTCGGCATCACCGAGGAGACGCTGACCGAGCTGACGGGGTCGGTCGACCACCTCGTGCACCTCGCTGCCCTGTACGACATGACCACCGAGGACGACACGAACGAAGCCGTCAACGTGGGCGGCACGCGCCGAGTCGTGGAGCTGGCCAACGTGCTGGGGGTCGGGTGCCTGCACCACGTGTCGTCGGTGGCAGTGGCCGGCGACTACGCCGGCACCTTCACCGAGGACATGTTCGACGAAGGCCAGCCACTGTCGTCGCCGTACCACCGCACGAAGTTCGACGCCGAGAAGCTCGTGCGCACCAAGGCGACCGTGGCGTGGCGCGTCTACCGCCCCGCCATCATCGTGGGGCACTCCCGCACCGGGGAGATCGACAAGGTCGATGGCCCCTACTACCTCTTCGAGACGATCCGCCGACTGGCCAACCTGCCGTCCTCGCTGCGGATCGTGGCGCCCGGCCTGGGCGACACCAACGTCGTGCCGGTCGACTACGTGGCCGACGCGATGTACCACCTCATGCACGAGCCCGGCCTCGACGGACGTGCCTTCCACCTGGCCAACCCGGTGCCGCAGCCCGTCACCGCGGTGTTCAACGCCTTCGCGAAGGCTGCGGGCGCGCCTCGTCTCGTGCCCGTTCTGCCCCGTGTGTCGCTGGGCCCGACCGGCCTCATCGCCGGTCTCCTGACCCGCGTGCCGGGCGCGCACCTCACGCGCGACATCGTGCTCGATCAGCTCGGCATCCCGCCTGAGGTGCTCCCGCACGTTGCCTTCCACGGTGTGTTCGACACCCGCCTCACCCAAGAGGCGCTGGCCGGCTCGGGCGTCGAGGTGCCCTATCTCAAGGCATACGCGCCAGTGCTGTGGCAGTACTGGCTCGAGCACCTCTACCGCGATCGAGCGCGCGTGCAGCATCGCGGTGGCCCGTTGAGCGGTCGGCGGGTGGTGATCACCGGCGCGTCGTCGGGCATCGGCGAGGCCACGGCCCTGCAGGTGGCCGCGGCGGGCGGCGTGCCGATCCTGGTCGCTCGCCGCACCGAGGCCCTCGAAGCGGTGAAGGCGGAGGTGGAGCGCCGTGGCGGTCAGGCGTGGGTGTACTCATGCGACATCACCGACTCGGAGTCGGTCGACCTGCTCGTGAAGAACCTCCTCGCCGACCACGAGGACATCGACATGCTGGTGAACAACGCCGGCCGCTCCATCCGCCGATCGGTGCAGCTGTCGTACGACCGCTTCCACGACTTCGAGCGCACGATGGCCATCAACTACTTCGGCGCTGTGCGCCTCGTGCTCGGGCTCCTCCCGCACATGACAGGCCGGAGGTTCGGGCACATCGTGAACGTGTCGTCGATCGGCGTGCAGGCCAACCCGCCTCGGTTCTCGGCCTACGTGGCCTCCAAGGCGGCGCTCGACGCCTTCACCCGCATCGTGGCCACCGAGACCTACGGCGATGGCGTGACCTTCACCACCATCCACATGCCACTCGTGCGCACGCCGATGATCAGCCCCACCACGCTCTACGACGCCTTCCCGACCATCAGCCCGGATCAAGCCGCCGAGCTGGTGATGCAGGGCCTGATCGACCGCCCGAAGGAGATCAACACGCGGCTGGGCACGGTGGGTGAGGTGGCCTACGCCCTCGCTCCCAACGTGGTGGACCAGCTCCTCCACGTCGCCTACCGGGTGTTCCCCGACTCCTCCGCGGCGCGCGGCGCGGGCGATGACGGCGGCGCGGGTGACGCCCCGCACGTGTCGACCACGTCGCGCACCGCCGACGCCCTCGTGCGGCTGCTACCGGGTGTGCACTGGTAGGGGAGCGGCCGCTCAGCTGGTCATGCCGCCGAGGCCCACGAGGCCTCGGGCCAGCTCGATCTCGCCCATGTGGCGCAG
>JBKJIE010000106.1:0-23947 GCA_046598715.1 Acidimicrobiales bacterium | reverse complement strand
CCCAGCCAGGAGCTGCGGGCCCGGGCCGTGCACATGAAGCTCAACCCGCTGCGCGAGAACCTGGCCGGCAAGCGGGTGGTGGTGGTCGACGACTCGATCGTGCGTGGCACCACCCAGAAGCAGCTCACCAAGATGCTCCGCGAGGCGGGCGCCACCGAGGTGCACCTCCGCATCACCTCGCCGCCGGTGAAGTGGTCGTGCTTCTACGGCATCGACACCGGCGACCGCACCGAGCTGCTGGCCTCGTCGCTCACCGTCGACGAGATCCGCGACTACCTCAACGTCGACACGCTCGCCTTCATCCAGCTCGACCGGCTGGTCGCCGCCACGGGCGCGCCGGGCGCCGGCTTCTGCGACGCGTGCTTCACTGGGCACTATCCGGTGGCCGTTCCGGTGACGTTGCGCAAGCACGTGCTCGAGGAACCGAGCCGCGCTCCCGCCGGCGCCGTCCAGATCACGATCGACTGAAGAAGGGCACAGGGTGGGCACCAGCTACGAAGACGCCGGGGTGAGCATCTCCGCCGGCGAGGAAGCCGTCGAGCGCATCAAGTCCAAGGTGCGCTCCACGTTCCGTCCCGAGGTCATCGGCGACATCGGCGGCTTCGGCGGCCTCTTCGCCTTCGCGCAGCACCGCTACAGCCACCCCGTGCTCGTCTCGTCCACCGACGGCGTCGGCACCAAGGCCCTCATCGCGCAGGCCACCGGCCGGTTCGAGACAATCGGTGTCGACCTCGTGGCCATGTGCGTCGACGACATCGTCTGCCAGGGCGCCGAGCCGCTCTTCTTCCTCGACTACATCGCCGTAGGCAAGCTCGACCCCGACCACATCGAGCAGCTCGTCGAGGGCGTGGCGCTCGGCTGCCGCCAGGCCGGCTGCGCGCTGATCGGCGGCGAGATGGCCGAGCACCCCGGGGCGATGGAACCGGGCGAGTTCGACCTCGTGGGCTTCGCGGTGGGCGTCGCCGAGCGCGACCGGCTCATCACGGGGGAGCACGTCAAGGCCGGCGACGTGATGATCGGCCTGCCCTCGCCGGGCCTGCGCTCCAACGGCTACTCGCTGGCCCGCAAGGTGCTCCTCGAAGGAGCGCAGCGCCGCCTCGACGCACCGGCATGGGAGGGGGCTCCCCACACGCTCGCCGACGAGCTGCTCGTGCCGTCGGTCGTGTACGCGCCGGCCATCGCCGCGCTGCTGCGGGTGGTCGACGTGCGGTCGATCGCTCACATCACCGGCGGTGGCCTTCCCGGCAACCTCACCCGGGTGTTGCCCGAGGGCACCGATGCCGTGGTGAACACGCGCAGCTGGGAGCCGCCGCGGATCTTCACGGAGATCCAGCGGCTCGGCGAGGTGTCCGACGCCGAGATGCGCAAGGTGTTCAACCTCGGCATCGGCATGGTGGTGGTGGTCGCCGCCTCCGAGAGCCACAGGACCCTCGACATCCTGCGCACTGAGGGGCACCGCGCCGTCGAGATCGGTCAGATCGCGTCGGGCCACGGCACCGTGCGGTTCGTGTAGACCCACACGCATGCGACGTCTGGGCAAGCACTCGATGAGCGCGGGACGATGCCGGCCGGGGCACCAGTGAGCAAGATCTTGGTGGTCGACGACCACGAGGACATCCGTCTGCTGCTCCGCATCGAGCTGGCCGCGGACGGCCATCAGATCAGCGAGGCCTCCAACGGCGAGGAAGCCCTCGCCGCGCTGGCCGGTGACGATGCGCCTGATCTGATGCTCCTCGACATCATGATGCCGGTCCTCGACGGCTGGGAGGTGTTGCGTCGCCTCGATGGCGGCGGCCCGCCGGTGGTGGTGATCACCGGCATGGCCAGCAGCGATGATCGCCACCTCACGGAGCTGCTCAAGCTCGGGGCGCTCGATGTGATCGCCAAGCCCTTCGATCCGGGTTGGCTCCTTCGCCTTGTCGATACGGTGCTCCTCGTTGATCCCGCCGAGCGCGACGAGTACCGCCGCCGTCGCATCAGCCGCGCGCAGCGAGAGGGCTGAGGGCGTGCGGATCATGGCAGCCGCGCTCGGGTTGGCGGCCCTGGCGGTCGTGACCCTCGGTTGGCTGCAGAACCCCGACCACATCACGGCCTCGGAGGCCGTCGCCGCCGCCCGGAGCGCCTACATCGCCGCGGGCCTGCACGGCGCGGTGGTCAACCCCCATCCGGCCGTCGGCGTGTACGTCGCCCACGACGGGGGCACCCGCGTGCCCGTGTGGAAGACGAAGACAGCGCTGCGCGGCGGCAAGGTCGAGCTGTGGCTGTCACGGGTGGACGGTGAGTCGGTGTTCCTCGACGACCGCGCTCCCGATGGTGCCTCGCAGCTCCTCACCGACAACCAGTTCCGCCGACTCGCCGATCACTACGAGAACCCGGCCGCCACCCGCCAGATCCACCGCAACCTCGTGCTCACGGCAGCGGCCGCACTCATCGCCCTGCTCGCGGTCCGGCTGACGGTGGTCGCGCAGGGTCCCGGAGCGCTGTCGTTGCGTCCATCCCGGGCCGAGCGCCGCACGAAGCCTGCTGGTGGAGCCAACGTCGCTACGGCGACGGAGGGCAGAGCGGGCCTCCCGAGCGCGCCAGCCAGGCGTCGGGGTCTACGCCGCCTCTCGCCGTTCGAGCGGCGCCATCCAGCGCCTGTCGCGCCACCGCTGCCCCGCCTCCCACCCCACCCCGGTCGCCCGCTCCGCGCCGTTCAGCTCCGTGCCCCAGAGGAGACCTCGTGACCGATCGTCCCGCCCCCGCAGCCCTCGTCGAGCACCTGCTGCGCCACAGCGTGCGCCGGGGCGACTTCGTGCTCAAGAGCGGCAAGCGCAGCGACTGGTTCATCGACGCCAAGCAGACGACCTGTCGAGCCGACGGCATGCTTCTCGTGGCCGACGCCGCGCTCGCCCTCATCCCCGACGACGTCACCGCGATCGGCGGCCTCACCATGGGGGCCGACGCGGTGGCCTTCGGCATCGCCGCCATCGCGGCCACGCGCGGCCGCCACCTGCGCAGCTTCAGCGTGCGCAAGGAGGTGAAGGACCACGGCGGCGGCGGTCGGATCGCCGGTGCCCTCGAACCAGGGGACAGGGTGGTCATCACCGAAGACGCCGTCACGCGCGGCGTGTCGATGCTCGAAGCCGCCCAGGTCGTGCGCGACGCCGGCGCCGAGCCGGTCCTGCTGATGCCGGTGGTGGACCGCGGCGGCACGGTGGCGGCCATGGCCGCCGAGCACGATCTGCCATTGCTCGCGCTCGTGACAGCGATCGATCTCGGCTTCGCCTACGAGGGCTGAAGGTGGCGCTCCTCTCGTCGGCGCGACGGGATGCTCCGGCGGGAACCTCCGATGCGCACCCGTGGGCGTCAGCGTCTGGGTGGTCTGCGTCGCCTGAGCAACGACCCGGAACCCAAGCGCCTCGTCAGGGCGACGGCGATGGGGACGCGGTGCGGGCTGCCTCGAGGCGCTGCTCGGCGAAGCGGTCGGCGGCGTCGGCGGTGGTGAGGCCCTCGGCGTCGGCGAGATCGAGCACCCGCAGGACCGTGTCGTAGATGCCCCGGATGCGCTGCTCGGCGCGGGCGTGGTCGTAGCCGCGGTGCTCCTCGGCGATGTTGATCACGCCACCGGCGTTCACTACGTAGTCGGGGGCGTACACCACGCCAGCGGCCTGGATCCGCTGGGCGTCGTCCTCGGTGGCGAGCTGGTTGTTGGCCGAGCCCACCACCGCGGCGCAGGCCAGCTGGCTGATCGTGGTGGCGTCGAGCGCGGCGCCCAGCGCGCAGGGGGCGTAGATGTCGCACGGCACAGCGTGGGCCTGGGTGGTGTCGACGGTCGCCGCACCGGTGCGCGCGGCCACTGCGGCGGTGGCCTCCGGTCGCACGTCGGCCACGGTGAGGCGTGCTCCCTCCTCATGGAGGTGATCGGCCAGGGCGGCGCCCACCTTGCCCACACCACAGATGCAGACGTGGCGGCCGGCCAGCGACGGATCGCCCCACAGGCGGCTGGCAACGGCCCGCATGGCCCACAGCACGCCGAGGGCGGTGGCCGGTGACGGGTCGCCCGAGCCCCCGAGCGACTCGCTGACCCCGGTGACCCACGGCGTGACGGTGCGGATGAGGTCCATGTCGGCCTGGGTGGTGCCCACGTCTTCGGCGGTGATGTACCGGCCGGCCAGGCCGTCGATGAACCGGCCGTAGGCCACGATCAGGTCGTCGGTGCGCAGCGTGCGCGGGTCGCCGAGGATCACGGCCTTGCCGCCGCCCTGGTCGAGCCCGGCGGCGGCGTGCTTGTAGGTCATCCCGCGGGCCAGGCGACACACGTCGACCAGGGCTGCGCCCTCGTCGGGGTAGGGCCAGAAGCGGGTGCCGCCGAGGGCTGGGCCCAGGACGGTCGAGTGGAGCGCCACGATCGTGCGCAATCCGGTGGCTGCGTCGTAGCCGTAGGACACCTGCTCGAACCCGTCGGGCACCATGAGCGAGAACGGTCCAGCGCCTGCGATCATCGTCCGGCCACCGTACCCACAACGACTCTGCGTGGGGGACCGACCGATGCACGTGTCCACGTGACTAGTCACCCATTGGTGCCGAAATGACCCGTTCAGGCCATAGGCGTGAGGCGCCACGAGTCGTACGTTTGAGGTCGAAACGGACATGTCGCCACGAACAAGCGTGGCCATCCGGAACCACACCACCGAGGAACACCATGGCGCAACACGACAACTTCGACGCACCCGAGGCCCTGCTCACTCCCAGTGAGGTGGCGGCGCTGTTTCGAGTGAACCCCAAGACGGTGACCCGCTGGGCGCGATCCGGCAAGCTCACAGCGATCCGGACGCTCGGCGGGCACCGTCGGTTCAAGTCCTCCGAGATCCGGCGATGCCTCGAGGAGATGTCGCACGAGCCGAACTGAGCTGGTTGCCCCTCGGGGCCACGTCCAGCCCACCAGAACGTTGACGGCGCCCGTGTTCCGCTCAGGGCGCCGTCTTCGCGTTTTCCGTGCGTCGTGAGGGTGGGAGTACCGTCGCCGCCGGACCAGGGCGCACCCGCCCGACGGCAACGAGATCGGTGACCCATGGCCACGCCCACCGCAGCCTTCTCCATCCGCCTCCGTGTGCGGCTCGACAACCGACCCGGAACGTTGGGGCGGCTGGCCACGGCGATCGGTGAGGTGGGGGGCAACATCACGGCCATCGGCGGCTTCGATGTGCGCGGCAGCCACCTCGACGAGGACGTGATCGTCAACTGCTCCTCCGAGGACCACATCGACAAGGTGGTGGCCGCGGTGCGAGCCGTCGAGGGCCTCGAGCTCGTGGAGGTGTCGGACCGCACGTTCGCCATGCACGAAGGCGGCAAGATCGAGACGCTCTCACGCGTGCCCGTGGCCGACCGCGACGATCTCTCGATGGCCTACACGCCCGGTGTGGCCCGGGTGTGCACCGCCATCCAGCAGCAACCGGCGCTGGTCCACGAGCTCACGATCAAGAAGAACACCGTCGCCATCGTCACTGATGGCACCGCGGTGCTCGGCCTCGGTGACATCGGCCCAGCGGGGGCGCTTCCCGTCATGGAGGGCAAGGCGCTGCTCTTCAAGGCCTTCGGCGGGGTCGACGCCTTCCCCATCTGCCTCGATGTGTCCTCCTCGGAGGAGATCATCGAGACGGTGGTGCGGATCGCTCCCGTGTTCGGCGGTATCAACCTCGAGGACATCGCGGCGCCGGCGTGCTTCGAGATCGAGGACCGCCTCAAGGAGCTGCTCGACATCCCGGTGTTCCACGACGACCAGCACGGCACCGCCGTGGTGGCGTTGGCGGCGCTCGAGAACGCCCTGCGCATCGTCGACAAGCCCATGAGCTCGCTGCGGGTCGTGGTGGCCGGCGTAGGCGCGGCGGGCGTGGCGTGCAGCAAGATCCTGCTCGAGGCGGGCGTGGCCGAGATCATCGGCGTCGATCGCAAGGGAGCCATCTGGGAGGGTCGCGACGACCTCAACGTGGCCAAGCTCTGGTTCGCTCAGCACACCAACCGCGAGCGCCACGAGGGCACGCTGAGCGACGTGATCGGCGGAGCCGACGTCTTCCTCGGCGTGTCGGGCCCCGGTCTGCTCACCCCTTCCGATCTGCGCCGGATGGGCAAGGACCCCATCGTGTTCGCCATGGCCAACCCCGATCCTGAGATCCGCCCGGAGGAGGCCGACGGCCTCGCTGCGGTGATCGCCACGGGCCGCAGCGACTACCCCAATCAGATCAACAACGTGCTCGCCTTCCCCGGCATCTTCCGTGGCGCCCTCGATGTGGCGGCCACCTCGATCACCGAGGGCATGAAGCTGGCTGCGGCTCGGGCCATCGCCGAGGTGGTCGGCGACGAGGTGCGGCCCGACTACGTCATCCCGTCGGTGTTCGACACCCGGGTGGGGCCGCTCGTGGCCGAGTACGTGGCCGAGGCCGCCGTGCGCGAAGGCGTCTGCCGCACCGCCACCGTCTGACCCACCACCGGTTCTGTGTGCACGCAGCCACGGCATCCGTGGCCGCGTGCACACAGACCCCGCTGGGTGGGGTGGGGTGGGGTGGGCTGGCTGGGGGCGCTGGGGGATCGGCCACTAGCGTTGCCGGCCGTGGAGCCCGATGTCGTCGCCGCCTCGCCGGGCTACTGCCCCGCGCCGCCCGCTGCTGGGGCGCCCGTGCACACCTCGCCGGCCGACCTGCGCATGCGGCGCTTGCTGCGTCTGCCCCTCGACGCACCCAAGGCCACCGAGGCGTCGGCCCGCTCGCTCGTGGAGCGATCGCTGCTCATCTCGATGGTGCGCTGCTTGCTCACCTACGTGGTGCTGCCGTTCGTGGCACCCATCCTCGGCATCGGGCTCGGTGTGGCTCCGCTCGTGGGGATCCCCGTGGGCGCCGTCGCCATCGTCGCCAACATCGCGTCGATCCGCCGCTTCTGGCGGGCCGACCACCGCTACCGCTGGCACTACACCGCCCTGGCCGCGGTGATCATCGTGGCGCTCACCTGGTTGATCGTGGCCGACGTCGTCGACCTGCTCACCTGAACGCGACGAGGGACGCCCTCTCGGGCGTCCCTCGTGCTGCTTGGGGGCAGAGCCGTTGCGGCGTCAGCCGAGCGAGCCGCCAGTGGGGGCGTCGGCCGGGGGGCCGGGGTCGGTGCCGTTCACCCGACCGGTGATGCGCTCGACGAGGTTGGCCTTCATCTCGGTGGCACGGGCGGCGTCGATGCGACCGTTGGCGACCGCCTCATCGATGTGCTTGGTGGCGTCGGCCACCAGGGCGTCGATCACCTTCTGGACGTCGACGTTGTGCGCCTTGGCCACGTCGGCGACCGACGAACCACCCTCCAAGGCGGTGCGCAGGTCGGCCGCGCTGATGCCGATGGCGTCAGCGGCCGCCTGCAGACCCATCAGCCGGTGACCGCGGTGGTCGCCTCCGGGACCGTGGCCGCCCAACCCGGCGCGGTTCACCAGCTCGGTGATCCGGGCCGGCAGGTTGGCCTTGGCGGCGTCGAGACGCGCGTTGCCGTCAGCGACGAGTGCGTCGATCACGGTCTGGAGGTCGACGCCCTGCGCCTTGGCCACATCGGCGATGGACTTGCCACCCTCGAGGGCGGTGCGGAGGTCGGCTTCGCTGATGCCCAGTGCCTTGGCGGCGACAGTGAGGCCCTCGCCGCGGTGGTCGCGCGGGCCGCCCAGCGTGTCGGCGGAGGTGTCTGCGGCGCTGCTCAGCGCGGTGGTGGAGGTGGTGCCGTCCTGCGCGTTGGACAGGCTGGGGGAGCCGAGCAGGGCACCGGCCACCCCGCCGCCGGTGAGGGCGAGGGTGAAGGCGGCGGCTCCGAGGAGCTTGCGATTGGGGGTCATGAGGGGAGTTCCTTCCGTGGTGGTCCTTACCTGGGACCCACCATGACAAGTGAACCTCAGAGCTACCTGTGTGCCACCGCAGTTGTCCCGCAGACCGGTACCAAGGCCTACGGCTCGGCGATGGCCAGCGGGCTGACCGCGTTGGCCAGGTGGAGCTGGTCGAGCATGGCCAACAGGAACACGAGCGCGACCGTGCTGTAGGCAGCGGCGCCGATCCCGTAGACGGCGTAGGCCAGCAGCGCCACCACCCACGGTGCGAGCAGGCCGATGTGCACCGACCGTCGTCCGATCCAACCCCGGACGTAGAGCGAGTCGAGCGCCTGCAGGGTCACCACGACCAGGGCCAGCCCGATGGCCATCGTCCCGGATCGGAAGCCCACCGTGAGCAGGAGGAGCGGGATCGACCCGACAACGAGGCCCACATGCGGCAGGAGGGCCATCACCGCGATGGCGAAGCCGAGGGCGGCGGGGGCGGGTAGCGCCAGCTGCTGGGCGACGCTGGTGCCGATGAGCCCGAGCAGGAGGGCGACGCCGACGGTGAGCACGACGGCGCGCCGGGCTCGGCGCAGCGCCAGCGCGGTGATCGCTGCCACCCGTCTTCGGCGGTCACCGTCCGGGTCCTGGGCGAGCGCCGAGGCGGCGATCCGCGGGCCGTACGTGAGCAGGAACACGGTCAGGATGGCGCAGAGGAAGTAGGTGGGGGCGGTCCCCGCGGTGGAGCGCAGCACGTCGGCTCCGCCGGTGGCCCGTTTGCTCAGCACGGTGACGAAGCTGTCAACGCGCTCACCGAGGTGCCCGTCTCGGGCCAGCTCACCGAAGCGGTCGTGACGGGCCTCGACGGTTGCGGCGGCCTCCGGGGCGGCGGTCTGCAGCCGATCGAGGGCCCGCTGCACGTCGTCGAACACGAGGTAGGTCGTGCCCACGCCCACGACGGCGACCGCCACGAAGGTGAGAAAGACCGCTGGCACGCGCCGGATGCGCAGCGCCAGGTTCTCGACGAACGGGTCGAGCAGCACCGCCGCGACGGCGGCCGCCGCGGCCCAGGACAGCGGGCGGTGGGCGGCGACGAAGATGCGCCTGGCCACCACGAGGCTCACGAGGGTGCCGACGATCCAGATCGCGCTGCTGCTCGAAAGGCGGACCACCCGGTGCTCGAGGGTCCCTCGGGTCGCTGCCACCGAGTCCTACCGTAACGACGGTGAGCACGGCGTCCGGGGAGGGTGGCGACGGTCGCGGCGGCTCCCGCGAGGTCGTCGTCGACGTCGACCCGATGTCGTCGGTGGTGTTCGCCGGAGTGGCCGCGGTGGCGGCCGCCGGTTGGTCGATCACCACCAGCGCGCCCGACATGGTCA
Source organism: Acidimicrobiales bacterium (assembly GCA_046598715.1). GTDB lineage: Bacteria > Actinomycetota > Acidimicrobiia > Acidimicrobiales > VFJN01 > VFJN01. The sequence goes on along the minus strand of JBKJIE010000106.1, from coordinate 14,755 downwards.
CGCGCATCAGCGTCGGGGTGCTGCTCGGCGTGGCTCTGTCACCGCTCGTGTCGGCGGTGCAGCGGCGCTGGCACACGTCGCGCGGCGTCGCCGCTGCGGTCGTGGGGGGCGGGCTCATGCTGTTCTTCGCAGCGGTCGTGTTGCTCGTGGCGCCCCCCGCCGTCAACCAGGCCCGCACCTTCAGCCACGAGCTGCCGGCGACCGTGCGCGATCTCTACAGCTGGCCCGTTGTGGGGCCTCGCCTCGAGCGCACCGACGCTGCGGGTCAGGTCGCCGATGTGATCCACCGGCTGCCGGCGCGGCTCGACGACGAGACGCTGGCCCAGCTCGGCGAGCGCCTCCTCGGCGGCTTCTTCAGCACGGTGGTGGTGGTGATCACGGCGCTCGGCGTGCTCGTCGACGGGGAGCGAGTGGTGCTGCGCGTGCGGGCGACCGTGCCACCGTCGAAGAAGGCGCGGGTCGACGAGGTGGGCCGCATCGTCTACCAGACGTTTGGCAGCTACTTCGCCGGGTCGCTGCTGGTGGCTGTCCTCAACGGGCTGGTGGTGCTCACCATCGGTCTCGCCATGGGCGTGCCGCTCGCGCCGCTCGCCGCGCTGTGGTCGATGCTCACCAACTTCATCCCGCAGATCGGTGGCTTCCTCGGCGGCGCCTTCTTCGTGGTCCTCGCGCTCACCCAGAGCCCGCTGACCGCAGCGATCGCGGCAGTGCTCTTCGTGGGCTACCAGCAGCTCGAGAACAACGTGATCGGCCCTGCGATCGTGGGCGGAGCGGTGAACCTCACCCCGCCCGCGACGATGCTCGCGGCCCTCATCGGGGGTGCCGCCGCAGGTGTGCCGGGCGCACTTGTGGCCACGCCGCTCATCGGAGCGGCCAAGGCGCTCTACCTCGACCGCAGGGGCGAGCTGCCGCCGCCTCGTGAGCCGGCGCTGCGTCGCCAGCTCAAGCGCGTCAGGGACCGCGTCAAGGACAAGGTCACCGACCTCACCGGCGACTGAGCTCAGCCCCTTCAGCGAAGGGGCAGCTCGACCCGAACCGTCGTGCCCGCGCCGGCTTCGCTGGACAGCGTGACCGTGCCATCGTGCGCGTGCACCGTGGCCGCGACGATGGCCAGGCCGAGGCCTGAGCCACCGTGCTGGCGGCTCCTCGACGCATCAGCCCGATAGAAGCGCTCGAAGGCTCGGGCCGCGTCGGCGTCGGCCATGCCCGGCCCGTCGTCAGCAACCTCCAGCACGACGCGATCGCCGGCAACCGACACGCGCACACGGATGGGCGAGTCAGGTGCGTGGACCAGAGCGTTGCCCACGAGGTTGGCCACGACCTGGCGGAGGCCGTCCTCGTCACCCGACACGACGGCCGGGGCGGGCGCCTCGAGGGTGATCTCCCGCCCAGGTGCCGCGGCCAGGGCGTCACGTACGGCGTCGGCACCCAGTACGGCGAGGTCGACGGGGACCGTGGCCGGCGTGCGGCCCTCGTCGAGACGGGCCAGGCGGAGCAGGTCGCCGACGAGGCTGCCCATCCGCACCGCCTCCTGCTCGGTGCGGCGCATCGCTTCGGCTAGCTCGCCGGCGTCGTCCAGGGCACCGGTGCGGTAGAGCTCGGCGTACCCGCGGATCGTGGTGACCGGCGTGCGCAGCTCATGCGACGCGTCGGCCACGAACTGCCGCAACCGTGCCTCCGACGCCGCTCGCTGGTCGAACGCCTCTTCAATGCGCTCGAGCATTCCGTTGAGGGCGACGCCGAGCGCCCCGGCCTCCGTGCCCGGGGTGCCCTCGGACACGCGCTGGGAGAGGTCGCCGGCGGCGATGGCTCCCGCCGTCTCGGTCATCTGCTGGACGGGTCGCACACCGAGACGGATCACCCACCACGTGACGAGGCCGAGCACGCCGATGACCGAGAGCAGGGCGAGGGCCTCGACAGCCACGAGCCGGTGCACGGCGCTGTCGACGTCATCGAGCGACAGGCCCAGCACGGCCATGCCACCGCGGGGACCCTCGGCGCGGGCCAGCAGGCGGTAGCGCGAACCGCTGCGGTCGCTCGAGACCGTGATCGCCTCCTCGTTGCGGAGGTGCGAGACGTCGACGGCGCTGATCGCAGGCAGCGGCGCGGCGTCGCCGCGCAGGTCCGGCGCATGCACGGTCGTCAGCGCCCCCTGCGGGCTCACGACCCCGACATACAGGTTGCTGAGCTGCGGCGTGGGCCCGCCCGGGTCATTGGGCTCGGGTCCGCCTCCGAGCCCGCGGAGCTGCGGGCGAGCGTCGCGCAGCTGTACATCGACCTGATCGATGAGGTGGGTGCGGGTGGTGCCGGCGATCACCACCGACGAGAGCGTGAGGACCGCCGCGATCGCGGCCATGCCGAGGAGCACGCGGGCGCGCAGCGACACGGCTGCCTCAGCTCGGGGCGCGCAGGGTGTAGCCCACGCCCCGGATCGTGTAGATGAGCCGCGGGTCGACCTGGTCGAGCTTGCGACGCAGGTAGCCGATGTAGGTCTCGACCACGCCGCCGTCGCCACCGAAGTCGTAGTCCCAAACGTGGTCGAGGATCTGCGCCTTCGACACGACGCGTCCCCGGTTCATGAGGAGGTAGCGGAGCAGGTTGTACTCGGTGGGCGACAGTGCCACGTCGACCCCACCGCGCGTCACACGGTGGGCGCCGTCATCCATCTCGAGGTCGGCGCAGTGCAGGCGACCGTCGTCGGCGTCGACGCCGGATCGGCGCAGGATGGCCGTGATCCGCGCCACGAGCTCCTCGAGGCTGAACGGCTTGACGAGGTAGTCGTCGCCGCCGAGGGTGAGGCCCCGCACCCGGTCCTCGGTGGCGTCCCTGGCGGTGAGGAACAGCACGGGGGTGCGGTCGCCGGAGCTGCGCAGGCGCTTGCACACGTCGAAGCCGTCGAGGTCGGGGAGCATGACGTCGAGCACGATGAGGTCGGGGCGCACCTCGGGTACGGCCTCGATGGCGCTGCGGCCGTCGGCGACAGGGTGCACATCGAAGCCGGAGTGCCGCAGGGCGGCCTCGAGCATCGAGCGGAGGTTGTCCTCGTCATCCACGAGCAGCAGGCGCGCCTGGGTCACTGTCCGAGCATGGCACCCGTTCCTGTGGGTCCGCTGTGAACCGGGTGTGAGGGTCCTCCGCCGGCTCTCTGCCGCCTGACAGGCGGCTCCCAGGATCTGCTGCCAGGCTCGGGGGCCATGCCCTCCCCGTCGATCCTCCGCCAACGCCGCACGTGGCTCATCGGCATCCCCGTGGTGGTGCTGCTCGTCGCGGTGGTGGCCCCCTGGGTGTACATCAACGTGCTTCGCGACGACCCGCCCGCGCGCCTGGGCTTTCAGGACGTCACGACCACCACCGCAGGCGGGGGTGTGGCGTCGACCACGACCGCGGCCAGCGGCGCCGCCTCAGACGGCATCGAGGGGACCTGGACGGTCACCACAGGGAGCCAGGCCGGGTACCGGGTGAAGGAGGTGCTCTTCGGTCAGGACGCAGAAGCGGTCGGTCGCACCGCTGAGGTGACCGGCACGCTCCAGATCTCGGGCACGACCGGCACGGCCGCCGCCGTCACCGTCGACATGGCCACCGTGACGAGCAGCGAGTCGCGACGCGACGGCCAGTTCCGAAACCGGATCATGGACACGGCCACCTACCCGACCGCCACCTTCGCGCTGCGGAAGCCCATCGAGCTGGGCGCGGTGCCGGCCGACGGCAAGGACGCTACCTACGCCGTCACCGGCGACCTCACCCTGCGGGGCGTCACCCGCTCGGTGACCGTCGACCTGACGGCACGACGCAACGGCGCGTCCATCGAGGTCAACGGCTCGATCCACGTCGACTTCGACGCGTTCCAGATCCCGACGCCAGCGGCGGCCCGGCCAAGGTCGGTCGCAGTGGCGAGCTCGAGTTGCTCCTGGTGCTGACCCGCTGAACGGGTGGCTCAGCGCAGGACGTAGTCGTCTGCGTGGGGCTCGCGGGTCTGCTCCCAGTACTCGAGCAGGCTGAAGGGCCAGTTCTGGGCCACGCGGCCCTTGGCGTTTCGGTACCAGCTGTTCACCTCGGCGGCGCCCCACACCATGTTGCGGTTGGCGGCGTCGATGCGCTCGTTGTAGGCGTCGTGCACGTCGGGCTTGCAGTCCATCGAGCGATGGCCGCCTTCGAGCAGCATCCGCGTCGCCTCGGCGACGTAGTGCACCTCGCACTCCGAGAAGTAGATGATGCTGCCGTTGATGACGATGTTGGTGTTGGGCCCGTAGAGCAGGAACAGGTTCGGGAACTCCGGGATCGTCAGCCCGAGGTAGGCGCGGGCGTCGCCACCCCATCGCTCGTGCAGATCGGCGCCGCCCGTGCCGATGACTCGCATCGGTGTGAGGAACTCCGAGGCCGTGAACCCCGTGCCGTAGATGATCACGTCGATCTCATGGTCGATTCCGTCGACGGTGCGGACGCCCTTGTCGGTGATGGCAGCGATGCCCTCGGTGTGCACCGACACGTGTGACTGCTGCAGGGCCCGAGCCCAGCTGCCGTTGTCGCGCACGATGCGCTTGGCCAGCGGCGGGTACGGCGGGATCATCTTCGCCAGGAGGTCGGGGTCGGTGAACTCGGCCTCGAGGTGGGCGGTCAGGAGCTGCCGCACCATCTCGTTGAGCATGCTCATCGAGCGGTGCTGATCGGGCCACTCCGGGTCGACCACCGCGGCGGGCAGCAGCCCTTCGTGCATGCGCCAGAACTGCACGAGGCGATCCCAGCGGGCGTAGTCGGGGATCCACACCATGAGCCAGCGGAGGGCCTCGGGCAGGTCGTCGTGGTAGTTCGGCGTGGGCGCGAGCCACGGTGGCGTGCGCTGGAAGACGAGCAGCTCGCCCACCTCGTCAGCGATCTCGGGGATGAGCTGAGCCGAGCTGGCACCGGTGCCGATGACCGCCACCCGCTTGCCGACCAGGTCCACCGTGTGGTCCCAGCGAGCGGAGTGGAACGACGGTCCGGCGAAGCTGTCGATGCCGGGGATGTCGGGGAACTTGGGTCGGTTGAGCTGTCCCACCGCGGAGATCACCATCTCGTAGGTGTCGGTGGACTCGCCCCTGTCGGCGGTGCGCGTGGTGACCGACCACTGCTGCTCGTCGTCGTCGAAGCGAGCTTCGAGCACCTCGGTGTCGAACTGGATGAGGGGTCGCAGGCCGAGGTCGTCGGCGCAGCGCCGGAAGTAGTCGAGCAGCACCGACTGGGTGGAGAAGAACTGCGGCCAGTCGCTGCTCTGCGCGAACGAGTAGCTGTAGAAGTGGTTGGGCACGTCGACCCGGCAGCCCGGGTAGGTGTTCTCGTACCAGGTGCCGCCCACGTCGTCGTCCTTCTCGAGGATCGTGACGTCCACTCCGGCTTGGCGGAGGCGGTGGGCGGCGAGCAGGCCGGACATGCCGGCGCCGATCACGGCGACGCGCCATGGCCGCTCCGGAGCGAGCTCGTCCTTCGTCCACGCCGGAGCGCGGTGGTCGGCGCCGCCGAGGGCCAGCTCCTCGCGCAGCACGCCGTACCACTCGTCGGTCGACGGGCCGACGAGGAACTCGATCATCGAGTGGAGCGCCTCGGGCGCGGGATCGGGCGCGGGCGGCGCGCCGGCGTCGCGGTGACGGATCAGCGCCTCCATGGCCAGCGACCGGGCCGCCTCGAGCTGGTCGGCGGTGAAGCCGGCGTCGGGCTGCATCAGCAGCAGCGGGTCGGGTCGCAGCTCCTCCCGGAGGACGGAGAGGTCGCCCGTGAGGTGGGCGACGGCGGGGAGCAGCGTGATGACGTCGGCCGCCTCGACGGCCGCTCGCAGCTGCACATCCGTGACGTTCTTGCGGTCCGCCTGGTCCATGCGGCCAGTCGACCCGACCTTGACCAGGCGGTCAAGTTGTCCCCGGGGTGGCTCAGCGGGGCGGGGCCGTCGCGAGCGCGGCGGAGGCCAGGAGGTGGAACACGGCGTGGCCTTGCAGGCGGCTGGTGCACGAGCACAACGGGCCACCGGTGCGGCTGAGCGTGTGCAGCGCGACGGCGGCGGTGGCGAGCGCCGCCGTGCGCGGTCGGATGTGGGGCGGACCGGGGTCGCCGTAGTGCGCGGCGGCGATCGTCGCGGCCAGCGCGACGAGACCGGCATCGTGCAGCCCCTTCGACAGACGCCCGCCGGGGCCGTGGTAGGCCACGCTCCCGAGCCCCTCGAAGGCGGAGGCCGCGGCTACCCACCGCCATCCGCGCCCGTGTCGGGCGATCGGCACCGCGGCGGCAACGAAGGCCAGGCTCGAGATGGTGTTGGCGGGCTGGCCGATGAGCCCGGGGCGGATCCGCTCGCAGTCCCCGACCGCAGCATGGGAGCGCGCCGCAGCGTCGGTCACGGCTCACTCACCACGGCGCGCACTGCGGTCACAACGTCAGCTCGCACGGCTTCAGCAAGCCCGACGGTGCCGATGCGCTCTCGTTGGGCCTGCCACCGCAACAGCATGCGAGCCAGCGCCATCGCTCGCTCCACCAGCCAGATCGCCGCCAGTGCCCCCACGGCCGCCGTGACCACCACGGCGGTGACCGGCAGGAACCCGTCGGCGGTGATGACGCCAGCCGTGATCCACGCGGACGGGAAGGCCAGCAACCCGACGAGCACCCGCACGGTCCCCTTCGTCACCGGTGTCTGCACGAGCAGGCTGGCCAGAGCGACCAGCGCGGCCGGCCAGATGTTGACGATGGCCGTGGCGGCCACCACGGAGCCGAGCAGCACCACGAGGACGGCGATCCCCAGCGCGGAGCGCACGAGTCGTGTGGGGCTCGTCGGCGTGATGATGTCGGCGTCGGTGAGGCGCAACCCGCTGAGGATCGTCGTGTAGCGACCAATGGCGTGGCGCACGTCGGTCTGCTGGCCGGCGTCGGCCCGGCCCAGCCGTCGGGCCAGCTCGTAGCGCTCCTCGAGCGAGGGATCGGGGTCGTCCTCGTTGCTCAGCACCACCTGGGCCGCCAGCTCGAGGGCGAGCGCGGTCTCGGTGTCCTCGAAGTCGAGGCTCACGTGGCGCAGGCCGCGGTCGATGATGGCCGTGAGCCGTCGAACCTCCTCCGCGTCGTCAGCGTCGGCACCGGTGGGCGACACCACGTCGAGCTCGATCGGCACGCCGATGTGCACGAGCGCCGACGATCGCAGGGCCACCTTGTCCGGGAACGTGAGGCCCACCGGAACGATCGCGAGATCGCGAGCGCCGGCCGCGCGGGCGCCGAGCGCGATGCGCGCGGCGCCCGTCTTGATGGGGTCGATGCGAGGGCGGTCGTGCGTGGTGCCCTCCGGGAAGATGGCCACCAGATCGCGCTCGACCAGGGCCCGATGGCATTCGGCGAAGGCGTCCTCGTTGCCGCTGGTGCCGCCAGTGCCGCCCTTGTCGCTGGCACGACGAACGAAGACCACCCCGGCCGCCCGGAGCACCAGCCCCGCTATGGGGATTCGGCGCAGGTCGTCCTTGGCGATGAACCGAGGCAGGCGACCGAGGGCGCTCGTGATCACAAGCGAGTCGACGAACCCGTTGAAGTGGTTGGCGACGAGCAGGACGGGCCGGTCGACAGGAAGGCGATCCCGCCCGGCCACCTCCACGCGCCGCAGGAGCAGGGACGTGGCGAACCGCCCGATCCACGCGATCAGCCGCCGCATCGTGCCTCCACGACGACGAGTCTGACCCGATCAGCGCCGCGCATCGTGGTCCTCGACACTTCTCGGGCGATTTCTCGCGCCAGCGGCGAGGGAAGCCGCCCGAGAACGGGAGACGGTCAGCGGGCGGCGCGGGCGGCTTCGAGCAGCAAGCGCCGCTCGGCCTCTCCCACCACCCGGCGGGCGGCGCCCACCGCGTCGGGGTTGACCGAGATGGACGTGATCCCGAGCCGCACGAGGTGCTCCGCGAACTCGGGCTTGTTCGAGGGGGCCTGCCCGCAGAGCGACGAGGTGATGCCCGCCTCCCGGCTGGCCGTGATGATCCGGGCGATGGCGTCGAGCACCGCTGCGTCGGACTCGTCGAACAGCTCGGCACACACCTCGGAGTCGCGGTCGACGCCGAGCATGAGCTGCGTGAGGTCGTTGGAACCGATCGACACGCCGTCGATCCCCATCGCCGCGTACTCGGGGATGCGGTACACGACCGAAGGCACTTCGGCCATGACCCAGCGATGGAGGCCCCGCTGCCGGCCGAGTGGACTGGCGTCGATCGCCTCGAGGCAGGCCTCCAGCTCCCACGTGGTGCGCACGAAGGGGAGCATGACGTGCAGGTTGGGCGTCTCCTCCCGCACCCGCGCGAGCAGCTCGAGCTCGAGCGCGAAGAGGTCCGGTTCGCGCACGTACCGGAAGCACCCTCGGTAGCCGATCATCGGGTTGCTCTCGACCGCCTCGAACCGCTCGCCACCCTCCAAGCCGCGGAACTCGTTCGTGCGGAAGTCGATCGTCCGGTACACGACAGGCCGGGGGGCGAAGGCTCGGGTGATCCGCAAGAGCGACTCCGCCATCCGACTGACGAACTCCTCGCCACCACCGCGTGCCAGCACCTCCCGCGGGTGCACGCCCTGGAGTGCCTCGGTGAGCATGAACTCAGCACGCAGCAGCCCCACACCGTCGACGGGGAGGGCTGCCACTTCGGTCGCGTGCTCCGCGAGCGCGAGGTTCACGTAGATGCGAGTGGCCAGCGCCTCGAACGTCGCCGTCGTGCTCGGCGTCGCCGGCCGGGCGGGCAGGCTCGACGCGCGCGCCGCCCCCGCCTGCACGACGCCTCGTGAGCCATCGACCGTGATGAGGTCGCCATCGTGGAGCACCTGGGTGGCAGTGCGGGCGCCGACGATGCACGGCACGCCGAGCTCGCGAGTGACGATCGCCGCGTGGCACGTCATGCCGCCGCCATCGGTGACGACCGCCGCGGCCCGACGGATGGTGGGCACCCAATCGGGGTTGGTCATCGGCGCCACGAGCACCTCGCCCGCCTGCAACGCCTTGCCCTCCGACGGCGACTGCAGCACCCGGACCCTGCCGCTCGCGATGCCGGGAGACGCGGCGAGACCCTCCAGCAGGACACGGCCGGAGTCACCTGCGATCGGCTCGGCGGATCCCAGAACGTCGAGGGCGCTCGTGATGGGTCGCGACTGCACCAGGTAGGTGCGACCCCCGGCGATGGCCCACTCCACGTCCTGCGGCTCGCCGTAGTGCGCCTCGACCTGGAGGCCGATCGTCGCCAGCTCGATCGTCTCGTCGTCGCTGAGCACACGCGTGTCGGCCTCAGCGTCGGCGAGCGTCCGCTCCACGAGCGTGCCGTCGGGCCCGCTGCGCAGCTCGTGCGACTTGTGGCCGACACGAGCACGCAAGGGCGTGGGGCCCTCCTTGTCCAGCACGTAGGTGTCGGGCTCGACGGCTCCCGACACCACCACCTCACCCAGACCGAAGGCGCCCTCGATCACGATCCGTCCGCGGTCGCCGGTGGACGGGTCGGCGGTGAACATCACGCCGGCCCGCTCCGAATCGACGAGCAGCTGTACGACGACGGCGATGGCCGGCTCCTCGGTGAGCCCTTGGCTGGCCCGGTAGGCGATGACCCGCTCGCCGTAAAGCGACGCCCAGCAGTCGACCACCCGATCCAAGACCGCGCCGGCGCCGACCACGTTCGCGAACGACGAGTGCATTCCAGCGAAGGAGGTGCCCGCGGCATCCTCGGCGGTGGCCGACGAGCGAACCACCACCGGCAGGTCGTCGCCGAGGCGTGCGTAGGCCGCGACGATCTCGCTGCGAAGACGGGTGGGCACGCCGGCTTTGGCCACGAGCGACCTGAGGCGCTCCGAGGCGTCGGCCAGGGCCGTGGTGTCATCTGCTCTGGTCCGCCCCACGTCGAACACGGCCCGGAGCTCCGCACGGAGCCCGGCCTCGTCCATCGCGGCCAGGAAGGCTGCCGCCGTGATCACGAACCCTGGCGGCACGGGCAGGCCGGCTCGCATCATCTCGCCCAGGTTGGCCCCCTTGCCCCCGGCGCTGGCCGTGTCGTCCTTGGAGATCTGGTCGAGCCAAGCGATCGATGCCGTCGGCATGGGTCACCTCCCGGTGTTCGTGAGCTCCGCGAGCTGGAGGGCTCGCTGTACGTCTGCCGCGGTCAGGATCCCGACGACGCGGCCGGTCTCGATCACCAGCGCTCGTCCTCCGGCGGCGTCGCCGACGCGGGCCAGCGCCTCCACGAGCAGGTCGTCTGGCGCCACGATCGGCACCTCGCCGAGGGTCAGGGCGATCGACCCGACCGCGGTCGTCGTCCGCTGGCCGATGGCGACCGCTCGCACGCCCCTCAGGGTCACGAGGCCCAGGGCTTCGCCGTTCGGGCTGAGCACGGGATAGGCCGAGTGGCGTGCCCGCAGGACGTACTCGTGGATGAGGTCCTCGACGCTCAGGCCTGCCGTCACGCTGACGGGGTGAGGTGACATCACCTCGCGAACTCGCACGCCGGCGAGGAGGGAGCGAACCTCGACGGCGGATCCCTCGGCGCGAGCGGCCAACAGAAGGAACCACCCGAGGAAGATCAGCCAGACGCTGCCGATGCCGCCGCCTGAGGTGGCGCCGAGCAAGCCCACGCCGATCAGGAAGTAGCCGAACCCGCGTCCGGCCGCCACGGCGGTGACCGTGGCTCGGCGCTTGTTGCCGTGGCGTTGCCACAGAACGGCCTGCAGCACGCGACCCCCGTCGAGCGGAAAGGCTGGGACGAGGTTGAACACGCCCAAGACGAGGTTGACGACCGACAGCCAGGCGACGGTGCTCGACGGCAGGTCGTCGAACGGCCCGGTCGCCCAGGCCAGCACCCCGAGACCGGCACCCAGGCCGAGGCTGGTGCCCGGGCCCACGAGCGCGATGCGAAGCTCGGTGGAGGGATCGGGCGCGTCACCACCGAGGCGCGACACGCCCCCGAACAGCCAGAGGGTGATGCCTTCGACGGCCATGCCGGACCGTCGGGCCACAAGGGCGTGCGCGAGCTCGTGGGCCAAGAGGCAGCCGAAGAACGCCACCCCACCGATCACCGCGGCAACCCAGTAGGTGCCGGTGGTGTGGCCCGGCGCCTCTTGCGGCAGCACGCCGTCGGCGAGGCTCCAGGTGATCAACCAGAAGATGACGCCCACGCTCCAGTTGGCGCCGATCTCGATGCCCGCGATGCGGCCGATGCGGAAGCTCTGCTCCATCGACTCGATCGTGGGCTGTCCGCCGTCGACAGGCCAGGGCCGATCTGCCCGTCACCTCGGACCTTCGGCCCTACCCACGCAGCTTGCGTCGTCGCAGGCTGATCGCGTCGAGAGGTTCGGCAGAGGAGGATGACATGCATGCCAGCGTTGGTGAACGCATCGTGATCCGCGGCCATCGGATCGGGGAACCCGACCGAGACTGCGAGGTGCTCGAGGTCCACGGTAAGGACGGAGAGCCGCCGTACGTCGTGCGCTGGGAGGACAGCGGGCACGAGTGCCTGTTCTTCCCGGGGTCGGATGCCGCGGTTGAACCGTATGCTGCGGCAGGGGCGGACAAGGGCAAGGCAGCGTCATGAGGACGATCGACGGAGTGCGCCGGTCTGCAGTCGGCCTCCGTGCCGATCAGACGATCCATGATGCGGCGGTCCTCATGGAGCAGGCAGGCGTGGGCGCGCTCGCGGTGCTCGACGATGGTCATCTCGTCGGCATCGTGACCGATCGTGACCTCGTTCGTCGCGGCTTGGCTCGAGGCCTGGCCGCCGATGCTCGGATCGACGGCGTGATGTCGTCGCCGGTCCTCACGGTCGACGCCGATGCTGATCTGCACGACACGTTCGCGATGTTCCGTGAGCACGCGGTCCGTCGCCTCGCAGTGGTGCGGGGAGCACAGCTCGTCGGGGTGCTCACCATCGACGACCTGTTGATGGACGTGGCGGCGGACCTGAGCGATCTCGCTCGACCCGTCACCGCGGAGGTGCTGTTCGCCCACCGCGACAGCCCGGTGCCAGCAGTCCGCTGAGCGGACCGACCGTGCCCACCGTTCCCCCCGGTGCGGCGCGGTCGGGCTGGGGCGGGCTGTCCTCTCCGGAGGCTGCGGCGCTCCTGGCTCGTGATGGTCCCAACCGCTTGCCGCCCCCGCGTCGGCCGTCAGCGGCTCGGCGGTTCGCCGGCCAGCTCCTGCACTTCTTCGCGTTGATGCTGTGGGTGGCCGGTGGGCTGGCCTTGCTGGCCGGTCTCCCCCAGCTCGGTGTGGCCATCTTCGCTGTCGTGGTGCTCAACGCGGCGTTCGCCTTCATCCAGGAGAGCCGGGCCGATCACGCCGCCGATCGTCTTCGATCCCTCCTGCCGCAGTGGGTGACGGTTCGGCGCGATGGTCGGTCGCAGCAGATCGACGCAGCTGAGGTCGTGGTGGGCGACCTGCTCCTGCTGGAGTCGGGGGATCGGATCGCGGCCGACGCCATCGCCTCGATCGAGCGGGCTGCGCTCGTCGACGCGTCGTTGCTGACCGGCGAGAGCCAGCCCGCTACCGTCGAGGCCGACGGTCCGATCTTCGCGGGCACGTTCCTCGTCGAGGGCGAGGTCGAGGCCGTGGTCACCGCCACCGGCGGGTCGACCCGCCTCGGAGCCATCGCTCGCCTCACGACCTTGACGGCCAAGCACGTCACACCGCTCACGTTGGAGCTGCGTCGTGTCGTGCGCACCATCGCCGTCATCGCGGTCGGTGTCGGGGGCCTGTTCTTCGTGCTGTCGTGGCTGCTCGGCAACCCGGTGTCAGACGGGTTCGTGTTCGCCATCGGCGTCACGGTGGCGCTCGTCCCTGAAGCCTTGCTGCCGACCGTCACCCTGTCGCTGGCGTGGGGAGCGGAGCAGATGGCCAAGCGGCAGGTGCTCGTCCGGGAGCTCGAGGCGGTCGAGACGCTCGGCTCGACCACCTTCATCTGCACGGACAAGACGGGCACCCTCACCCGCAATCAGATGACGGTGGTCGAGGCGTGGACGCCCTCGGGCTCCGGCATCGCCAGTGGTGACGGCTACGACCCGGCCGGCTCGGTGGTGCTCACCGACCCGCAGGCGGAGGCAGCGGTGACCAGGCTCGCTCGCGTCGGCGTGCTGTGCTCTTCGGGATACGCCGTCGACGGGCCGCAGGGGTGGCGGGCGCACGGCGATCCGATGGAGGCCGCCATCGACGTGCTGGCACGCCGGATGGGCATCGACACCGATGCCGCGCGGGAGATGGCGATCGCGCAGGAGCGGTTCCCGTTCGATCCTCGCCGACGACGGATGTCGCTCGTCGCTGAAGCCGAGGTGCTGGTCAAGGGTGCGCCCGACGGCGTGCTGCCGCTGTGCCGCGAGGGCCAGACGGCGGCGGAGGTCGTCGATGCCATGACGGCCAAGGGGCTTCGAGTGCTCGCAGTGGCCGCGCGACCCGTAGGCGATCGCGCGCCGACCTCGGCGGCGGAGGCCGAGGTCGACCTGCAGCTCGTCGGCCTGCTCGGGCTGCAGGACCCGCCCCGCCGGGACGTGACCGCGGCGATCGAGGCGTGTCGACGGGCGGGCATCAAGGTGGCAATGATCACGGGCGACCACCCGGCGACAGCGGCATCGATCGCCACCCAGGTGGGGTTGCGACGTCCCGACGACCCCGTCTTGTCGGGTGACGACCTGCCCGCGAACGACGAGGTGCTCGGCGCGCTCCTCGACCACGACGGGCTGGTGGTGGCGCGCGTCTCACCCGAGGACAAGCTCCGCATCGCCCGTGCCCTCCGCAGCCGGGGGCACGTGGTGGCCATGACCGGCGACGGCGTGAACGACGGGCCCGCCCTCCACGAAGCCGACATCGGCATCGCCATGGGGGAGTCGGGAACCGACGTGGCGCGCGAAGCGGCGGACCTCGTGCTGCTCGACGACAACTTCGCGTCGATCGTGGCCGCGGTGGAGCAGGGGCGCTGCACGTTCGTGAACATCCGCCGGTTCCTCACCTATCACCTCACCGACAACGTGGCCGAGCTCACGCCCTTCGTCGTGTGGGCCATGTCGGGCGGGCGCTTCCCACTGGCGCTCGGCGTGATGCAGATCCTGGCGCTCGACCTCGGCACTGACACGCTCTCGGCTGTGGCCCTCGGCGCCGAACCACCGGCACCACGCCTCCTCGATGGCCCACCAGTCTCCGGACGGCTCATGAACGGCACCGTGCTGCGTCGTGCCTTCGGTCTGCTGGGCCCCACCGAGGCGGCGGTCTCGATGCTCGCCTTCCTCGTCGGTGTCGCGGCGACCGGTTGGCGCCCCGGGGACGCCTTTCCCACCGGTCATGCGGTCACCGCCGCGTCAGGCGCCGCGTTCATGGCTGTGGTGCTCGGCCAGTCCGCCAACGCGTTCGCGTGCCGGAGCTCGAGTCGCTGGCCCGGCGCACTGGGATGGCGCACGAACCGGCTGCTGCCCGTGGCCGTGCTCATCGGACTGACGTTCTCGGTGATGGTCCTGCTCGTGTCCCCCATCGCACGGCAGCTCGACCACACGACACCGCCAGCGCTCGCGTGGATCGTCGCGATCTCGGCGATCCCCGTCGTGCTCATGGTCGACCTGCTCGACAAGCACCGACGGGCCTCACGCCGTCCTGCCTCCCGCGCAGCCGAGCCGCGACCGGCACCCGCAGATGGCCCGGCAGATCGGGACCTTCGTCACTGACGGTTCGGGGGCCGAAGCCCGATCATCGGTGCATGGACGCTGCACACGACCATGGGGTGCCAGTCGGCGACGCTGCCGCGGTGGAGGTGCTGTTCTGCTCCACCTC
>JBKJIE010000002.1:0-7078 GCA_046598715.1 Acidimicrobiales bacterium | reverse complement strand
GGCCCTGCCCGCCCGCCTGGCCGACCTCTTCGACCGCGAGGAGCGCTTCGACGTGCTCCCGGCCGATCTGGCCACGCTCCAAGCCCACGTCGAGCGCTGCATCGCCCCCTGAGCGCGAGATCTTCGCCGCCCGCGGGAGGACTTCGTACCTTTCCGCCTAATCTCTCAAGTCGGCGGAACTACTTGGGAGGTTCGAATGCGGTCATTGCACGCTCGTGGGCTCACGGCAGCAGCAGCCATCAGCATCGCCACGTTGGCATTGCTCGCGGGTCCAGCGCCCAGCGCCACCGCTGTCCCGACTTGGGCCCCGCCGTCCTCTGCCACGATCCACCCCGGGGTGCAGATGGTCACCGCCGGTGCCCAGTGCACCGCCAACTTCGTCTTCACGAGGGTGGTGGGGGGGACGACAACCGAGGTCTTCCTCGGCTATGCCGCGCACTGCGCCGGCACCGGTGCCGCCACCGACACCAACGGCTGTGATGCCGGCACGCTCCCGCTCGGCACGCCCGTCACCATCAGCGGCGCCTCGCAGCCCGGGACGCTCGCCTACTCGTCGTGGGTCGCCATGCAGAGCGGACCGCGCCCCGACGCCGACACCTGCGAGTACAACGACCTCGCACTCGTGAAGATCGCCGCGGCAGACCTCGGTCGGGTGAACCCGTCGATCCCCCACTGGGGAGGGCCCAATGGCCTCAACACCACCGGCAACCCTGCGGGGTCGCGCGTGTACACGTACGGCAACTCGAGCCTCCGCTTCGGGATCACGCAACTCTCGCCCAAGACCGGTCTGAGCCTTGGCACCACCCCTGGCGGCTGGTCCCACCCCGCCTACACCGTCACGCCGGGCATCCCCGGCGACTCTGGCTCGGCGTTGCTCGACGCCTCGGGCAAGGCCACGGGCGTGTTGTCGACGATCTCGGCGGCGCCTCTTCCGGCCAGCAACAACTTCGGCGACCTGAGCCATGAGCTCAGCTATGCGCAGGCCCACGGGATGAGCGGCGTTGCGCTGGCCCTCGGCACCGTGGCGTTCAACGGATCCAAGCTGCCCCTCGGCGTGTAGCCGGTCGCATCGTCATCGCGCTGGCGGCCGCCCTTCGGGGCAGCCGCTGCGGTCGTCAGTCACGTCGACCGAGCCACATCCCATCCCGTGCGAGCGCGCCACCGAGGCTCTGCCAGACTCGGTGCTGTGAAGTACGTCGTGTGCGTGCCGGACGGGTGCGCGGATCTCCCCATCGACTCGCTCGGCGGCAAGACGCCCCTCGAGGTGGCGTCGATGCCCAACCTGGCTCGGCTCGCTGCTCGCGGTGAGGTGGGGCGGGCGGCCGTGATCCCGCCGGGGATGCCGCCGGGCAGCGACGTCGGCAACATGTCGATCCTCGGCTACGACCCCGCCCGCTTCCACACCGGGCGCGCGCCGATCGAGGCCGCCGCCCTGGGCCTCCGGCTGCGCCCTGATCAGGTGGCCTACCGCTGCAACCTGTCCACCGTGGGCCACGACGGCACCATGCTCGACTTCGCCGGCGGCCACCCGTCCACCGAGGAGGCCACGGCTGTGATTGCGGCGCTCGACGCCGAGCTCGGCCGTGGCGCGGGCTCCGACATCGAGTTCCACCCTGGCGTGCAGTACCGCCACATCCTCGTCGCCCCGGCCGACTGGGCCGACGCCTCCTGCACGCCGCCGCACGACCTGTCCGACAAGCCAGCGGTGTGGCCCACCGGCCCCGCCGCCGCCAAGCTCCAAGCGGTGATGGACGCCAGCCGGGACATCGTCGGCCCCTTCGGCTTGCAGGCCAACCAGGTGTGGCTCTGGGGCCAGGGGTTCCAGCCGCAGATGCCGAGCTTCACCGATCAGACCGGCTGCCGGGCCGGCCTCGTCACGGCCGTCGACTTGATCCGGGGCCTGGGCGTGCTCACCGGTATCGACATCGTGGAGGTGCCCGGAGCCACCGGCTGGTTCGACACCGACTACGAGGGCAAGCGCGACGCCGCGCTGGCGTCGCTGGAGGCGGGCGCCGACCTGTTCCTCATCCACGTCGAGGCCACCGACGAAGCCGGTCACGCCGGCAACCTCGACGAGAAGATCAAGGCCCTCGAGGCGTGGGACCGCCGCATCCTGGCCGACCTCGTGCCCGGCCTCGACGCCATGGGCCCCTGGCGCATGCTGCTCCTGCCCGACCACCCCACCCCCGTCGAGCTGAAGACCCACACCACCGACTCCGTGCCGTACGTCCTCGTCGACAGCGAGGAAGACGGTCCTGGCGGCACCTACAGCGAACCGGCCACCGCGGGCTGCGTCGACGTCCCAGGCCACGAGCTCATGGCCCGCCTCGTCCAGCACGCCTGAGCGGCGAAGGGCAAGGGCGCGGCGAGGACTGGGCGGGTGGAGGCGCGACGGGTGCCGGGCCCGCCACTCATCGTGAACGGAGGGTTGGGCGTGGACCCTCTGAGCTCACCGTCGCTGTGGGTCGTCAACCCCGTAGTCGTGCGTGAGCAGGTCGTAGACGCACATTGGCGCACGAGTGTTCGTTGGCGCACGAGTCGCTGTGGGGGACAGCCCGCTCCGTGCTGACGATGACCTGCAGCTCAGTGACACAGGAACACGGCCAAACGACATCGCCGGCCCGCCCGCGGCCTTGGTCGCGCCCTTGATCTTCGCCGCCACTGGGACCGCTTGAGTGCGTCGGGTGCGGTCGCTGGCACCGGGCCATGTGCTTGCTGCATCCGAAGTGCTTGGTCGTCGCGCCCTTGCCCCTGGCCTACCGCGTGGCCATGTGAGTGGGGTCGGGCCCATTCGCCGAGCGCAGATCCGAACTGCTTGCCAGCGCCCGCGGCGAATTGTTGCTGCGCGTCCGGGCGACCCGACGGCTGTCAGTGCTCCTGCGGCGGGGCCTCGTTGGCCGGGGGCCGTGGCTCGGGCCACCCGTCCTGCCAGATGAGGCGATGGGCTCGGCGATCGGGCGCGTCCATCGGGTCCCACACGGCGGTCAGCGCCCGATCGACCACCAGCTCGAAGAGCCAGTGGTCGTCGGGGATCGGGTAGGGGCACACCGCCCGCACACCCGCCCAGGTGGCGGCGTCGGCCGATGCCACCCGGCGAGCGGTGCCCGACAGGGTGAGCTCGAACTCATCGAAGTCTGGCCCGGGATCGTCGATGTTGATCGAGTGGAGGGTGAAGTGGCCGCGGTCGGCCAGGTCGTGTCGCCTCGGGGCGGCTGACGAGATGACGACGTAGAGGTGGTCGTCGGCGAGGTGAGGACACATCGGGTGGATGCGGGGCCGGCCCTTCGCATCGACGGTGGCGAGGTGGGCGACGGGCATCCTCCCCAGGTCGGCGCGCCAACGCTGTGCGGCGGGGAACATCGCTTCGAGCGCTGACCAGGACCCCATGTCGTCACCTCTAGCGCTCAGGTCGCCCGCAAGGGCCGACGCCCTCGGGCGCTCAGTCTGGCCGCGTGGCCGGATCGACGCGGGTTTCGTGACGCCGGGCGGGCCGCGCTAGGTTGGGCGGGTTCCGCTGGGGGGCGAACGTGGAGTCGAACACCGACCGGGTCTCCGGCACCGGCGACTCGACAGCCCCTGCTACAGGCGGACGCAGCGTCGAAGCGCCGTTCAGCGGCCGTTCGCACGCCGCCCAGCCCCCCGCCAACCGGCACCTTCCCCCGACACCCCGAGGTACCCACCACCATGAGCGTGGACTCCACCGCACTCGAGCAGTCCGCCCTCGAGCGCAAGGACCGTGAGGAGCTGCTGACGATCGCGCAGGCGCTCGGCGGCAAGCCGGCGTCTCGTGCCAAGAAGGCCGACATCGTCGGGCTGATCCTCGACCTCACCGGCGTCTCCGCGACCGACGGCTCGCCCAGCGATTCCGCCGCGTCCGAGTCAGTGGCCCCCGTCAAGAAGGCCTCGCGCGCCCGCAAGGCTGCTCCCGCGTCCGAGTCCGGCGCGGCCGAGGTGGCCGCAGACGAGCCTCCGGCCGAATGGGAGCTCGAGGCGGCCGCCGAGGGCGGCGAGGGCGCCGTCACCGAGCGCCCCGACCAGCCCCGACGCGTGGGTGGATCGACCGGCGGACGCGGCCAGAACGGTGGCCAGAACGGCGGCCAGAGTCGGCAGGGTCGTCAGGGCCAGGGTGGCCAGAGTCAGGGTGGACAGAGCCAGGGTGGACAACAGGACGGCGACCGGCCGTCTCAGGGCGGCCAGAACGGCGGCCAGGCCCGCCAGAACCAGGGCGGCGGTCAGAACCAGACCAGCGGTCAGAACCAGGGCGGTCAGAACCGCCAAGGTCAAGGTCAGGCACAGGGTCAGGGTGGTCCGAACCAGCGCGGTCCGCAGGACGGCGACCAGCACGACGACGACCAAGGTGACGATGGCGATGGCGAGGGCGGCAACCGCCGTCGTCGGCGCCGCGGTCGGAACCGCGAGCGGGTCGGCGAGGGTCAGGGCCAAGGCGGCCCCGGCGGCCTCGAGGAGTACACCGGCGAACCGATCGACGTCGAGGGCTTCCTCGACCTGCGCGACGAGGGCTACGGCTTCCTGCGCGTCCAGGGCTACCTGCCGTCGCGCGACGACGTCTACATCTCGGTGAAGCAGGCCCGGCAGTTCGGCCTCCGCAAGGGTGACCACCTGCGCGGCGCGAGCCGGCCGGCCCTGCGCAACGAGAAGAACCCGGCGCTCCTGCGCATCGACGAGGTGAACGGCACCGATCCGGAGAAGGCGCGGAGCCGCCGCCGCTTCGAGGATCTGACCCCGCTGTTCCCGGACGAGAAGCTCGTGATGGAGGTCGAGGGCGACCCGACCAACGTGACGGCCCGGATCATCGATCTCATCTCGCCGATCGGGAAGGGCCAGCGCGGCCTCATCGTGTCGCCCCCCAAGGCGGGCAAGACCACGATCATGAAGCAGATCGCCCGGTCGATCGAGACGACCAACCCCGAGGTGCACCTGTTCGTGCTGCTCGTCGACGAGCGCCCCGAGGAGGTCACCGACATGAAGCGGTGGCTGAAGGGCGAGAAGTCCACGGTGGTGGCCTCCACGTTCGACCGTCCCTCTGAGGAGCACACCCACGTCGCCGAGCTCACGATCGAGCGGGCCAAGCGCCTCGTCGAGGACGGACACGACGTCGTCATCATCCTCGACGGCATCACCCGGCTGGCCCGCGCCTACAACCTGGCCGCCCCCACCACGGGTCGGGTCATGTCCGGCGGCATCGACACGGGCGCGCTGTACCCGCCCAAGAAGTTCTTCGGCGCCGCTCGCAACGTCGAGGAGGGCGGCAGCCTCACGATCCTCGCCACGGCGCTCGTCGAGACAGGGAGCCGCATGGACGAGGTGATCTTCGAGGAGTTCAAGGGCACCGGGAACATGGAGCTGCGGCTCGATCGTCGCCTGGCCGAGCGCCGGATCTACCCGGCCATCGACGTCGACGCGTCGTCCACCCGCCACGAGGAGCTGCTCTTCCAGGGCCTCCAGCTGCAGAACGTGTGGAAGCTCCGTCGGGTGCTGTCGGCCATGGCCAGCGAGGGCGGCGGGGCCAGCGGGCTCGAGCTGCTGATCGACCGGATGAAGTCGTTCAAGTCCAACAAGGAGTTCCTCGCCGAGATCGGCAAGGCCCCCGGCGGCTGAGCGCCGTTCCCCTCAGGTAGCGAAGGGCCCCAGTGGCCCGGTAGCCTCACCCGGCCCCCAAGAAGCTCACGGAGATCGCCATGCGCGCCGACATCCACCCCGATTACGTAGAAGCCAGCGTCCGCTGCTCCTGTGGCAACACGTTCACGACCCGTTCCACGAGGGCTTCCCTCACCTCGGAGCTGTGCAACGAGTGCCATCCCTTCTACACGGGCAAGCAGAAGCTGGTCGACACCGGTGGCCGCATCGACCGCTTCGAGCGTCGATACGGCAAGCGTCGCAAGGCCGAGTAGTCAGCTCGGAAGCAACGGCTTCCGGCTCCATGAGCATCGCTCCCCGCTCCTCCCTGCTCGCGGCGAAGCTGCGCGCCCTCGTGTCCGCTCAGTGGGGCGCGGCTGAGCGCACCTCGCTCGAGTTCCCGGGCGGCGCTGGCCTCGTGGCCGGCGACACGGCGTGGGTGCTGATCGATGCCGATCCCCTGAAGTCGTTCGGTCCGGCACTCGTGTGGTCAGCCCGTCAGGGCGCCACCGACGTGCACCTGCTCGTCGACGCCCACGCCGACGTGCTCGCTCGGCGCGCCTCGTGCTTCGCTCAGGCGCCCTTGATCTGGCAGATCGACGGCACCTCGCTCGTCCCCGCCGAAGCGGCGCCACCCGCCGTCGCCATCGATGCACAGCCCGCCCCGGCGCTCGCCGAGCTGCTCGTGGACGCCGACCTCGAGGTGATCGTCGAGGACGGCCTCTTGCGGGGCGAGGTCAACGGGCTCGAGGTGGCCCGCATCGTCCACGGCCAGACGTCGACAGGCATCCCGCTCGACGAGCCGCTCATCGAGGTGGGCGTCGGTCACGCCGACCGCGAGCTCACCGCGATGCTGCACGGCGCCCTCAGCCCCGTCGACCAGCTGGCGCGCGTCGCCGAGATCGTGCGTGGCCATCGACAACCCGACGCCGAACGCCATCCCCTGAACCAGCTCGCCCCGGAACGGTGGCTCCGAGCTCGTCTGGTGGCTGACCCCGCCCGCGTTGGGCTGGCCCGCCTGTGGCCTGTCGCCCCCACGGTGGCGCGACCGAACCTGCGTGACACGGCGGTCGCCATGGCCCAGGGCGAGACGGCGTCGGGCGAGACGGTGATCGTGGCCTGCTCGGTCGGGGTCGACCTCGATCTCGTGCCCGCAGCCGCGGACGTCCGCCTCTCAGTCGCCCCCGACGCCCGTCTCCTGCTCGTGGTGCCCGAGCGTGACGCCCACCCCGTCACGCGCGCGCTCGCCGCTCGCCTCGTGCGCCCCGCCGAGGTCGTCACCGTCGGCGACGATTGGCGCCGCTGACCCAACCTCACCGCTTCTGTGTGCAGGCAGCCACGCCATGCGTGGCTGCCTGCACACAGAAGCAGTCAGCGGTCGGGGGCGAGGTTGAGGGAGGCCGAGTTCATGCAGTAGCGCTCGCCGGTGGGGCCGGGCCCG
>JBKJIE010000133.1:0-9529 GCA_046598715.1 Acidimicrobiales bacterium | reverse complement strand
CGTCCTCGCCGCGCTGGCGACCCAGCGGTCAGCCGCGGGTGCGGATGGTTACTGGCTCTGACTCGCTGTGAGTGGCGCGCAGCTGGCCGCAGGCGGCATCGATCTCGGTGCCGCGCGTCTGGCGGACGGTGGCGTTCACGCCACCCTCGCGGAGGCGGTCGCGGAAGGCGCGCACGCGTCGCATCGGCGTGCCTCGCACGGAGTACCCGGGGGTTGGGTTCAGCGGGATCAGGTTCACGTGCGCGGGCAGGGGCAGGCTGCGCGACCGCTCCACGAGCAGGTCGGCGTCCCGGTCGCGGTCGTTGACGCCGTCGATCAGCGCCCACTCGAACGACAGCCGGCGCCCCTTGGCCTGCAGGTAGCCGGCGCAGGCGTCCATCAGCACCGACAACGGATAGCGCTTGTTGATCGGCACGAGCTCATCGCGCAGCGCGTCGTCGGCCGCGTGGAGGGAGACGGCGAGGTTGACGGGGAGGGCCTCGCCTGCCAGTCGGCGGATGCCGGGCACGACCCCCACGGTCGACACGGTGAGGTGCCGGGCCGAGAGCCCGACGTCGGCGTGCATCCGCTCGACCGACTGCCAGGTGGGGTCGTAGTTGGCGAGCGGCTCGCCCATCCCCATGAACACGACGTTGGACAGCCGACGGCCGTCGTCGCGCGCGCGACGAGCGGCCCGCACGACCTGCTCGACGATCTCGCCCGAGGTGAGCTGGCGGTCGAACCCGGCCTGCCCGGTGGCGCAGAACGTGCACCCCATGGCACAGCCAGCCTGGCTCGAGATGCACACGGTGGACCGTTCGTCGTAGTGCATGAGCACGGTCTCGATGCGCGTGCCGTCGTCGAGCGCCCACAACCACTTCACGGTGTCGCCGCCGTCGCTCGTCGATTCCGCCACCACCTCGAGGGCCAACGGGAGCACCCGGTCGAGCTCTGCTCGCAGGGCCTTGGGCAGGTTGGTGAGCTCGTCGGGCGTGGCCAGCTGCTCATAGAGCCCGGCCCACACCTGGTCGACCCGATAGCGCGGCTGCCCCTCGAGCAGGGTGCCGAGGCCGACGCGGTCGATGCCGTATCGAGTGGTCACGGCGCCAGCACCTCGAGGATGTACGCCCGGTCGGTGCTGTGCACGGTGAACCCGAGGTCGCGGTAGAGGTGCACCGCAGGCTCGTTGTCGGACTCGGTGTAGAGCATCCCGATCGTGAGCCCTCGATGGGCCAGGTGGTGGAGGCCAGCAAGGACGAGCTGGCGGCCGAGGCCACGCTGGTGGGCGGAGGGATCGACGGCGATGACGTAGATCTCGCCGATCGGTGGCTCGAGGTCGCCGTGGACCTTCGTCCAGCAGAAGCCGCGCAGCGCCCCATCCTCCTCGTGGAGCAGGAAGCCCTGCGGATCGAACCACGGCTCGGCCTCGTGGGCCTGCAGCTCGGCAAGCGTCATGCGCCCCTGCTCCGGATGCCACTCGAAGGCGCGGTTGTTGACCTCCAGCCACGCCGCTTCGTCGTGCCCGACGACGAACGGCCGGACCGCGAGGCTCCACGACTCGTCGACGGGGAGTGGTCGCCGCATCTGCAGCAATTCGCGGGTGAGCGTGAGCTGCGCGGCCTCGGCGATGGCCGCACGGGCGTGGTCCGGCCCGCGCACCCACAGCCGCAGCCTCCCTCCACCCAGGTCGGCGACGGCCCGCTCGGCGGCGGCCAGCAGGTCCGTTCCCTGGTGCAGCGCGGCCTCAGGATCCTCGGGCAGGCGGCCCAGGTCGAGCTCCCAACCATCTTCCACAGGCACAAGCCAGGGGCCGTCGCGCGTGGCAGACGCGAGTGCGATGGCGCCCGAGGGGTGAGTGGTCTCGGGCCGACGCATGGGAGAGAGGGTAGCGACCGGTACCCTCCGGCCCGATGGCCGTCCCTGCAGACCTCGCGCCCGCACGTCGTCCCCGTACCGCGGCGGGCCGAGCCCGTCGCACCCACGAGCGCCTTGGTGAGGAGTACCCGGGGAGCGCGGCGGACCTCTGCGCCCTCCGGCATCGCGACCCGTTCGAGCTCCTGGCTGCGACGATCCTCTCGGCCCAGTGCACTGACGAGCGTGTGAACATGGTCACGCCGCACCTCTTCGCTCGGTACCCGACGGCCGAGGACCTGGCCGCGGCCGACCCCCTCGAGCTCGAGGGGATCATCCGCTCCACCGGCTTCTACCGGAACAAGGCGAAGAGCCTGATCGGGATGGCCAGCGGCGTCGTCGAGCGCTTCGGTGGCGAGGTGCCCAGCGCGATGGACGATCTCGTGACCCTGCCCGGTGTGGGTCGCAAGACGGCCAACGTGCTGCGCAGCGTGGCCATGGACCTTCCGGGGATGCCGGTCGACACCCACGTCGGGCGCCTCGCCAACCGGCTCGGGCTCACGGCCGAGACCGATCCGGTCAAGGCGGAGCTGGCCCTGAACCCGATGATCCCGGCCAAGGAGCGGGGCATGTTCAGCTTGCGCCTCATCCTCCACGGCCGAGCCGTCTGCGTGGCCCGAAAGCCCCGCTGCGGCGACTGCTTGCTCGCCGACTTCTGTCCGAGCGCCTTTCGCAACTAGTTCCGCGTTGTCGGTATCCCGCGGGCGATCTCGTGCGATCACCCTGGTGCGAACCGGGGTCCGCCACCCAGGTTCAGCCCGCGACGTCTGGGCTCCGCCGCCCGACGTCGCCAGCGAGGGCGTCCTCTTCGTGAGGGCGCCCTCGTCTGCGCCCGCCCTCTGACGCCCGTGTCAGAGCTTGGCGACGAGGGCTCGAAGTCGTCGGTGGGCGGCCTGCAGGTGGCGCTCGACGTCGTAGAGGTCGGCGGCCACGTCCTCCCGAGGTGAGCCCTGGTAGGCGTCGGCCAGCGCCGTGATCCGGTCGGTCAGGTCCTCGAGCGCGGTCGACAGCGAGGAGAGGTGGGCGGCGTCGAGCTCCATGGCGCCAGTGTGGTCGGCGGCAACCGGTTTCGGAGACTCCACGGAGCCCACCTATCCTCGCCAGTCGTGCTCCAACGACTCGATCTCCGCGGGGTCACCGGCGACCTCCGGGGCTGGCTGCCCCGGCCCCAGGCGCAGACCGAGCCGCCGATCGACGAGGTGCGGGCCCTCTTGGCCGACGTCAGGGCGCGGGGCGACGTGGCGCTGCGCGAGCTGACCGAGCGCTACGACGGCGCGCACATCGACGACCTCCGCGTACCGGACAGCCAGGTGCAGGCCGGCCTCGACGCCATCACCCCGGAGCTGCGCGCCGCCCTCGAGGTGGCGCACTCGAACATCACCGGCTACCACGAGGCGCAACGTCACCCCGATGCCGAGCACCACAACGGTGCCATCACGGTGCGCGAGCTCCAGCGTCCCGTCGATCGAGCCGCCTGCTACGTCCCCTCGGCGCTGGCCCCCCTCGTGTCGACGGTGCTCATGACGGCGGTGCCCGCAAAGGTGGCCGGGGTGGCCGAGGTGGTCCTCGTCACCTCGCCGCGCGCCGACGGCACGGTGGCGCCCGGCATCCTCGCGGCGGCTGCTCTTGCGGGGGTCGACGAGGTGTACCGCGTCGGGGGACCGGGCGTCATCGGGGCGCTGGCCTACGGCACAGCTTCGATCCAGCCGGTCGACGTGATCGTGGGCCCAGGGAGCGCCCGGGTGGCCCAGGCCAAGCGCGAGGTGGCCTCCGCCGGTCTCGTCGGGGTGCCCTCGGCGTTCGCCGGGCCATCCGAGGTCGTCGTGATCGCCGACGCCTCCACCCCGGTTGCCTTTGCCGCCATCGACGTGGTGCTGCAGGCCGAGCACGGGCCCGACGGGCTGGCGTGGCTCATCACCTGGGACGAGGCGGTGGCGGATGGCGTGGCGGCCGCAGTAGCCGAGATCGTGCCCCGCTCGCCCCGCCGGAAGCACCTCGAGGCCACGCTCGCCGAGGGTGGCTACGTCGTGCTCTGCGACGGACCGGCCCATGCCGTCGAGATCGCCAACGCCATCGCGCCCGAGCACCTCGAGCTCCTCGTCGAGGACGCGGAGGCGCTCCTGCCCCTCGTGCGCCATGCCGGTGCGGTGTTCTGCGGCCCCTACGCGCCCGCATCGGTCGGCGACTACCTCGCCGGCCCCAACCACGTGCTGCCCACCTTCGGCTCGGCCAGGTTCTCGGGGGCCCTGCGGGTGGACGACTTCCTCAAGCACATCCATGTCGTGTCACTGGGTCCGGCAGGGCTGATGGAGGTGGCCGACCATGTGGAGGCTCTCGCTGCCTACGAAGGCCTTGACGCGCACGCTGAGTCGGTGCGGATCCGTCGGGAGTCGTTGTGATCGGCCCGCGTGATGACCTCGCGCTGATGGCCGGCTACCACTCGCCCCAGGTGGAGGTGGCTGTTCGCCTCAACACCAACGAGGCTCCCGAGCCGCCCCCCGCCGGCTTCGCCGAGGCCGTCGCGGCCGAGCTGGCCCGCATCGAGTGGCATCGCTACCCCGACCGGTCCTACACCGCGCTGCGCGAAGCGATCGCCGCCCACCACAAGGTCGATCCGGCGCAGGTCTTCGCGGCCAACGGGTCCAACGAGGTGCTGCAGACGCTGTGCCTCGCCTATGGCGGCCCCGGTCGATCGGTGGCGGTGTTCGAGCCCACCTACGCCCTGCACAGCCACATCGCCCGCATCACGGGAACCGCCGTCGCCACCGGCGAGCGCACCGACGACCTCGCCCTTGACCTCGACGAGGTGCGGCGTGTCCTCACCGCCGCGGAACCTGCGATCACGTTCCTGTGCTCGCCCAACAACCCCACCGGGATGGTGGAGGACCAGGCCACCATCCGAGAGGTCCTCAGGCTCGCGCCCGGCCTGCTCGTGGTCGACGAAGCCTATGGTCAGTTCGCCCCATGGTCGGCTCTCGAGCTCGTCGCTGACGACGTGCCCCTCGTGGTCACCCGCACCTACTCCAAGACCTGGTCCATGGCGGCCGCCCGTCTCGGCTACCTCATCGGTCCCCGGGATCTCGTGGCGCAGCTCGACCAGGTGGTCCTGCCGTACCACCTCGACTCGATGAAGCAGGCGGCGGGCCGGATCGCACTCGACTTCGAGCCCGAGATGCGGGCCCGCGTTGCCGCGCTGGTGGAGGAGCGGGGTCGGCTCGTCGCCCGACTGTCCGATCTGCCCGTCGACGTGTGGCCGTCCGGCGCCAACTTCGTGCTCTTCCGACCGCGGGACCGTGACGGGGGCCACGTGTGGCAGCGGCTGCTCGACCGTTCAGTCCTCGTCCGCGACTGCTCGGGGTGGCCTCGCCTCGAGGGCTGCCTGCGTGTCACGATCGGCACGCCCGACGAGGATGACGCCTTCCTCGCTGCCCTGGAGGACGCGCTCTCATGAGTGAGCGAAGCGAGCGAATCAGCGACACAGTGCTCTACCCGGCACGAAGGAGCCGAGCCGATGGGCGAGGCGACCAGACAGCACAGCGCCGATCTCTTGGCCTCTGCCAGAACAACCGTGGCCTATCCGCGCATCTCCTACGGGCCGACGGGTCAATGCGCGCATCCCGAAGGGTGCACCAGTGACACGCTCGGCTGCCAAGGAGCGCACCACCAAGGAGACGAGCATCTCGGTTCGGATCGACCTCGACGGTCCCACCGGTGAGGTGCGGGCCAGCACCGGGCTGCCCTTCTTCGACCACATGCTCGACCAGCTCGGTCGTCACGGTGGCTTCGACCTCACGGTCGAGGCACAGGGCGACCTCGAGGTCGACGGCCACCACACCGTGGAGGACGTCGCCATCACGGTGGGGGAGTGCTTCCGGGATGCGCTCGGCGACAAGGCCGGCATCCGCCGCTTCGCCAGCGGGCTGTTTCCCCTCGACGAGGCGCTCGTCGAGGTGGCACTCGATCTGTCGGGGCGCCCGTTCACCGCGTTCGACGTGCCCTTCGGCGAGGTCCTGCCCCTCGGTGACCCGCCGTTCAACCCGGAGATGGCCGAGCACTTCTGGCAGTCGTTCGCCACCGCGGCCGGCATCACCCTGCACGTCCGTCTGCGCGAAGGCCGCAACACGCACCACATCGTTGAGGCGACGTTCAAGGGCGTGGCCCGCTGCCTGCGCGACGCAGTGCGGGTGGAGGGCGGCGGCGTGCCCTCCACCAAGGGCGTCATCTGAGGTGACGCTCATTGCTGTCCTCGACTACGAGATCGGCAACCTCCGCTCCGCTCAGAAGGCGCTGCAGCACGTGGGCGCCGACGCTCGCCTCACGGCCGACGCAGGGCTGATCCGCGAAGCGGCCGGTGTGGTGCTACCCGGTGTTGGCAGCTTCGGACGGTGCATGCAGGCGTTGCATCGCACCGGTCTCGATGACCTGGCCCGTGAGGTCATCGAACTCAACGTGCCGTTCCTTGGCATCTGCATCGGGATGCAGATGCTGTTCGAGGGCTCCGAGGAGTCGCCTGACGAACCGGGGCTCGGGATCCTGCCGGGGATGGTTCGGCTGCTCCCCGACGGCGTGAAGCGCCCGCAGATGCAGTGGAACCTCCTCGAGCGGCGCGGTGAACCGGCCTTGCTGGCCGGCGCACCCGATCCAGCGTGGGCGTACTTCGTGCACTCCTTCGCGGCCGACACCGACGACGCGCTGATCTCATCCACGTGCGACTACGGCGGGCCGGTCGTGGCATCCGTCGAGTGGGGGAGCGTGTGGGCCACGCAGTTCCACCCGGAGAAGTCGAGCCGCACCGGTCTGGCCGCGCTGGCGGCCTTCGTCGATCGGGCGGTGGGTCGCTGATGGACCTCTACCCGGCCATCGACCTCCGTGGCGGCAAGGTCGTGCAGCTCACCCAGGGCGACTTCGCCCGCGAGCGCATCCATGGCGACGACCCCGTCGCGGTCGCCCAGGCCTTCGCGGCCGCCGGTGCCCGTTGGATCCACACCGTCGATCTCGACGCAGCGCGCACCGGTGAGCCGCTCAACCGACACCTCATCGCGGCGATCGCCGCCGCCGTCGACGTGCCCGTCCAGGCGGGTGGTGGCGTGCGCTCGCTTGATGCCGCGGCGGCGCTCGCTGATGCGGGCGTGGCTCGCGTGGTGATGGGCACGGCCGCCATGGAGGATCCCGATCTCGTGGCCGCGGTCGCGGCACGCCAGCCCGTCGCCCTCGGACTCGACGTGCGGGGCCGAGAGGTGGCCGTCCATGGCTGGGAGGCGGGCTCGGGTGTCGACTGGACCGATGCGCTGGCCCGTCTCGGGGCGAGCGGGGCGGAGGCCGTCATCGTCACCCAGATCCAGGTGGAGGGCCTCATGGGCGGACCAGACACGGTGGGTCTCGCCGAGGTGCTGGGGGCGACCAGGCTCGACGTGATCGCCTCGGGCGGCGTCGGCATCCTCGCTGATCTGCTCGCTCTGGATGCCGTCGAGGCATCGGGCCGCCGACTCGCCGGCGCCATTGTCGGCACCGCCATCTACGAGGGACGCGTCGACGTGGCCGCCGCGGTGGCCGCACTGGCCGGGAGCCGCACATGAGGACCGCCCGCATCATCCCGTGCCTCGACGTCGACGCCGGTCGCGTCGTGAAGGGCGTGAACTTCGTCGATCTCGTCGATGCGGGCGACCCGGTGGAGCTGGCCGCTCGCTACGACGCCGAGGGTGCCGACGAGCTCGTGTTCCTCGACATCACGGCGTCGTCGGATGCTCGCGACACCACCGTCGAGATGGCCGCCCATGTCGCCGAGCAGGTCTTCATCCCGTTCACGATCGGCGGCGGCATCCGCAGTGTGGAGGACGCCCGTCGGCTGCTCCGTGCCGGGGCCGACAAGGTGTCGGTCAACACGTCGGCCGTCGAGCGCCCGGAGCTGATCAGCGAGCTGGCAGCTGAGTTCGGCACCCAGTGCGTCGTGGTGGCGATCGACGCCCGTCGGCGCGACGACGGCAGCGCTGAGGTGTTCACCCACGGCGGCCGCACCCCGACCGGGTGGGACGCAGTGATGTGGGCCCGGAGAGCCGAGACCCTCGGCGCCGGGGAGATTCTGCTCACCTCCATGGACCGCGACGGCACCAAGTCGGGCTTCGATTGCGAGCTCACCGCCGAGATCTGCGACGCGGTGGGCATCCCCGTGATCGCGTCGGGTGGGGTCGGCACGCTCCAGCATCTTGTGGAGGGCGTCACCGAGGGTCACGCCGACGCGGTCCTGGCGGCGTCGATCTTCCACTTCGGGGAGCACACGATCGCCGAGGCCAAGGCAGCGATGACTGCTGCCGGCATCATCGTCCGCCCCGCCTGAGCCGCACCGCAGCGCTTACCGGGCGCGTGGCGTCAGTCGAGGTCGAGGCCGGTGATGTCGTGGATGCGCTGCTTCGTCTCGGGGAGCAGCGGGGGTGGTCGGCTGGAGAGCGTGCGGCCCCAGGGGCTGGTGAAGGTGAGCTCGTCGTCGGCGTTGCCCTCGACGTTCCAGCCGCCTTCGTGAAGGAGGTGATGGTGGGCCCAGCAGAACCCGACGAGGTTCCATGAATCGGTGGGGCCCTCGTCTCGGTGCCACCAGCGGACATGGTGGATCTGGCGGATCCGTCGCCCGCACCCTGGGAAGCGGCACAGGTCGCGGTCGCGTCGTTGGATGCGCCGGCGGAGCCAGCGGGGCGGGTTTCGGTCCTTGCGGACGATGCCGACACAGGTGCCGTCGGGTCCGTCGACGCTGAACTCGATGGGAGTGTCGCAGAGAAGTCGGCGCACGGTGTCGAGCGGCACCTCGATGCCGTCGACCGACCCGTTGCCCTCGACGATGCCGTCGAGCACGTCGGCATCGACGTGCACCACGACCAGTGCAGGGTCGGGTCCCGGGTCGACGTCGAGGTCCTGGCGAGCCAGGTCCACAAGAGCGTCGGCACAGCGCTCATGGAAGGGCGCCCACACACCGGTCTCCGGATCAGCGCCGGCGCGCTCGGCCCGCCGCTCGAGGGCCGCGTTCACGATGGCACCCTCGGCGGCGGGGAGGAAGCCGCGGTAGCGGTACCCGTCGAGCTCGTGGTCCTTGCGCCACTGGACGCCGCGCTTGTGGTGACCGCGCTGGGCGTCGGCGCGAGTGCGCTTGCGACGGGCGCGGGCCATCTCCTCGATCTGGGCTGCGGTGCACCCCGGCAGCTCCTCGGCGAGGAGCTCGTCGAGATCCGGTGTGGCGAAGCGCGTGGCAGCCGCCACCTGGTCCCAGGACAGGACCCCGGCAGCGAAGCGCTCTCGCACCAGCGGGAGGTCAGCGAGGGCGCGGCCGACCCGGACCCACTCGCGTGCAGTCGCCCGGGAGACGTGCAGCATGGCAACGAGCCAGGACGTCATGTCGAGCGCCCCGTCGATCCGATGGTCCTCCGCTCGATCCATGGCGACGATCACGTCGAGCATCTCCGCCGAGGTGGCGCAGGCGAGGGCGGCCAGCTGCTCGACCGCGTGGGCGCGGGAGGAGGCGGAGCAGGACTCGTGGTCCGTGACCGTCATGCGGAACCTCCTTCGGGCGCGTTGCTCGACCAGGCGGGGAGCGGACGCTCCCGAAGGGGAAGACTCACAGTATAGCGAACACATGTTCGTGATGCAACAACCC
>JBKJIE010000036.1:0-13791 GCA_046598715.1 Acidimicrobiales bacterium | reverse complement strand
TCGGGCAGCGGCTTGATGCCGATCTGCTGCCCGTCGTGTCCCACCAGTCGAACTTCGCGGGCCCGGATCCTGTCGTTGATCCGTGGCTCGCCGTTGGCCGGCGGCGTGGCTATCGCCGAATCCTCTTCATGTAGGCGCAGCTACCTCCTGTACGCGGGATGTGTCGACTGCCCGACTGGCCCCGAAAAGCAACGAAGCGGACGTCGGAGGAAGCCGACGTCCGCCTGCAGGACGGCGAACCGTCCTGTGCGAGCTGGTCGACCCGACGCACGTCTCCGTGGTCGGGTGGGGGCGAACCCCGCTTCCCGATGCAGTTATGGCACGTAGGGTACCAGTCATGCCTCGCGCCACCGCAACCCCGTCACTGCGCCCATGACCCTGTGGACGCCCGGAGGCGAGCACGCACCCGAACCAGCGCACGAACCGGAGGGCCCGCTCAGCGGGGTCGACGACCCCAGCTTGGCCGACCTCTCACCCGAGGAGCGAGCCCGCCTCGAGGCGATGCGCGCCGAGATGGCCGAGGTCCGAGAGCAGCTCCTCAGCGCGCCGGCGGCGGTCGTGGTGGCCAACCACGCGATGGGCATCTACGAGCTGGCGGCCATCCACCTCACCGCACCCGTCCCCAAGCTGCCGGAGGCGTCGCTGGCCATCGACGCGCTGGCCGCGCTGCTCGACAACCTGCGGGGGCGTCTCGGCGAGGCGGAGGAGACGTTGGGTGAGGCACTCACCCAGCTCCGGGCCGGCTACCTGGAGGTTCGGTCGCGGGCAGGCGGCGACTCCACCCCGGAAGGGGCGTAGCATCGAGCTACAGGGTGGCGTCGCCGCCTGGTGACGGGGGCGCCGACAGCACGATGACCCAAGCGTCGGATCCCACGATCTCGAGCGAGCCCGATCACGATCGGGTCCCCGCACCGGCGCACGTGCGCGCCCTGCTCGCAGACCTCGGTGACCTCGCGGCGGTGCTCGACCTCGATGGCACCGTGCGCTACCTGAACCGGGCGGGCCAACGTCTGCTCAACCTCCACCCCGACGTGTCGGTCACCAGCCTCGTCGCCTTCGACTTGGTGGCTGGGATCGACCAACCCGTGCTCGAGCGGGAGATCCTGCCCGCGCTGCACGCCGACGGGTGGTGGACGGGCAACCTGGCCATCGTCACCAACTCGGCAGCCGAGGTGCCCACCCGCTCCACGCTCCGGGTGCAACCGGAGACGGCGGAATCCCCATCCCAGATCACCTGGATCGCGCGCGACATCAGCACGGAGAAGGCGGTCTACGAGCGCCTGCACAAGAAGATCTTCGAGGATGAGCTCACCGGCCTTCCCCATCGATCGATCTTCCTCGACCGGATCGACCTGGCCTTGCGGCGCACCGAGGGCGACGCCACCGACATCGAGCTGCTCTTCATCAGCCTCGATCGCTTCAAGGAGAAGAACGACCGCTTTGGCCGCGAGATCGGTGACCAGCTCCTCCAGGCCGTGGCCTCGCGGCTCGCCGGGCTGTGCGGCCCGGGTCGCACCGTGTCGCGCTGGGGTGGCGACGAGTTCGTGATCCTCTGCGAGGACGATCCGACTGATCCCGATCCGCGAGAGCTCGCCAGCACGATCGTCGAAGCCTTCGCCGAGCCCTTCTCCGCAGGGGGGTTCGACCTCTTCCAGGCCGCTTCCGTCGGCGTCACCACGGCCAAGACCGGCGAGATGGGCACCGACCAGCTGCTGCGCCAAGCGGAGGCGGCAGGCCAGATGGCGAAGCAGCGTGGCGGTGGTGTGCTGCACCGCTTCGATGAGGACATGCGGGCCCGGGCCATGCGCCGCGCCGAGGTGGAGGACTCGCTGCGTGGGGCCGTCGACCGCGGCGAGCTCGTACTCCACTACCAGCCCGAGGTGTGCCTGCGCACCAATCAGATCCTGGCCGTCGAGGCCCTCGTGCGCTGGCACCATCCCGCGTGGGGGCTGGTCGCCCCAGCGGAGTTCGTGCCCGTGGCAGAGACCTCCAGCCTGATCCTCGAGGTGGGCGCGTTCGTGCTCGCCACCGCCATGCGGCAGTGCGCGACCTGGCGCGCCGCCTTCCCCGACCGGGCCCCATCCGTGGCCATCAACATCTCGGCCAAGCAGTTCCTGCAGGACGACTTCGTCGGCATCGTCGCCTCAACGCTGGAACGCACAGGAGCCGACCCGGCCGACGTGTGCCTGGAGATCACCGAGAGCATCCTGATGGACGACATCGACGTCACCCTCGCCACGCTGCAGCGCCTGAAGGCCCTCGGCGTGCAGCTGGCCGTCGACGACTTCGGCACGGGGTACTCCTCGCTGTCGTACCTGCGCCGCTTCCCGGTCGACATCCTGAAGGTCGACCAGTCCTTCGTCTCGGGCCTCGGCTACGACCCGGAGGACTCCGCCATCGTGCAGGCCGTGGTGCACATGGGGCGGGCGCTGCAGCTCACCACCGTGGCTGAGGGAGTCGAGACCGCCCACCACCTCATCGAGCTCCGCGAGCTCGACTGCGACATCGGCC
Organism: Acidimicrobiales bacterium; assembly: GCA_046598715.1. Classification (GTDB taxonomy): domain Bacteria; phylum Actinomycetota; class Acidimicrobiia; order Acidimicrobiales; family VFJN01; genus VFJN01. Next base: position 11,280 of record JBKJIE010000036.1, on the reverse strand, counting down.
AGGGCTACCACTTCGCTCGGCCCGGCCCCGCCGAGAACATCACCCGGATGCTCGATGCGGGGCCGGACTGGATGCGCTCGGCGGTGTAGCCCGACGCCGGCCCGCCCGGTGATGGAGAGGAGCTAGGCCACCTTCTCGATGGCCGTGGCCTCCCAGCGGCCCGAGCCGCCGGGCCGCACCCCAAAGGTGACCACCGCGCCCACCTCGATGGTGCGCGTGCCGTCGACGAGCGCGGTGCAGTGGAAGGGATACGAGGTGCCGTCGGCGTCGAGCTCGCCCAGACCCCTGGCGTCGTCGAAGGCGACGATGGTGCCGTGCACGTCAGTGGACGATCTTGGCCAGGGGGAGCTCGATGATGTCGGAAGCTCCCGCGTCTTTGAGGGCCGGGATGAGTGTGTTGATCGTGGCCTTGGCCACCACCGTCTCGACCGCGTAGCCCCCGTCTCCGAACAGCTTCGACACCGTCGGCGCCTTCATGGACGGGAGGATCTCGATCACCGCGTCGAGGTCGGCCTCCCCCACGTTGAGCTTCACGAGCACCTTGCCCCTGGCCTCCATCACGCCGTCGAGCAGCGTCTTGATCTGCTCCATGGCGTGACGCTTCTCGGGGTCCTCGGTGGCCGCCCGGTTGGCGATCAGCTCCGTGTAGCTCGTGAGGACCTCACCGATGATCTTGAGACCCGCCGCCCGGAGGGCCCGACCGGTCTCGGTGATCTCGACGATGCAATCGACGATGTCGGGCACCTTGGCCTCGGTGGCACCGTAGGAGAGGCGGATGTCGGCGTCGATGCCCAGCTTCTCGAAGTAGCGGCGGGTGAGGCCGGTGTACTCGGTGGACACGCGAAGGCCTTGGGGCAGATCCTCCGCCCGCTCGATCGGGCTGCTCTGCTGCACCGCCACCACCATGCGGATGGGTCGGGCCGTGGCCTTGGAGTAGCGGAGCTCGCCGAGGGTGATGACGTCGCTGGCTGTCTCCTCCACCCAGTCGCGGCCCGTGATCCCGAGATCGAACATCCCCTCGGCGACGTACATCGGGATCTCCTGCGGACGGAGGATCCGCACCTCCGCGATGCGGGGATCGTCGATCGTGGCCTTGTAGTCGACGGACGAGGACCGCTCGACGCGCAGGTCGGCAGATTCGAACAGCTCGAGGGTGGCCTTCTCGAGGGATCCCTTGGGCAGGACGAGGCGAAGCACGACGGCGAGGGTAGGTCAGCGGCTCGAACGGCCGAAATCGAGATGGACGCCGCTCACGGCGCGTCGAGCGGCACCGGGGTCTCAGCGGCGTGACCGGCGACCACGGCGGCCACATCGTCGGCGGGGGGCGTGTTGGGCTCGAGCCGGCAGTCGCTCTTCGACGGATCGACCCCCTTCGGGATGGCGGTGGCCAGCGGCACCTGGAGCAGCGCCTCGATCACGCCCCCGAGCGAGCAGTCGGGCACGTTGAAGCTCGTCACCGTCGTGGTGCTGACCGTGCCGTCGACCAGCGCGGCGCGATGGTCGGCGATCCATGCGACCACGAGTGCGGCGGCGGCCTTGTAGTCGGCGCCCGTCCCCACGCCGGCGCTGGCGGCCACGGCGGGGATGCCGCGCCGCGCTGCGGTGCGAGCGGCGCCAACGGTGCCTGAGATGTAGGCGATCGGGCCGAGGTTCTGCCCTTGGTTGACCCCCGAGACCACAAGATCGGGCACCACACCGAGGTCATCCAGGGCGACGGTGACCGCGTCGGCCGGGAACCCGTCGACCGCGGTGCCGTGCACGCCACTCGCCGTCTGACCATCGTGGTGGCTGGCCCCGCCGGGGGTGGCCTTGTCGGACGAGCCGCTCATGTTCTCCGCTGGCGCGACCACCACCACCTGCACGTGGTCGATGGCCGAGACCGCCGTCACGAGGGCGTCGATGCCGGGGGCGCCGATGCCGTCGTCGTTGGTGACCACGATGGTCAGAGAGCCAGCCGCGGTCGGGATGGTCGTGGAGGTTGCGCGCCCGGTGGTGTGCGTGAGGGTCTCGCGGCCGGTGGTGGAGCTGCAGGCCCCAAGGACCAGCGCGGCGAACACGGCAGCGATGGCAGTGGTGCGATGGTGCAACGGTCCCCCCGTTGGATGCGACAGCGCCGTGACGGTACTGGATGCGGTCAGCCGGAGACGGGGAAGCGCTCGGCCAGCCGGGCCATCTCCACGGCCACGACCGCAGCATCCTCTCCCACGTTGTGCCCGCCAGCGCCCTCGGAGCGGGCCAGGGCTTGCGCTTCGTCCTCGGTGGTGAGGATCCCGAAGGCGACGGGCACCCCCGTCTGCAGCTGCACCTGCTGGATGCCGGCCGCCGCCTCGCCTGCCACGAGGTCGTAGTGCGTGGTCTCGCCGCGGATCACCGAGCCGAGGCAGATGATGGCGTCGACGCGTCCCGACGACGCGAGGATCCGCGCCGCCATCGGGAGCTCGAAGCTCCCGGGCACGACGACATCGACCACGTCGGCCGGGTCGACGCCGAGCCCCGCCAGCGCACGGCCGACCCCAGAGGCAAGACGATCGACGATGGGCGCGTTCCACCGGGCGCGAACCACGCCGATGCGCAGACCAGCGCCGTCGAGGCCCGGCGGCGGGGCCGAGCCCTTGTCACCAGCGGTCACGGCACGTCCTCGAGGCCCTCCATGAGGTGACCCATCTTCTCCCGCTTGGTGCGCAGGTAGGCGATGTTCTCGGGGTTGGCGGCCACCACGGTGGGCACCCGCTCGGTGATCTCGAGTCCGAAGCCCTCGAGGCCGCCGTACTTGCTCGGGTTGTTCGTGATGATCCGCATCGTGGTGATCCCGAGGTCGACCAGGATCTGGGCGCCGATGCCGTACTCACGACTGTCGGAGGGCAGGCCCAGCTCGAGGTTGGCCTCCACGGTGTCCCGACCTTGCTCCTGGAGGCTGTAGGCCCGGATCTTGTGCCCGATGCCCACGCCGCGCCCCTCGTGGCCCCGCAGGTAGACGAGGGCACCATGGCCCGCCTCGTTGATGAGCTGCATGGCTGAGTCGAGCTGCACGCCACAGTCGCACCGAAGCGAGCCGAACACGTCGCCGGTGAGGCACTCGCTGTGCACCCGCACGAGCACGTCGGCCTCGCCCGAGACGGTGCCCTTGACGAGGGCGATGTGCTGCTCGCCGTCGAGCAGCGACTCGTAGGCGTAGCAGGTGAAGTCGCCCCATCGGGTGGGGATGCGAGCCTCCGCGATGCGGCGCACGAGCTTCTCGTTCTGGCGCCGGTAGCGCACGAGGTCGGCGATGGAGATCATGAGCAGGTCGTGCTTCTCGGCAAAGCGCTCGAGCTCGGGGACGCGGGCCATGTCGCGCTTGTCGTCGTCGACGATCTCGCAGAGCACACCTGCCGGGTAGAGCCCCGCCATGCGGCAGAGATCGATCGTCGCCTCAGTGTGACCGGCCCGCTTGAGGACGCCGCCCTCCCGAGCCATCAGCGGGTTGATGTGGCCGGGACGGGCCAGATCGCCGGGGCGGGTGGCGGGGTCGCAGAGGGCTCGCACGGTGGCGCACCGATCGTGACTCGAGATGCCCGTGGAGGTGCCGTGGCGGTAGTCGACCGTGACCAGGAACGCCGTGCGCTGGCTCTCGGTGTTCTGGGCGACCATGAGCGGCAGGTCGAGAGCCGAGGCACGGTCTTCCGTGATCGGCACGCAGAGGTAGCCAGAGGTGTGGTGCAGGAAGAAGGCGATCTTCTCGGGCGTCGCGAACTGCGCCGCCATGATGAGGTCGCCCTCGTTCTCGCGGTCTTCGTCGTCGACCACGACGAGGATCTCGCCCCGCCCATAGGCGGCCACGGCATCTTCGATCCGGGCAAAGGGCATGTCAGACATCCTTCCAGGAGAGCAGTCGCTCGACGTACTTGGCGGTGACGTCGACTTCGAGGTTGATGAGGTCGCCGGGGCCCTTGCGACCCAAGGTGGTGACCTCCATCGTGTGCGGGATCACGGCCACGGTGAACGTGTCCCGGCCGGCGTCGACGACCGTGAGGCTGATGCCGTCGACCGTGATGGAGCCCTTCTCCACCACGTACCGGAGCAGGTCTGGTTCGGTGCGAACGCAGAGATCAGGGGCGGCGGTGACGATCTCGCCCACGCCGTCGACGTGCCCTTGCACGAGGTGACCACCGAGGCGATCGCTGAGCCGCACCGGCCGCTCGAGGTTCACTCGATGCCCCGGAGCGAGCGCGCCGAGCGCTGTGCGGGCGTACGACTCGGCGACCACGTCGGCCTCCCACCAGCCGGCGTCGGCGTCCCACCCCACCACCGTGAGGCAGCAGCCGTTGACCGCTATCGACGCGCCGAGCGTGACGTCGTCGAGGACCGTGGTGGCAGCGACGCGCAGGCGCGGGCCCTCCCGCGACACGACGGTGCCCAGCTCTTCGACGATGCCGGTGAACATCAGGCCTGCTCCTGGGGGGTTGGTCGGCGCTGGGGATCGAGGTCGATGCGAAGGTCGTCGTCGAGACGGGTGATCGCGCGCATCCGGCCGCGCCAGAGCGAGGCCATCGTGGGCGCACCCGCTCCGGCAAAGAGGCCCAATGCGTCGTCGCCGCCGAACAGCGCGGGAGCCAGGTAGAGCACGTACCGATCGACGAGGCCCGCGACATGGAAGGCATGGGCGACGTGCGGTCCGCCCTCTACGAGCACCTGCACATGACCGAGGCCGCCGAGCTCGTCGAGCACGTGCTCCAGGTCGCCCGAGCGCTCGAGGCACGGGTGCACCTTGGCGCCCGCCGGCGCCGCACCGAGCACCACGCGCAAGGGGTCTCCCCGTGGTGCGGGCGCTTCTCGCACGGTGAGCGAGGGATCGTCGGCCCGCACCGTCCCGGCACCGACCAGCACCGCATCGCTCTCGGCGCGCAGGCCGTGGGCATCGGCGCGAGCGGCGGAGCCGGTGATCCACTGGCTGGTGCCATCGGGCGCCGCGGTGCGGCCATCGAGCGACGCAGCCAGCTTCAGCACCACGAAGGGTCGACCGGTGCGGCGATGGTGGAGGTACGGGGCCAGCAGGTCGGCCGCGGCGTCGGCGGCCACCCCGACGACCACGTCCACCCCTGCCGCAACCAGGCGGGCGATCCCCTGTCCCGCGACCTTGGCATCGGGGTCCTCGAGCGCCACGACGGCCCGGCGCACACCTGCGTCGAGCAGGGCACCGGCGCACGGCGCCGTGCGGCCGTGATGCGAGCACGGCTCGAGGGTGACCCAGACCGTCGCACCCGTCGTGTCGGCGCCGGCAGCCCGCGCCGCGTCGAGGGCCACCACCTCCGCGTGCCGCCCTCCGGCTGGTTCGGTTGCTCCCTCGAAGAGCGACCCGTCGACCGTCTCCACGACGCACCCCACCCATGGGTTCGGCGGCGTCGATGCGCGGACGGCCGCGCCGAGCTCGAGGGCTCGGGCCATGCGCTCGTCGTCGATCGGGATGGTCATGCTGGCTGCGTCGTCTCCACGGGCCTGCGGGGCCGCGCGCGGGAACGACGACAGCGACCAGCGGTTGCTGGCCACCTTCCGTCCTCGCTCCCATCCGGACTCTCACCGTCGGCTCCGGGTTCTCACCGGATCGGCCGCCCTGCTGGCTGCAAGGAGGTTCGCGGGCTATACCGCCGGTCGGGACTTCCACCCAACCCCGCGAGGGTTCTGCTCAGTTGTGACAGGCAGCGTACAACTAGAACACGTTCTAGTTCCAGTGACGCTGGGCACTCAGTGGGGCCGACCGCCCGCCAGGAGCTCGAGGGCGTGGGGCACCACGTCAAGCACGGCATCCAGGCACTCGACGCACCCCGCCGTGGACCCCGGGGTGTTGAGCACCAGCGCTTGCCCGATCGTGCCGGCCATGCCGCGCGACAACCGACCGAGGGGGCTGACGAGTCGCATGGCTTCGGCCAACCCCGGTGCCTCTCGCTCGAGCGCCGCACGGGTGCCCTCGGGGGTCAGGTCACGCGGCCCGAAGCCCGTGCCTCCCGTGGTGACGATCAAGCCCGCGAAGTCGGCGGCCGCGGTCCGAAGGACGTCAGCAACCGTGTCGACCCCGTCGGCGCTGACGACGTGGTCAACGACGTCGAAGCCCGCCGCCGACAGGTGGGCCACCAGCGCGGCGCCCGACCGGTCGTCGCGCGTGCCCTCAGCTACGCCGTCCGACACCGTGATCACCTTCGCGAGCAGCCCCATGCACGCAGTCTGCCCGGTCTTGATCGACGCCGAGAAGGGCAAGGGTGCAGCGGCGCCGCCAGCCAGAACCGGACACCGCCGCTCGTCGTGCGGGGCGTCGGACAACAGCGGACCGAGGCAGCGACGCAACAACGCAACGAGCCAACCGGGGGCACGGGTGCCGTGCGCAATTGCACTGCCGTGCGCCAATGCACCGCCCAGGTCGAACAACGCACGACACGATCGGGCACGCGATGCACGGGTGCCGTGCGCAATTGCACTCGCGTGCGCCACTGCACCCGCGTGCGCCAATGCACCGCCCACGTCCAACAGCGCACGGCACGCCGCACGCCGACGGTCCCTCCAGCCCGCTTGCCCGCCATCGTCGCGCCCTTGACCTGACCTGCCGCGGCCGATCCGCGGCAGGCCGCCCTGCGTCAACCCTCGCGGCGGAGGCGAAGGAGGTACATGCCGTCGGTGCCCGCTGCTTGTGGGAGGAGGCGGGCGCCTCGACCGTAGGGCTGCCACGGACCGTCGGGAAGTGGCTCGGCGACGAGGTGGGGGCGGGTGGCGGCCAGGTGCTCGTCGATGGCGAGACCCTCCGCGTCGGTCAAGGTGCAGACCGAGTACACGAGACGGCCGCCCGGGCGAACCAAGTCGGCGGCAACATCGACCATGCGGCACTGCACCGCGCCGAGGCGGGCGGGCGCAGCGGCGTCGATCTTCCAGCGTGCGTCGGGTCGCCGGCGCAAGGTGCCCAGGCCGGAGCAAGGCGCGTCGATGAGCACCCGGTCGAACGTGCTCGGGGCGAACGGGGGGCGCGTGGCATCTGCGGCAACGATCGACAGCGCCGATGCTGCCCGGGCGTTGGCCTGGATCAGACCGACCCGGGCCTTGCGGATGTCGGCAGCGACGACGTGGGCGCCGGTAGCCGCGAGCAACGTGGCCTTGCCGCCCGGAGCGGCGCACAGGTCGGCGACGCGCTCCCCCGTCTGCGCTTCGACGCACTCCGCCACCCACTGCGACGCAAGATCCTGCACGTAGCCGTCCTCGCGTTCGGTGACCGAGGGCGCGCTGTTCATGATCTCGAGGGCACCCATCGCATCTGCCTCGCCGAGGTCGGCGGCGAGCGCCGCCACGACCCAGTCGGGGTAGCTGAGGCGGGTGGCGTCGTCGGGCCACACGACGGGGTTGTCGGCCACCCGACGGAGCACAGCGTTGACGAGCCCGCGGGCGGCCTTCGGCGCCACCTCGACGGTCTCTCCCACGGCGGCGTGCGGCGGCAGCGAGAGGAAGTGGAGCTGGTACGCGCCCAGGCGCAGTGCGTTGCGAACGCGGGGTTCGAGGTCGCGCGTGAGGAACCGATCGACGAGGAAGTCGCACGCCCGACGCATGCGGGTGGTTCCGTAGACCAGCTCGGTCGTGAAGTGGCGATCGCGGGGCTCCAGGCCACTGCGACCCAGGATCTCTGGCAGCAGCAGGTTGGCGTAGGCGCCGCCAGGGTCGATGCGGTCGAGCGCATCGAGGGCAAGGTCGCGGGCCGAGCGCGGCCCGCTCGGCTCCTCGGCCACCACTGGCACCGCGGCCTTCCCCGGTCGACCGGCGGATCCGGGCCGTCGTCGGCCGGGCTGGTTGGGTCGGCCGCTCACGTGGCCAGCCCGTCGCCGGGCTGCCACCGCGCGCCGTTGGCCCAGGCAGTGGCCAGGATTCGCGCCTTGCCCTCCGGCTGCACCTCGAGGAGCTCCACCGGTGCATCGGCGGCCATCACCGTTGGCCCGCCGCCGACCGGAGGCACCGCGGTACGGAGCACCTTGAGCCGGCGACCGTGGTGGGTGGTCCACGCGCCGCCCAACCGCACGACCCGGTGCACCTCCACCGCCGGACGGGCCCAGTCGATCTCGAGCTCGGATGGATCGATCTTGGCCGCGTAGGTGGGCTCACCCATCTGTGGTGATGGCGTGCCCAGCCCCCGGGTCAGGTGATCGACCAGCAGCTCGGTGCCGGCGACGACGAGACGGCTGCGCAGCTCTTCGAGCGTGTCGTCGGCCCCGATGGCCAGCTCCGAGCGCCCGTAGATGGCGCCCGTGTCGAGCGTCTCCTCGACGACCATGAGGTCGACACCGGTTCGCTCGTCGCCGGCGAGGATGGCTCGCTCCACAGGTGCCGCACCGCGCCAGCGCGGCAGGAGGGAGAAGTGCAGGTTCACCATCGGGACCGCTTCGAGCACGGGGGGCCGGATGAGTCGGCCGTAGGCCACCACCACTCCGAGGTCGACCTGCGCGTCGACGACGTCGTCCACGCGGTCGGTCACCGGCAGGCCCAAGCGGAGGGCCGCCGCCTTCACGGGCGACGGCGACACAGCCGCACCGCGACCGCGCCGCCGATCAGGCTGCGAGACGACCAGCGCTACGTCGAACCCGGCCGCTACCAGCGCCTCGAGCGGCGGGACAGCGAGGTCGGGCGTGCCGAGGTACGCGAGCCGCCGTGGCGGACCCGTGGGGGCGGGAGCGAGGGTCACCAGATGGTGGTCAGAGGAGGCTGAAGCCGCGTCGCTTGGGTGCGGCTGCGGCGATCTCGGCCTCGGCGAGGTCGGCTGCGGTGAGCCGCTGCTCTCGGATGATCTTCATGGCCGCCTTGCGGTCGTCGACCTCGAGGCGCTCGATGAACAGCACGCCGTCGAGATGGTCGAGCTCGTGCTGGAAGCATCGGGCGAGCAGCTCGTCGGCCTCGACGGACACCTCGTTGCCATCGAGGTCGTAGCCGGTGAGGTGCACCTCCTTCGGGCGCAGGAGCTCGAAGGCCAGACCGGGAATCGACAGGCACCCTTCGTCATAGACCCACTCCCCGCGTGCCTCGCGCACCTCCGGGTTGATGACCACCTGCGGGCCCTCACCGATGTCGTAGACGAAGATCCGCTTCTGCACGCCAACCTGCGGACCGGCCAAGCCGAGGCCCGGGGCCTCGTACATCGTGGTGAGCATGTCCTCGGCCAGCTGGGCCAGCTTGCCGTCGATGTCGGTGACGTCGGTGGCCCGCTGCCGAAGCACTGGGTCACCGATGAGACGGATCTCGTAGGGCGCGGCCATCGACCCAGGTTACCGGGACCGTTGCCGGTAGGTTCACCCCCGATGGGAGACGCCCGAGGCCAGTACTTCGACGCCGACCCCGCAGTGGGCTCGAAGCGCACCACCGTTCGCCTCGATCTCCCCGACCGCTCGCTCACCTTCGCCACCGACCGAGGTGTGTTCGCCGGCGATCACGTCGATCCCGGCACGAAGCTCCTGCTGCTCGAGGCCCCGGCGCCCCCGGCCACGGGAACCTTCGTCGACCTCGGGTGTGGGTACGGCCCGATCGCGTGCACGCTCGCGTCCCGGGCGCCCGAGGCCACGGTGTGGGCCGTCGACGTGAACCGACGGGCGGTGGCGCTGTGCCGTGACAACGCCCTCGCCCTCGGACTGGCCAACGTGCGTACCGTCGAGGCCTCCGAGGTGCCGGCCGACCTCACCGTCGACCTCCTCTGGTCGAACCCGCCCATCCGCATCGGCAAGCCGGCGCTTCACGAGCTCCTCGCCACCTGGCTGGCGCGCCTCGCCCCGGGAGGACGCGCCGTGCTCGTTGTGCAGAAGCACCTCGGGTCCGACTCCTTGCAGCGCTGGCTGGACGACGCCGGTTGGCCCACCGAGCGGCTGACCTCCCGAACCGGCTATCGGCTGCTCGCCGTGTCGGCGCCAGCGCCATGAAACAGCTCGATGGCACCGGCATGAAGCGGCTCCACCGGGAGTGGCGGCGGCGGACCGAGGGGCGGCTCGCCCTCGTGCTCGATGACGTACAAGGACCGTTCAACGTGGGCGCCATCATCCGTACAGCCGCCGCACTGCGCGTGGACGACGTGTGGCTCGCCAGCCGCACCCCCGAGCCGGAGGACACCAAGGTGGCCAAGACGGCTCTCGGCACCGATCGCTACCTGACCTTCCACCGGGTTGCGGAGGGCGCGGCGGCGGCCGCCGAAGCACGCGCGGCCGGCTATCAGGTCGTGGCCATCGAGCTCGCCGACGACGCTGTACCGCTCCACTCGATGACACTGGGCGACGCCACCTGCCTCGTCGTCGGCCACGAGGACCGCGGTTGCACACCAGCCACGCTGGCCGCCTGCGACGCCGTCGCCTACCTGCCACTCCTGGGCAAGGTCGGCTCGCTCAACGTCGCCACGGCCGCGTCGATCGCCTGCTACGAGGTGCGCCGCCAAACCTGGGAGCGCGCCCCACTCGAGGGTTGAATCGCGCGGGCGGCAAGCGCTTCGGTCCAATAGGTTGCGACGATGGGGACTGAACCAACGGCGCAGCCGAGCGTGCGATTGCTGACACCCGAGGAGCTCCCCGAGGCGGCTCGCGTCGTGGGGCACAGCATGCTGGGATCGGTCACCGACGCGGTCACCACAGGCTGGGCCAAGTTCTTCGCGGGCCAGACCACCCACGGCGCCATCTCCGCCGTCGGCGAGCTCGTCGGTGTCGCCCGGTGGTTCAGCGCGGAGCTGTCGCTCAACGGCCCGTCGATCCCAGCCGCGGGCGTTACTGCCGTCGCTGTGGCCACGAACCACCGACGGCAGGGACACCTGAGTCGCCTGATGCACGAGCAGCTCCGGTCGATCGCCGAGGGTGGCGTGCCGATCGCGCTCCTCGTGGCGGCCGAGTGGCCGATCTACGGACGGTTTGGGTACGGGCCGGCGATCGACGCGTGCGGCATCGAGCTCGACACCGCGTTGGCCCGGTTTGCCGCTCCGCGAACCGGCACGGTCGAGCTCACCACTGCTGCCGAGCTCCGCCCCCAACTCGAGCGGGTGCACGACCTCCGTTGGACCCGCACGATCGGTGCCATCACCCACGACGGTCGCATCTGGGATGTCATCGCTGGCGTCGAGAGGCGTCCTGGCGACAGCGACGACCCGGGCCAGGAGCGCGGCGCGATCTGGCGTGATGCCCAGGGCGTCGTGCTGGGGGCGGTCGCCTACCGGGTCACAGACGGCTGGACCCGCAACCGGCCCACTGGCACCGCGCACGTCAACCTCCTCGTCGGCGCCACCCCGGAAGCCGAGCGCGAGCTCTGGCGCCACCT
>JBKJIE010000122.1:0-11602 GCA_046598715.1 Acidimicrobiales bacterium | reverse complement strand
GCCTCCTCTCGGGATCGTGGGATCCCCACTCGCTGGTTGATCCGCGTGTCGAGGAGGTGTGATGACCGAGCCCATCGAGTGCTCCGCTCGAGTTCGTGCCTATCGCGCCTGCACCCCCGACGAGCGCTTGCTCGCCATCGAGCAGCTGGCTGCATTGGAGTGCGCCACGCGTGCCGAGCTGCTCGACGTGATCACCGCGGCTGATCTCGAACAGGACTGGCGGGCCGACGGTGCCACCGGCATGGCCCCTTCTGTCGTCGCAACGGCGCGCGTCGGATCGGCGACGGCCCGGGACATCGTGCGCGTGGGTTCGGCGCTCGACCGGCTTCCCCACCTGCGGGAAGCGTTCGCGGCGGGGATGCTCTCGTGGGACCAGATCGTGCCCGCTACCAAGTTCGTCACGGCCGACACCGACGAGGAGATGGCGCGAGACCTGCAGGGCCGCTCGGCGGCCCAGATCGAGGACCTCGCACGCCAACACCGCGTCCGAACTGCACGCAGTGCACGCCAGGCGGAGATCCGGCGCGGGTTCCGGTCCCGACCCGACCACGCCCACGGTGGTCGCCGGTACAGCGGCTTCCTGCCCGACGATCAGGCGCGCAGGTCGACGCCGTGCTCGAGCGGATGGCCCAGGGCTACGGCCCTGACCCCGAGACCGGCAAGTACGACTCGCTCGACGTGCGTCGAGCGGATGCGCTCGTCGAGCTCACGTCGCAACGACTGGCCGACGACGCCGATCCCGAGACCTGCACGGTGGTCGTGCACGCGGACGCTGCCGTGATCGACGGGCTGCGGGAGGGCAACGGGTCGATCGACGACATGCAGATCCCGAGCGAGTCAGTCCTTCGCCACCTGTGCGATGCGCGCCTCGAGTTCTCGGTCGACGCACCCGACGGCACCACGATCGGCATCGGCCGAGCCGGCAGGGTCCCGCCGCGCTGGCTCCGCCGGCGCGTCCGACACCGAGACCGCGATCGGTGCCGCTTCCCCGGATGCGACCGGCGCATCCGGCACCTGCACCACATCCAGCACTGGGTGCGAGACGGCGGATCTACCGACGCGGCCAACCTCTGCGGCCTGTGCTGGCATCACCACCGCGTCGTGCACGAGGGCGGTTGGTCGGTCACGGGCAGCGCCGACCACGAGCTCACCTTCACGAGCCCGCACGGGCGGGAGCTCCGCTCCAGACCCCAGGGCATCCGCCCCGCCACCCGCACCCGTGCCGAGCAGGCAGCCGGTCTGACGCTCCACACCACCAGCGCGCCCGAGCAGGACGATGCTTCCTGAGGTCTGTCAGACGTTGCGGCGGTAGCGGCCGCCCACCTCGAAGAGGGCGTCGGTGATCTCACCGAGGCTACAGACGCGCACGGCGTCCATGAGCACGGCGAAGAGGTTGTCGCCGGCCAGCGCCGCGTCGCGCAGGCGGGCGAGCATGGCGGGCCGCTCGCTGGCGTGTCGGGCCTGGAAGGCACGGAGCCGTTCGATCTGGCTGCGCTTCTCCTCATCGGTGCTGCGGGCCAGCTCGACCTTGCGTGGGGCCTCGTGCGCGCCGGCGTCGGGGGCGAGGAACGTGTTGACGCCCACGAGGGGCAACGAGCCGTCGTGCTTGCGCTGCTCGTAGAGCATGGACTCGTCCTGGATCCGACCGCGCTGGTACCCGGTCTCCATCGCGCCGAGCACGCCGCCGCGCTCGGAGATGCGCTCGAGCTCGGCAAGCACGGCCTCCTCCACGAGGTCGGTGAGCTCGTCGATCAGGAAGCTGCCTTGGTTGGGGTTCTCGTTCATCGAGACGCCCCACTCCTTGGTGATGATCATCTGGATGGCGAGAGCTCGGCGCACCGACTCGGCGGTGGGCGTGGTGACGGCCTCGTCGTAGGCGTTGGTGTGGAGGCTGTTGGCGTTGTCGTAGAGCGCGATCAAGGCCTGCAGCGTGGTGCGGATGTCGTTGAAGTCCATCTCCTGCGCGTGCAGCGATCGGCCCGAGGTCTGCACGTGGTACTTCAGCTTCTGGCTGCGGTCGTCGGCGCCGTAGAGGTCACGCATGGCGACGGCCCAGATCCGACGGGCCACTCGGCCCAGCACGGCGTACTCAGGGTCCATGCCGTTGGAGAAGAAGAACGACAGGTTCGGTGCGAAGTCGTCGATGGCGATGCCCCGGGCGAGGTAGCTCTCCACGTAGGTGAACCCGTTGGCCAGTGTGAAGGCGAGCTGTGACAGGGGGTTCGCGCCCGCCTCGGCGATGTGGTAGCCGCTGATCGACACGGAGTAGAAGCTGCGCACTTCGTTGGCCACGAAGTACTCCTGGATGTCAGCCATCACCCCGAGGGAGAACTCGGTGGAGAAGATGCACGTGTTCTGACCCTGGTCCTCCTTGAGGATGTCGGCCTGCACGGTGCCTCGCACGGCGCGCAGCGTGTCAGCCCGGACGATGGCTGCTTCCTGGTCGGATGGGGCGCGACCCTCGCGCTCGGTGAACGAGGCGAGCTGCTGGTCGATGGCCGTGTTGAGGAACATCGCGAGGATCGTGGGCGCGGGCCCGTTGATGGTCATCGACACAGAGGTGGCTGGATCGCACAGGTCGAAGCCGGAGTAGAGGACCTCCATGTCGTCGAGCGTGGCGATCGACACCCCGGAGTTGCCGACCTTGCCGTAGATGTCTGGGCGCTCGTCGGGGTCGAAGCCGTAGAGGGTGACGGAGTCGAACGCGGTCGACAGGCGGGTGGCGGGCTGGCCCTCCGAGAGCAGGTGGAAGCGCCGGTTGGTACGGAAGGCGTCGCCCTCGCCGGCGAACATGCGGGCGGGGTCCTCGCCCTCGCGCTTGAACGGGAACACGCCGGCGGTGAACGGGAACCGACCAGGCAGGTTTTCGCGTCGCAGGAACCGGAGCAGCTCCCCGTGGTCGACGAAGCGGGGGAGGGCGACGCGTGGCACGAGGCTGCCCGACAACGACGCCCGTTGCAGGGCAGCGCCGCTGGGGTGGGTCTCGCCGCTGTAGGCCTCGACGGTCGCCGGCCACCCTGCGAGGAGCTCGTGGCTGTCCGCGGTGACCGCGGTCGCCGCGTCACCGAGCGCCTGGTCGAGCTCAGCGCTGGCGGCGCCGCGGGCGGCGACCACATCGCGGGCGCTGGTGAGGTGCTGCACCAGCCGGACGGCCTCCGCCTGCTGGGCGGTGCCTGAGTGATAGCCGCGCACCGTCTCGGCGATCTCGGCCAGGTAGCGGGAGCGCGCCGGTGGCACGATCGAGGCCACCTTGGTGCTCGTGTTGCTGAGGACAACAGGCAGCGTGCCCTCGGTGATGGGGAGGCCGATCTCGGCGAGCCGACCGCGGAGGTGCTGGTACAGCGCGGTGACACCGTCGTCGTTGAACCGGGCGGCGATGGTGCCGAACACGGGGAGCTCAGCGGGGTCGATGTCGAAGCGCTCACGGTTGCGAGCGAGCTGGCGCCGCACATCGCGCAGCGCGTCCTCGGCACCGCGGCGCTCGAACTTGTTGATGGCCACCGCCTCCGCGAAGTCGAGCATGTCGATCTTCTCGAGCTGGCTGGCCGACCCGAACTCCGGGGTCATCACGTAGAGCGGCACATCTACATGGGCCACGATCCCGGCGTCGCCCTGGCCGATCCCGGGCGTCTCCACGATGACGAGGTCGTACCCCGCGGCCTTGCACGCGGCGATGACGTCGTCGAGCGCTGGGGGGAGCTCGCTGGCTCCACGAGTGGCCAGCGACCGGAAGAGCACCTGAGGCGGCTCGATGGCGTTCATGCGGATGCGGTCGCCCAGCAGAGCGCCACCGCCGCGCCGCCGGGTGGGATCGAAGGCGAGCACCGCGATGCGGAGCTTGTCCTCCTGGTCGAGGCGGAAGCGGCGCACCAGCTCGTCGTTGAGCGACGACTTCCCCGACCCACCCGTGCCGGTGATGCCCAGCACCGGCACCGTGCGGGCCGCCGCGAGGGAGCGGACCTGGTCGAGCAAGGCGACGTCGAGCCGTCCCAGCTCGAGCGCGGTGATGATGCGAGCCAGGGCGCCTTGGTCGCCAGCCAGGAGACCGTCGAGGTCGGGCACCGGCTCGGCGAGCGGGTCGACGTCGCAGGCTTCGACGATCGTGTTGATCATGCGGGCCAGGCCGAGGTGCTGGCCGTCCTCGGGCGAGAAGATCTGGGTGACGCCGTAGGCCTGCAGCTCAGCGATCTCGCTGGGGATGATGACGCCGCCGCCACCCCCGTAGATCTTCACGTGGCCGCAGCCCCGCTCTCGGAGGCGGTCGACGAGATAGCGGAAGTACTCGAGGTGACCGCCTTGGTACGAGGAGACGGCTACCCCCTGTACGTCCTCCTGCACGACGGCGGTGATCACCTCGTCCACCGACCGGTTGTGGCCCAGGTGGATCACCTCGCAGCCCTGCGCCTGCAGGATGCGTCGCATGATGTTGATCGCGGCGTCGTGCCCGTCGAACAGGCTGGCGGCGGTGACGATCCGCACAGGGTTCATGGGCACATGGAGCACAGGATCGTCCGTCACCTCGTCAGGATACGGTGCAACCCATGTCCGAGATCCTCGAAGTCGACCTCCTGCGGTTCGAGCGAGGCGATGCGGCGGCGCGGCGAGCGGTGGTGGACGGCGTTCGTCGGAGCCTCGAGACGGGGTTCGTCTACACGAGCCACGACCTCCCCGAGGAGGTCATCGACGAGGCCTACGACAAGCTGGCTCAGTTCTTCTCGATGGACCAGGACACGAAGGCTCGGTTCGTGGCCCCGGGCTCGCACGGGCAGACGGGCTACACCGGACTGCTCGTGGAGACGGCGGCCTCGGCCGACGTGCCCGACTGGAAGGAGATGCTCAACTGGAGCGACGAGCCGCCGGTCGGTCACCCGCTGCGTCGCAAGTACCCGCACCGCTACATGGACCAGGTGCTCCCCGAGGCGGCCGTGCCCGGCATCACCGAGGTGCTGATGCTCTTCCACGAGCGCATCTACGACCTGCAGCGACGGTTCCTGCGAGTCATCGCCCTTGGTCTGGGGGCGCACGAGGACCTCTTCGAGTCGATGCTCCCGAACGGATCCACCCTCACCCGTGCCATCCGCTACCCGCCGATGCCCGAAGCGCCGAGCGGCAAGCAGCACGTGTGGGCCGGTGAGCACGCCGACATCAACCTCATCACGGCGCTGCCCCGTGCCACAGCGCCTGGCCTCCAGGTGAAGACCGACCAGGGCTGGGTCGACGCGGTCGCCCCCGATGGCAAGGTGATCATCAACACCGGGATGATGCTCGAGGTGCTCTCCAACGGCGTGATCCCACCGGGGATCCACCGGGTCGTGGCCGACCCGTCCTACGCCGGCGAGCGCTACAGCGTGGTGCAGTTCTGCCACCCCACGCCGTGGACGATCCTCTCGCCGCTGCCATCGTGCTGCACCCCCGACACCCCCCAGCGCTTCGGAGCGATCGAAGCGGGCGACAAGCTCGACGAGGTGCTCTACCAGATCAACCTCGTCGAGGACGCCCGCCGCGTCGGCGACTGACCGAGGCCGGCGTCGGCTACCCGAGCAAGCGGTAGGTGGGGTTCAGGATGGCCAGCCGTGCCTTGTGCACGCCCACCATGCCCTCGACAGACAGGAGCGTGCCGGTCTCCACGCCCGCGAGCGCTCGCCGCCCGAGGAACACGATGGAGATGGCGCCCGTGTCGTCGACGATCACGAGCTCGAGCGTGGGCGCGTCGTGGAGTGGGGCGACGCGAACGGAGCGCACTCGTCCGGCCACGGTCACCCGATCGCGCCACTGGGCGTCGATGATCGGGGTGCGGTCGAGGACCTGCGCCACGAGGGCGTGAGGAGCGGCCTTCTCTCCGGTCACATCCGGTTGGGGCACGTCGAGGGTGGCATCGCCTGCTGTGTCTGCGTAGGCGGCCACCGAACGCTCCATCTCGGCCTTCGATCCGAAGTGGAAGGGCACGGTGGTGACGTTGGCGTGGCTGAGGCGCGACACCTGCTCCTGGATCGCCTCGCCAGTCTTGTCGTGCAGGACGCGGTGCCAGATGCCCTTGTACTTGCGCTCGGGGAGCAGCACGCTCACCTCGGTCTGCCGGTCCGACAGCTCGCGCGCCACGCACTCCACCGCGGCGCGGGTGAGACGGCGATCCGGGCAGGCCACGAGCTCGAGCGGCACGCGCTGCAGGCCCAGGCGGCGCCACTGCTCCGCCAGCGTGTTGGCGTGCGTGTCGTCGATGACGAAGTGGACGGCGCGCATCTCGTCGGGGGTGAGGCTGCGGGCGTACTGGATGGCGCGGGCAGCAGCGGCGTCGAGCTCGTCGACGAACACGAGCACCACGTGCCGGCGCAGGATCGGCGCCGTGGCGGCGGCCGGCACCTCGTACTCGAGCTCCTCGGCCTCCCGGCTGTACTGCCGGTTCAGGCGCAGCAGCCACATCACCAGGACGGGTAGCACGACGATGATCACCCAGGCGCCCTCACGGAACTTCGTGATGGCGAGGATCACGAGCACGAGGAACGACAACGTGCAGCCGATGGCCTGGATGACGATGCTCTTCTGCCAGCCCGGGTGCTTGTGGGTCAGGTGGTGCTTCACCATGCCGGCCTGCGACAGCGTGAAGCCGGTGAACACGCCGATGGCGTAGAGCGGGATGAGGTTGGTGACGATGCCCCGGGTGGCCACCACGAGCAGCATGGCGACACCCGCCAGCACGATCACGCCGTTCGAGTACACGAGCCGGTGACCGCGCTTGGTCATCTGACGGGGCAGGAAGCTGTCCCCGGCCTGGAAGCTGGCCAGGCGAGGGAAGTCGGCGAAGCCGGTGTTGGCCGCCATGATCAGGATCAGCATCGTGCCCGCCTGCAACGAGTAGAAGAGGACGTGGCCGAGAGCGCCGCTGCCGTACACGGCCTCGCCCACCTGCGCGATCACCGTGGGCGTGCCGGTGACCGACGGGCCGACCTTCGTGGCGGCGGCCAGCGCGGAGAGCCCGAGGAACATGATCCCGAGGCCGACGCCCATCATCACGAGGGTCTGGCGAGCGTTCTTCCAGGCAGGTTGCTTGAAGGCCGGCACGCCGTTCGAGATGGCTTCCACGCCGGTGACGGCCGCACCGCCAGAGGCAAAGGCGTGCAGAACCCCCAGCAGGCCGGCCCCATAGAACAGGCCGTCCTTGGTCCCGTGGAACTCCTTCTTGGTCTCGGCGAGCAACCCCACCACGTGGAGGTCGCCTCCGACGTACTTCCACAGCCCGATGCCCAGCAGGATGCCCATGTTGAGGATGAAGAAGTAGGTGGGGACGGCGAAGATCTTGCCGCTCTCCTTCACCCCACGCAGGTTGCCGAAGGCGATGAGCGCGATGAAGAAGCAGGCGATCGGCACGGTGTAGGGCTTGAGGGCACCGAAGGCCGACACGAGCGCGGCAGTACCCGCTGCGGCCGACACGGCCACGGTGAGGATGTAGTCGGTGAGCAACGACGCGCCGGCCACCTGGGCCGGGATGATGCCGAAGTTGTCACGGGTGACGAGGTAGGCGCCGCCGGCCGACGGGTACTCCTTGATCGTCTCGCGATAGGAGAGGATCAGGAAGCCGAGGACCACCACCATGGCGATCGTGATCGGCACTACCAACGAGAACGCCGCCAGCCCGACGAGGGGGATCAGGACGTGGAGGATCTCCTCGGTGGCGTAGGCGCTCGAGGACAGGTTGTCTGACGCGAACACCGCCAGCGCGGTCGGCTTGCCGAGGCGCTGGTGCTCCATCTCGTCGCTGTGGAGCGGTGGACCGAGGACCTTGCGCTTCAGCCGGTAGCCGATGCTGTCGGGGGGCAGCGGCACGCCTGGGTCAACGGGCACCGGGGCGGGCGGTTCGTAGCTCCCGCCGGGGGCGAGGGGGTTGTCGACTTCGAGGGCCATCGGCGCGGAGCCTATGCGTGCGGGGTTCTCGTACCTCAACTGGCCAGGTGTGACTTGTGGCCCGATGCGCCCAACGGGGCCGATAGGGTCGATCGCCGTGCTCCTGCAGGTGACCCCCGACGACATCGCCAACGCGTGCGGCGCCGATCCGTCGTTCATCTGCCGTGAGGTGCTCGACCGCACCGAGAGCCGTCGCGCCGCCGAGTGGGCCGACGTCATCTTCGCCAAGCCCCTGACGATCCTGCTGATCCTCCTTGTGGCCTGGGCGGTGCACTGGCTCCTGCACCGGGCCATCGATCGGTTCGTGGCCAGCCTGTCGGGCGAGCAGCCGCCCGCCCGCCGACTGAAGCGTCGTCTGCGGCGCTCCCACCTCGGGCAACGACTGCCGAGCAGCGTCCTCGCCACGGGCGCCTATTCGGTGCGCACCGCGGCCCGGGCCACGACGTTGGGCGCGGTGCTCCGATCGCTGTCGGGTTTCGCCGTGTGGGCCCTCGCCGGGGTCACGATCCTGGGCGAGCTCGGGATCAACCTGGGTCCGCTCGTGGCCAGCGCCGGCATCGCTGGCCTGGCCATCGGGTTCGGGGCCCAGAGCCTCGTGAAGGACTTCCTCGCCGGCATGTTCATCCTCATCGAGGACCAGTACGGCGTGGGCGACATCATCGACGCGGGTGAGGCCACCGGCACGGTCGAGGCCGTGTCGTTGCGCACGACCCGCCTGCGCGATGTGAACGGCACGATGTGGCACATCCCCAACGGCCAGATCGCGCGCGTCGGCAACATGAGCCAGCAGTGGGCGCGGGCTCTGCTCGACGTGTCGGTGGCCTACGGCGCCGATCTCGAGGTGGCCCAGGCCACGATCAAGCAGGTCGCCGACGATCTCTGGCGTGATCCCACGTGGACCGGCCGCGTGCTGGAGGAGCCCGAGGTGTGGGGCATCGAGGCCATGGGCCCGTCGGGCGTCACCATCCGGCTGGTGGTCAAGACGAAGCCGGCCGCGCAGTTCAAGGTGCTGCGCGAGCTGCGGGCCCGCATCCATGCTGGCCTCGACGCGGCGGGCGTCGACATGCCCACGCCGAACCGCACGCTGCTCCTGCCGGCTGACGCTCCGGCCGAGGCACCCGCGGCGGAGTCACCGGCGCCGAGGCGGCCGATCAAAGCGACCGCGCCCACGAAGGCAGCTAGGTCTCGTCGGCCAGGGTGACCTCGACCGCGAAGGCCTCGCCCTTCGCGATGAAGAGCTGATCGATCACGCCGGCACCTCGCACGTCCGCGGCGGCGAGATCGAGGGCCCCGAGCCGAGCGGGTGTGTCGGTGACCTTGATCGAGGTCACACCGGCGCGCATCGAGCGCTTGGCCTCCGACTTGGCTCGTCGCACCTCGGTGAGCACTTCGGCGGCCATGGCCAGCACCGCCGGGTCACCGGCCCCTGCGGCGGTGCGCAGGGCGTCTGCTGACGGCCAGGCCGAGCGGTGGATGCTGCCCTCCTGCCACCACGACCACACCTCTTCGGTGACGTACGGCAGGAACGGCGCGAACAGCTTGAGGATTGCTTCGAGGGCGACGTGCAGCGCGGCCTTGGCTGACTCAGCGCCGGGCTCGTCGCTGTAGGCACGGTTCTTGACCAGCTCGAGGTAGTCGTCGCAGAACGACCAGAAGTGCGCCTCGGTGCGCTCGAGCGCGCGGGCGTAGTCGTAGCGGTCGAAGGCAGCTGTGGCGTCGTCGACGAGGTCGGCCAGGCGCACGAGCATCGACGCATCGAGGGGCTCGGTCACCGCCGAACCCGCGGTGGGGGCGCCGATGCCCAGCGCGAACTTCGACGCGTTGAGGAGCTTGATGGCGAGGCGCCGCCCGATCTTCATCTGACCCTCGTCGAAGATCATGTCCATCCCGGGCCGCCCGTTGGCCGACCAGTAGCGCACGGCGTCGGCGCCGTGCCGGGCGATCAGGGTCACCGGGTCGTCGGGTATGTTGCCGGCCGACTTCGACAGCTTCTTGCGGTCGGGGTCGTTGATGAAGCCCGACAGCGCCGCGTTCGCCCACGGGAGCGCGTCGTGGGCGTAGTGGCTGCGCACGACCGTGCTGAAGAGCCACGTCCGGATGATGTCGTGACCCTGGGGGCGCAGGTCCATCGGGAACACGCGGTCGAACAGGTCAGGGTCGTCCTCCCATCCGCACACGATCTGTGGTGTGAGCGACGACGTGGCCCAGGTGTCCATCACGTCTGGGTCGGCCGCGAAGCCACCGGGCTGGTTGCGCTGCGACTCCTCGAAGCCGGAAGGCACGTCGGTGGTGGGGTCGACGGGAAGCGTGTCCTCGCTGGCGAGGATGGGCGAGAGGAAGTCGGTGACTTCGTCCCCATCGATGGGATACCAGACGGGGAAGGGCACGCCGAAGAACCGCTGGCGGGTGATGTTCCAGTCGCCCATGAGGCCGTTGACCCAGTTCTCGAACCGCACCCGCATGAAGTCGGGCCACCAGGCCAGCTCCTTGCCGCGGGCCAGCATCTCGCCCTTGTCGGGGTAGCGGATGAACCACTGCTGACTGGTGACGATCTCGAGGGGGCGGGTGCCGTTCTCCCAGAACTTCACCGAGTGGGTGATGGGACGGATCTCACCGTCGATGAGGTCCCGCTCCTGGAGGAGCTCGACGATGCGGGCCTGGGCCTGCTTCACGTTCTTGCCGGCCAGCTCGTCGTACGCCGCTTGGGCGCCGGCGACGTCGGTGGTCTCCCAGCCGGTGTCGCCCCAGGTGATGGCGCGGAGGCGACCGTCGCGCTGCACGATGGCCCGCACGGGCAGCGACAGCTCGCGCCACCAGGTGACGTCGGTGGTGTCGCCGAACGTGCAGATCATGGCGATGCCGGTGCCCTTCTCAGGGTCGGCCAGCTCG
The DNA here is from genome assembly GCA_046598715.1 of Acidimicrobiales bacterium. GTDB lineage: Bacteria > Actinomycetota > Acidimicrobiia > Acidimicrobiales > VFJN01 > VFJN01. Next base: position 814 of record JBKJIE010000122.1, on the reverse strand, counting down.
TGCGCCACGATCGGCACGGACACGCCGAAGAGCGGTGTGGTGGCGTGCTGTCCGAACAGGGGCTGGAAGCGCTCGTCATCGGGGTGGGCGACGACAGCCACGCATGCGGCGAGGAGCTCGGGCCGCGTGGTGTCGATGTGGAGCGGGCTTCCGTCCGGGCCGGTGAACACGAGCTTGTGGTACGCCCCCGGCAGCTCGCGGTCGGCCAGCTCGGCCTGGGCCACCGACGTCCGCATGTCGACATCCCACAGGGTCGGTGACTCGCTGCGGTAGGCGAGGTCGCGCGCGGCCAGGCGGAGGAACCCGCGTTGAGAGGTGCGGACGGCCTTGGCGCCGATGGTGGTGTAGGTGTGCGCCCAGTCGACGGAGAGGCCCATGGTGGCCCAGAGGTCGTGGTAGGCGGCCTCGAGCTCGGGCACCACCTCCTCGCACAGCTCGATGAAGTTCGGGCGGCTCACGGCCACGGCTCGGGCCTTCGGGTCGACCTTGGCCGGGCGCACGAAGTCGGGGTCGTAGGAAAGCGTCGGGTCGACGATGGTGCCCGTGAGCAGCTGCACGCGGCGCTCCACGTTGAGCCCGTTGTCGTCCCAGCCCATCGGGTAGAAGACCTCCTTGCCGCGCATCCGCTGGTAGCGGGCGACGAGGTCGGTGTGCGTGTAGCTGAACACGTGCCCCGGGTGCAGCGAACCGCTCACGGTGGGGGGCGGCGTGTCGATGGAGAACACCTCGCCGCGGGTCTTCGTGCGGTCGAAGCGGTAGGTGCCGTCGGCCTCCCAGCGGGCGCGCCACGTGGCTTCCAACCCGTCGATCGTCG
>JBKJIE010000007.1:0-39969 GCA_046598715.1 Acidimicrobiales bacterium | reverse complement strand
TGGCATCGACCTCGAGGTGCCCCGGGGGACCGTCGTGGCGATCCTCGGCCCCAACGGCGCGGGGAAGACCACCCTGCTCAACACCATCGCCGGTCTCCATCGGCCCAGTGCCGGAGCGGTGGTGCTGGCCGGACGCCGAGTGAACGGGGCACGAGCCGATCAGCTGGCGCGAGCGGGCTTGTGCATGGTGCCAGAGGGCCGAGGCATCTTCGCCAACCTGACTGTGCAGGAGCACCTGCGGATGGCCACTCACTCCGGTCGTTCGCTGGCCGAGATCGAGGCCGAGACCTACGAGCGCTTTCCGCAACTAGCGGAGCGCCGTTCGCAGGTGGCCGGCACGATGTCGGGTGGCGAGCAGCAGATGCTCGCGCTTGCCCGCGGACTCGCCACTCGCCCGGCGTTGCTCCTCCTCGACGAGCTGTCCATGGGGTTGGCGCCCTTGATCGTCGAGGACCTGTACGCCCAGGTGGCGGCCATCGCGGCCAGCGGTGTGGCCATCGTGGTCGTGGAGCAGTTCGCTCATGCAGTCCTCGGCGTGGCCGACCTGGCGGGCGTCCTGGTGCAAGGACGCATCGGCGCGCTCGGACCACCGCACGCGATCGAGGCCGAGCTGTCGGCGGCATACCTCGGCGCGTCCGTGCCACCATCCCCCCATCGCGTCCCGACCCCGGAGTGATCCAATGCATGGCCAACCCGACCGCATCGAGCAGTTCAAGGCCGACATCGCCGACCTTCGGATCACCGACCCGTCGACGGCGCGCGACCAGCTGGCCCTTCGGATCGGCCTGGCCGGCCTGGTCGTCGGGGTGGTGCTGCCGGTCGTGGCCTACGCGATGTCGCACAGCACCACCAACCCGCTCGGGCAACGGGATGCGATCGTCCTGGCCCTGGTCGGGGTGGCTTGCGCGGTGGCAGGCGGGTTCTTGTACCTGAAGGGGGCGCTGGCGGGGTTCCTGCGGTTCTGGCTCGTCCGCGACCTCCATGAGCGCCGGGCGCAGACGGATCGCATCGTCGAGGGGCTGACCGGAGGGGATTCACCCGCCGAGGGCGAACTCTCCTGATATGGCACTGCTCGAGGTCCGGGGGGCCAACGTCCGATTCGGCGGCCACGCCGCTGTCCGAGATGTTGATCTCGACGTCGAGCCCGGCCAGGTCACCGGCCTCATCGGGCCCAACGGCGCCGGCAAGACCACGCTGTTCAACGTGATCACAGGGCTGCAGGAGATCGTCAGCGGATGCGTCACACTCGACGGCAAGGATCTCACCAGAGCCAAGGCCCACGTGCGTGCCCGAGCCGGGATCGCTCGCACGTTCCAGCGGCTCGAGGTGTTCGGCTCGCTCACCGCCCGCGACAACATCCTCACGGCCGCCGAGATCCGCAAGTCGTGGGCCCACCACCGCCACGGCGATCCCGTGGCCGAGACCGAGGACCTGCTCGACCGCGTGGGCATCCGCGGGGTCGCCGACGAGCGGGTCGATGCGATGCCCACCGGGCTCGCTCGTCTCGTCGAGCTGGCTCGAGCGCTGGCGACACAGCCAACGGTGCTCCTGCTCGACGAGCCCGCGTCGGGACTCGACGACAGCGAGTCGGAGAGCTTCGCCGACCTACTGCTCCAGCTGGCGGGGGAGGGCATGGCGATCCTCCTCGTCGAGCACGACGTCCAGCTCGTGATGCGGGTGTGCGCCCACATCCACGTCCTCGACTTCGGGGCCATCCTGGCCGTGGGCACGCCCTCGGAGATCCAGCAGAACCAGATGGTGCTCGACGCCTACCTCGGCGCCTCGTCGGACACCACGCCGTGACCTCAGCGGCCACCCGCTCGGTGACGACTGCCTCGATCGAGGGTGATGCCTCTGTCCCGATGCTCGAGCTCACCGGCCTGCGGGCCGCCTATGGCCGCATCGAGGTGCTCCACGGCGTCGACCTGGTGGTGCCGCGCGGCAGCGTGGTGGCCCTCCTCGGACCGAACGGGGGCGGCAAGACCACCACTCTCAAGGTGGCCAGCGGGCAGTTGGCGGCCACGGCCGGGTGCGTGCACATCGGTGGACGGCACGTCAACGGCGTCGCCGCTGACGCCCTCGCCCGGATCGGTGTGTGCACCATCCCCGAGGGTCGCGGCGTGTTCCCGAACCTCACCGTGCGCGAGAACCTCCGCATGGTGACCTTCGGCGGCGTGAGCCAGCAGGAGGTGGAGGAGCGATCGTTCACCCAGTTCCCTCGCCTCGGAGAGCGTCGCAACCAGCTGGCCGGCACGATGTCCGGTGGCGAGCAGCAGATGCTGGCGATGGCCCGGGGCCTGGCCGTGAACCCCACGCTGCTGTTCCTCGACGAGCTCTCGATGGGACTGGCGCCGCTCATCGTGGAGGAGCTCTACGAGATCGTGGCCCAGATCGCCAAGAACGGGGTGTCGATCCTCGTGGTCGAGCAGTTCGCGCGCACCGTGCTGGGCGTGGCCGACTACGCCGCCATCATGCTCCACGGCAGGATCACCTCCGTCGGGCAATCCGACGACATCGCCCCCGAGCTCGAGGCTGCGTACCTGGGCGCCACCCACTGAGCTACGGGTCCGACGTCGCCGGGGCCGCCGTGTTCCTGGCCGCGACACGGCTCGTGGATCTAGAGCCCCCTGATGGAACACGGGGATGCTGCACTCCGCCGCAGCCAGCTGATCGTCGACTCCGCAGACTCAGGGGCGGGTATCGGCGGCGACCGGGTCGAGGGACCGGCCATCGGCGAGCAACAGCACCCCGAGCGTCACGACGGCGCAGCCGGAGATGATGAAGGGCACCCTGCCCGTGTGGTTCCAGGCCAGGCCGGCCCAGGTGCCGGCGATGAGCAGGCCGACGCCGGAGATCGCCGCGTGGGCGCCGAGCGCCGAGCCCCGCTGCTCTGGCCCGACGAGGTCGACGACCCACGCTCGGCTCACCCCGTCGGTCAGAGCCGTGTAGACGCCATAGACAGGCAGGATGATCCACAACCACGTCGTGGACGCCGTGAGACCCATGGCGAGATATGACACCGCAAACACCAGCAGGCCGATCGCGAACACCCTGCGCCGACCGAGGCGGTCCGAGATCCGACCCGCCGGATAGCTCAGCGCGGCGTAGCTCAGGTTGTAGAGGACGTAGACGAGCACCACGCCCGCGAAGTCGAACCCGAGGTCCTTGGCGCGGAGCAACAGGAGGGCGTCGGGGAAGTTCACGAGGCTGAACAGGGCGATGAAGCCCATGAGACGCCAGAAGCGCGGGGGGAGACCGCGGAACCCGAGGGCCACGGTCGCCCCCGCCGGGCGGTGCGGTCGCTCCCGGATGAGGAAGACCAGCCCCACGCTGAGCACGGCCGGGATCACGGCGATCCACAGCAGCGGTCGGATCTGCTGCCCCAGAGCCTCGTAGAGAGCGAGGCCCAGGAGGGGCCCGCACACGGCGCCGGCGGTGTCGGCCGCGCGATGGAAGCCGAACGACCGCCCCCGATCAGCCGGCGTGGTGTCGTCGGCGATGATGGCGTCGCGTGGGGGACCGCGGAGGCCCTTGCCGACGCGATCGGTGAACCGGGCCGCGGCCGCCACCGGCCACACCGCGGCCGCGGCGAGCAGCAGCTTGCCCAGGGCGGAGATGCCGTACCCGGCCGCGACCAGCGGGCGCCGCGTCCGTCGGTCGGCCAAGCGTCCGCTGAGCACCTTCGACGCGGCTGCGGTGCCGTCGGCCAGCCCTTCGATGGCCCCGAGCACGGCCGCATTGGCACCGAGGATCCCGGTGATCAGGAAGGGCAGGACCGGATAGAGCATCTCCGACGCCGTGTCCTGCAGGAACGAGACGGCCGAAGCCACCTTGAGGTTGTGGTGCAGGAAGCTGACGGGCGGGACCGCCACCTCCGGGTCGGTGGGCGGCGGTGTCATGGGCCGGCCGGGGGCGCGTGGGGGCGGCGCACGGCCGAGCGCTCGAAGGCGGGTCGTGCGGTCAGAGCGAGCTGGCCGACCCGAAGGTGGCGGCCAGGTTGCCGATCACGCTCGACATGACGGCGCGCTTGGGCAAGCCCAAGCTTCGCAGCTCGCGGGCCATGGGATGGCGGTCACCGAGCACGAGCCGAGTCCCGAGGGGACCGCCGCGCACCTCGGTCGGCCGGCTGGCGAACGGCGTGCGTCGTGTGACGCCGTCGAGGTTGGCGTAGGCGCTCATGGCCATCGGCTTCGAGGGCAGGGGGATCAGCCGGTTGCTGATCGACAGCTCCAGCACCAGGTCGCCGTCGTGGCTGAGGCGGCACTGCGCTCGACGGTCATCGATGGTGAGGTCGATCTCGGCCAGCCACTTCGGGAACCCCCAGATGCCTCGTCCCGCGGCACACGTGAACTCACCATCGACAGGAAGCTGATGGATGTACGCGCCGGCGGGCTCTCCCTCGCGTGCTCCGACGGCGATGCTGAACGCCACCTCGTTGTACGGGCCGAGGTCGTTGTCGAGGTACTGCACAAGGGCAAGGATGCACGCCGCGCGCCCACCGGGGAGCCGCTTCGGTTCGACGCCGGTGTTCGCCATGAGGCGAGCTGCGGCATCGTGGCGAACCAGGAAGGTGGCAGCCGCGGAGCGAGCGGTGCGGACCCCTACCGGCAAGCCGACTTGCCGGCCGAGCACCTCGACGTGATCGATCGCGGACATCGTCTGCCTCCCTGGCCCAACGAGAACAGGTTCTAGCATCGGTCCGTGGACCCACACCTGCTGTTCGAGCGCGACGGCCACGTCGCCACGGTCACGCTGAACCGCCCCGAGGCCCGCAACGCGCTCTCCAGCGAGATGCTCGTGCGCATGGCCGACGCCTGGACCGAGATCGATGGCGACTCGCAGATCAGGGTGGCCATCGTCACCGGTGCGGCCGGACACTTCTGTGCGGGAGCCGACCTCAAGGCGATGGCTGGCGGCCACCCGGACGACGAGTGGACACCGCGCTTCGCGGCCGACCCGGACCTGCACTGGAAGGCACTGCTACGGCACGGCCGGCCTCGCAAGCCGCTGATCGCCGCGGTGGAGGGCTACGCCATCGCGGGTGGCACCGAGATCCTCCAGGCCATGGACCTCAGGGTGGCGGGGGAGAGCGCGGTGTTCGGCGTGGCCGAGGTGCGTCGCGGGTTGTTCCCCCTGGGCGGCTCCACCGTCCGGCTCCGTCGCCAGATCCCGTACACGATCGCCGCCGAGCTGCTTCTCACCGGCCGGCAGATGTCCGCCACCGAGGCCAAAGAGGTCGGGCTGATCGGCCATGTCGTACCGGACGGCATGGCCCTGGCCAAGGCTCGAGAGCTGGCCGACCAGATCGCCGCCAACGGCCCCATCGCTGTGCAGGCTGTGCTTCAGAGCCTGCGCGAGTCGGCCAACGTGGGCGAGGCCGAAGGCTTGGCGCGGGAGCTGGAGCTGGGCTGGCCCGTCTACGCCAGCAACGACGCCAAGGAAGGGCCGACCGCCTTCGCGGAGAAGCGGCCGCCCACGTTCACCGGCACCTGACCCCACGGCTTCTGTGTGCGCCCAGCCACGCATTGCGTGGCTGGGCGCACACAGAACGGGGTGGGTGGCCCGGTCTACGGGATGATGGTCTTCAGCTCGAGGTAGTGCTCGAGGCCTTCCTTGCCGAACTCGCGCCCGATGCCGCTGGCCTTGAAGCCGCCGAAGGGGGCGACGAAGTCCATCGAGTACTGGTTGACGCCGAAGGTGCCGGTGCGCACGCGGCGGGCCACGTCCATGCCGATGCCGGCGGGGTCACCGGTCCACACGGAGCCCGCCAGCCCGAACTCGCTGTCGTTGGCGATCCGCACTGCGTCGTCGACGTCGTCGAAGGGGATGACGGCGAGCACCGGCCCGAAGATCTCCTCCTGGGCGATGCGCATCGAGTTGTCGACGTCGGCGAAGACGGTGGGCTGCACGTACCAGCCCTTGTCGATGCCCGCGGGACGACCGTTGCCGCCCACGACGATGCGGGCGCCTTCCTCCTGCCCGAGGGCGATGTACTTCTCCACTCGCTCCTGCTGGCGCTCGGCCACGAGCGGGCCGATCTCGGTGGTGGGGTCGTCGGGGTTGCCGACGGTCATGCCTCGCACGGTCTCCCCGAGGGCGTCGACCACGGCGGCGTAGTTCTTGCGTGACGCGAGGATGCGCGTCTGCGCCACGCAGGCCTGACCGTTGTTCATCAGGGAGGCGAACTTCAGGCCCTCCATCGTGGCGGCCAGGTCGGCATCGTCGAGGATGATGGCCGCCGACTTGCCGCCGAGCTCGAGGCTCACGCGCTTCAGCTGCTCCCCACAGATCGATGCGATGGTGCGACCAGCCGCGGTGGAGCCAGTGAAGGCGATCTTGTCGACGCCCCGGTGACGCACGAGGTGCTCACCCACCTCGCGGCCGGCGGGGATCACGCTGACAACGCCCTTGGGGATGCCGGCCTCGTCGAGCAGCTCGGCCATGAGCATGGCGTCGAGCGGCGTCTCCGGCGACGGCTTGATCACGATCGTGCAACCGGCGAGGAGGGCCGGGGCCAGCTTCGACATGGTGACGAACTGGGGCACGTTCCAGGGCACGATGGCGCCCACGACGCCGACGCCCTCGCTGCGCACGATCACCGACGTGCCGAGCATCCCGGTGCGCTCCTCTTCCCACGGGTACTTCTCGGCCTCGGCGAGGAAGCTCGTCAGCATCATCCACGGCGCCGGAGACTGCGCCAGCTGCGAGAAGCTGATCGGCGAGCCCATCTCGGTGGTGATCACCTGTGCCATGTCCATCATGCGGGCGGCGTAGATGTCACTGAAGCGCTGCACGGCCGCGATGCGGTCGGTCGGGGTCATCCGCGGCCACTCGCCCTCGTCGAAGGCCTTGCGGGCTGCGGCGACCGCACGGTCGATGTCAGCCGTGGTGCCCTCGGGCACGCGACCGACCACCTCCTCGGTGTGGGGCGAGATGACCTCGATCACGTCGGTGCCGGCGGGGGCGACCCATTCGCCGCCGATGAAGAGCTTGTCGTGGACCTGCATGGCGTTCTCCTGGTTGAGCGGTTGGTTGCGGATGGATGATCGTTCGGTCAGGCGGAGATCTCACCGCGGGCGACCCGGGCGGCCCACGGATAGTCGGGCTTGCCACTCGGCGAGCGGACCACCTCATCGACGAGGTGGAGCTCCTTGGGGACCTTGTAGCCAGCAACGTGGCCCCGGCAGTGCTCGCTGAGCTCATGGAGCGTCGGGATCTCGCCCGGACGCGACTGCACCACGGCGGCGACTCGCTGGCCCCAGCGGTCGTCGGGCACGCCGACGACGATGGCGTCGAAGACACTCGGGTGGGCCTTGAGCGCGGCCTCGACCTCCTCGGGGAAGATCTTCTCGCCACCCGAGTTGATGCACTGCGAGCCACGCCCCAACAACGTGATGGTGCCGTCAGCCTCCAGGATCGCCATGTCGCCGGCCAGCGCGTACCGCGCCCCGCTGGCGCCGATGACGAAGGTCTCCGCCGACTTCTGGTCGTCCTTGTAGTAGGCGATCGGCACGTTGCCGCGCCGGGCGAGCCGGCCCTGCTGACCGGTGCCAGGGGCCAGCTCGTTGAGCTGCTCGTCGAGCACCACTGCGTCGCGCGCTGCCTGCACAGTGGGACCGCCGCCCTTGTTCTGCGTGTCGCCCTTGCCGACGGTGCGCATGCCGTTCGAGCCTGTCTCGGATGACCCGATGGCGTCGACGATGAGGAGATCGGGGAACGTGTCGAGGTAGCGGTCCTTGACGGTGGGTGAGAAGATGGCCGCCGTCGAGGCCAGGACGAACATGGAGGTGAGGTCGAGCGCCGTCGGCCCCCCCAGCTCGTCGAGGGCCTCGATCATCGGTCGGGCCATCGCATCGCCCGTGATCGACAGGCTGTTGATGCGCTCGCGCGCCACAGTGCGCCACACCTCGTGGGGGTCAAACCGCCGAAGCATCACGATGAGGTTGCCCTCGAAGGCGAAGCGCAAGAAGCCCCACTGGGCCGCGCCGTGCATGAGCGGGGGGAGGGTGAGCGAGCGCAGCGGCGACTCGACGGCCTTGGCCTTGTTGGCCAGCGCCCACTCGTCGGCGACCCGCTCGTTCGTGTACGCATCGATGCCGCCGCCGAGCGCGAAGAAGACGTCCTCGTGGCGCCACACGACGCCTTTGGGCATCCCTGTGGTGCCGCCGGTGTACAGCACGTAGTGATCGTCGGCTGAGCGAGGGCCGAAGTCGCGCTCCGCGGAGCCGGCGGCCATGGCGTCCTCGAAGCTGACCGAGCCCAGCCGCTCGAGCACCTCGGTTACGTCATCGGCATCGTCGGCGCTCGGGTTGTCGATGTGGATGAGGTGCCGCAGCAACGGGAGGTCGGCGCGCACAGCCTCCAACCGAGGGGCCAGCTCTCGGTCGTAGACGACCGCCTTGAGATCAGCGTTGTCGAACAGGTAACGAAGCTCCTCGGCGACGTAGCGGAAGTTCACGTTCACCGGCACGGCGCGCACCTTGTAGGCGGCCAGGGCGGCCTCGATCCACTCCACGCTGTTGGCGCCGTACACCCCGACGTGATCACCGGCTCCGATGCCCTGATCGGCGAGGTGGTGGGCCAAGCGGTTGGCGCGCGCCTCCAGCTGCCCGTAGCTGCGCCGCTCGTCCCCTACGACCAAGACCTCGCGATCGGCCACCGAATCCACGGTGTGCTCGAAGAGGTCGGCGATGTTGTACGCCATGGACCGACGTTAGGCGCTGACCTGATGACCCGTCAGATTCTCAGCGGAGGCCCGGGCCTGCGGGAGGCAGCACCGGTGCTGCCACCTGCTTCGCGGGTGCCTTCTTCGCCGCGGGCTTCTTGGCCGCAGCCTTCTTGACTGCCGGCTTCTTGGCCGCAGCCTTCTTGACTGCCGGCTTCTTGGCCGCAGCCTTCTTCGCCGCAGCCTTCTTGGGTGTCGGCTTCTTGGCCGCAGCCTTCTTGGGCGTCGTGGGCTTGGCGGTCGGGGGTGCGGCCGGAGCAGGCGACACCGGGGAGGGACCGTGGTCCGGCGCCTCGGCCAGGGGCTCGATGGCAGCGAGCAGCTCGGCCATTGCGTCGTCGACGTAGGTGGCGAGGTCCCAGACGTCGGGCACGAGCTCCCGACAGGCCATGAAGCCGATGTCCACGTGATCCATGTAGGAGAGCACGGTGATGTTGAGACCGGCGCCCTCCATGACGGGACCCATGGGCAACGTGTACTCGAGCTGGGCGCCCGCGTAGTACAGCGGGAACGGGGGACCGGGGACGTTCGAGATGACCACGTTGTGGATCGGGCGGTGGGCGTCGGCGAGGTGCAGGCTCGAGTACAGCCGCGCGGCCAGTGCGAACGTGGTGGGCGCCGCATGCTCCGCCCAGTCCTGGAGCAGGTGGGCGCCGAGGGCGTTGTGGTCCTCCTTGGCGCCGCGGGTGACGCGGCTGATCGTGCGGAGCCGCTCGATCGGATCGTCGACGTCGGTGGCCAACGAGGTGAACATGGCCGAAACCTTGTTGTTCATCTCGCCGTGCTCGTCGTCGCCGCGCACCGAGACGGGGCACACCGCGATCAGCGGCTCCGCCGGGTTCCCACCGTGCTTCTCCAGGTAGCGACGAAGCGTTCCGCCCATGAGGCCCAGCACCACGTCGTTCACCGTGCATCCCACAGCGTTCTTGATGCGCTTCACATCCGCGAGCGAGACCCGGGTGAAGGACATGCGGCGATGGGGAGTGATCGCTGCGTTCCACGGCGTGTGCGGAGCAGTGAGGGGCACGGCGCCGACGATGGCGTCGGGGTCGCGGTGCCGGGACACCAAGGCGCCGACCGTGCGGGCGGTGGTGCCGATGAGGGGGAGCAGCCCCACCTGCCGACGAGCGCGCGACGCGAGCGCGTGGCTCACGAGCTCGAAGTCGGACGGGATGGGCTCGGCCGTTCGAGCCTCCGGCGGATCGAGGACGCGGCCTTCGGGACTGGCGTCGAACAGGTTCACCATCAGCTCAGCGCCGGAGACGCCGTCGACCGCGCAGTGGTGCATCTTGGTGACCACTCCGATGTTGCCATCGGCGAGTCCCTCCACCACGTAGAGCTCCCACAGCGGGCGACTGCGGTCGAGGGGTGTGCTGGCGATCTGCCCGGCCAGCTCGGCGAGCTCACGGTGCCCCCCTGGCGCCGGGGCTCCGACGCGGCGGATGTGGTAGTCGAGGTCGAAGTGCGGGTCCTCCACCCAGATGGGGTGGTTGAGGCGGAAGGGCACCGACACGATGCGCCGTCGGAACGGCGGCACAAGGTGCAGGCGCGACTCGATGAAGGTCTTGATCGTCGCGAAGTCGTAGCCGCCTGGCATCGTCGACGGATCGAAGATGGCCGTCATGGCCACGTGCATGTGCATGTTGGGCGTCTCGAAGTAGAGAAAGGACGCGTCAAGGCCGGAAAGTCGCTCCATGCCTGGTGACGTTAGGCGCGGCGGTGGACGGCACCTGCCTCGGACCAGGCAGAATGGTGCCATGGCATGGGCACTTCTCGTCTTCGGTCTCCTCGGTGCGGTCCATGCGGTCAACGCGTTGGCCCCGGTCAAGCGACCCCCCGCGGTCTTCCTGTGGAGCTTCTTCTCGTCATGGATGACGATCGAGCTCGTCTGGCACCACCTCGTCCTCGGGCTCGTGGTCACCGCCGCGCTGGTCGCCGGCGGGGCGCTCGACCAGGCGGTCGGCGTCGTGGGGCTGGCCCTGATGGGCGTGTCGCTGGTGCTCCTCGTTCGGATCGCGTGGACCAGCCGGCGCACGGTTCTGCTCGTCCACGGCGCACTGGAGGACCTCGATCCGGGGCCGGATGCTCCGCGCTTCCCTCGCAGCCACGTCGTGTTCCCGTTCCTGATGGCCCACCGCCGCGGCGTGCACCGCCGTCGCAATGTGCCGTTCACGCGGGTCGGCGGCAAGACGCTTCGGCTCGACGTCACGGTGCCCACTGCGCCGGTCCCTGGTGGGGGAGCGCTCCGCCCGGCGCTCATGCAGATCCACGGCGGCGGGTGGGTGATCGGCGACAAGCGAGAGCAGGGGCTGCCGCTCCTCGGCCACATGGCTGCACAAGGCTGGGTGGGCTTCAACGTGAACTACCGCTTGAGCCCGGGCGTCGCGTTTCCCGAGCACCTCATCGACCTCAAGCGAGGCCTTGCGTGGATCCGTGAGCACGCCGCGGAGTTCGGCGTCGACCCCGACTTCATCTGCGTCACGGGCGGCTCGGCCGGTGGGCACCTCACGGCGCTCATGGCCCTCACTCAGAAGGACGCTCGCTATCAGCCTGGCTTCGAGTCGGCTGACACCTCGGTTGCCGCGGCGGTGCCCTTCTACGGCATCTACGACTTCACCCCGGGGGGCGTCTTCGGGGCCGACCCGGACATCTTCCGGAAGTTCCTCGAGCCGGTGGTGATGAAGGCGTTCGTCGATGACGAGCCCGAGAAGTTCAGGGACGCGTCCCCCGTCCACCACCTGCGCGCCGACGCCCCGCCGTTCCTCGTGATCCACGGCGACCACGACACCCTCGCACCGGTCGAGGACGCCCGCACCTTCGTCGAGCGGCTTCGAGCGGTGTCCCGCCAGCCCGTGCTCTACGCGGAGATGCAGGGCGCCCAGCACGCCTTCGAGGTGTTCCCCTCGGCACGGTCGGCTCGGGTGATCGAGGGCGTGGAGCGCTTCCTGTCCACCCTGTGGGAGCGCCGCAACGCCCCCGCCCCCGCTGCCGAGCGCGCCGTCGAGGACGCCCTCACGACCTAGCAACCAACGGCTGCCGCCGGGCTCGTTGCATCGCCCCCAGACTAGAACGTGTTCTAGTCTGGGCCCGTGGACTTCGAGGACACCCCGGAGGAGGCGGCCTTCCGCGTCGAGGCTCGTGCCTGGCTCGATGCCAACGCCATCCCGAAGGGCCACCCGGAGGACTTCTCGGCTGGAGTCTGGACGAATGCGTATGGCGAGGACGTCTACGTGAAGCGCTGCCGTGAATGGCAGGGCCGACTGGCCGCGGGCGGGTTCGCGGGCATCACGTGGCCTCGAGCCTTCGGCGGGCGAGGCGGGCGACCCATCGAGGCCGCCATCTTCAACCAGGAGCAGGCTCGCTTCGGCGTGTCCAATGGCGTGTTCGCCATCGCCATCGGCATGGTGGGCCCGACGATCCTCGTCCACGGAACCGACGAGCAGCGCCTGCGCTACCTGCCGACCATGCTCCGGGGCGACGAGGTGTGGTGCCAGCTGTTCAGCGAGTCCGATGCCGGCTCCGACCTTGCCGGGCTCACCACGCGCGCGGTGCGCGACGGCGACGAGTGGGTCGTGAGCGGACAGAAGGTGTGGACGTCGGTGGCGGAGCGGGCCGAGTGGGGGATCCTGTTGGCCCGCACCGACCCCGACGCGCCGAAGCACAAGGGCATCACCTTCTTCCTGGTCGACATGGCCACCCCCGGCATCGACATCCGACCCCTGCGCCAGATGACCGGGCACTCGCACTTCAGCGAGGTGTTCCTCGACGAGGTGCGCATCCCCGCCGGCAACGTGCTCGGCGCGGTCGGCGAGGGCTGGCGGGTCACGCAGACGACGCTGGCCAGCGAACGCACGGCCATCGCGGGCGGCTCCGGTGGCGCCGACCCGCCCGGTCTGATCGCGCTGGCGCGCGCGTTCGGCAAGGCCGACGATCCGCTCACGCGCCAAGCTCTCGTCGACGCGCACCTGCGCTCCGAGCTCCTCCGGTTCCTCCGCTACCGCTCCCAGACGGCGCTGTCGAAGGGCACCCGACCAGGGGCAGAGACGTCGATCATGAAGCTGGCCTACGCGCGCTTCATGCAGCAGATGACGACGGCCGCCATCCACGTGCAGGGCGCAACGGGGATGCTCGACGGCCCGGAGCTGCCCAACGGCGGTGTCTGGACCACCAAGTTCTTGCATGCACCATCCCTGCGCATCGCCGGTGGGTCCGACCAGGTGCAGGCCAACATCATCGGCGAGCGCGTGCTCGGGCTTCCTGCCGAGGCGCGCGTCGACAAGGACGTGCCCTTCCGCGACCTGGCCAAGGCCGGCCGGTAGGTTCCCGCCATGGCCGCGACCGCAGAAGCGCTCACCAAGGGCCAGGCCGCTCGGCGCCAGAGAGTGCTCCAAGCCGCGCTCCAGCTCGGTGCCGACGGGGGGTACGACGCGGTGCAGATGCGTGATGTCGCCGCCACCGCCGGGGTCGCGCTGGGCACGATCTACCGGTACTTCCCCTCGAAGGACGCCCTCCTGGCCGCCGCCATGGTGGAGTGGATGGAGGACCTCGAGCGCCGGGTCACCCAGAAGGCCCCGAAGGGCGACACAACCGCCGACCGGGTCTATGACGTGCTGCGGCGGGGCGTGGCCACGATGGAACGGCAGCCGCAGCTCGCCGAGGCGGTGATCACGGCCCTCACCTCGGACGATCGGGAGGCGGGAGGCGCCTCAGTCGCCACCACCGACGTGATGCAGCGCGTGATGTTGCGAGCCTTCCCCGACGATGTCGCTCCGGATCTCGAAGCCGACATCGCAAAGGTGCTCGGTCACGTGTGGTTCTCCTGCCTGATCGCGTGGAGCAACGGAGTGGGCGACCTCGTGTGGGTGGGCGAGGAGCTCGAGACGGCCTGTCACCTGCTCTGCGACCACCTCGGGTAGCCCTCCCTCCAACCTGCGGGCACCTACGCTGACCCCCCATGGATGCGGGCGACGTCTACCGGGCCTATGCCCGGGGCGTGCTCGGCTACCTGCGTCGGCAGGGCGTGGCCGATCCGGAGGACGTGCTCGGCGATGTCTTCCTCAACGTGTCCAAGTCACTCCCTCGGTTCGAGGGCGACGAGGACCACCTCCGCCGGTGGGTGTTCACGCTGGCGCACCATCGGATCATCGACGATCGCCGGCGCCGGATCCGGCGGCCCCAGATCGTCGACGGCGAGGTGCCCGACCGCGCCGCCCCTGCGTCGCCCGAGGCGGCCGACCCGGAGCTCGTTGCAGCGCTAGCCCAGCTCACCGACGAGCAGCGCGAGGTGATCCTGCTGCGCTTCATCGCCGACATGCCCGTGGACGAGGTGGCCCGCCTGACGAACCGGTCGGCCGGTGCCGTGCGTGCCCTCCAGCACCGCGCCATGGCCCAGCTTGCCCGCACGCTCACGCGTGCACGAGACGGCGACGACGAAGCCAGCGGGTGAAGCGGCAGCCCCTGCGCTAGTGGATGCCCCCGACCACCAGCGCAGCACCGCCGCCAGCGCGCTTCACGGCGTAGAGGGCCTCGTCGGCACGGGCGAGAAGGGAGTCGGCAGTGGACTCGGGACCGGCGAGGGCAACACCGATCGACAGTCCGAGGGGCACCTCGGCGCCGTCGACCAGCATGGGCTCGCGCAGCGCACCGAGAAGGCGGTCGACGACGTGGTTGGCACCCGCAGCATCGACGATGTTGCGCAACAGGACGGTGAACTCATCGCCCCCCATGCGCGCCATCTCGTCGCCCGAGCGGAGGCTGGACCGCAAGCGTCCGGCCACGTCGACGAGCACGGCGTCACCGCGGATGTGTCCGAAGGTGTCGTTCACTGCCTTGAAGCCGTCGAGGTCGCAGAACGCCACGGCCAGGTCGCGCTCGCCGATGGCCAGCGCCGCGGCCAGGCGAGCGCGGAACTGGGTGCGGTTGGCCACCCCGGTCAGCGCATCGTGGCCGGCGAGGTGGAGGAGGCGCTGGTGCTCGGCGTTCCGCACGAGCGCGAGCTGCACGTAGCTCAGCGACCGATCGAACACCTGGCGGTGGCCGTTGAGCATCGGTCCCGCCCTCGGGCGCCACACGCTGAGGACGGCGGGCGCAAGCCCGTCGATTCCCGGCACAGGGGCGACCCAGCATGCCCCCAGCCCTGCCGCCGCAGCGATGACGGCCACCTCTCCGTCGAGGTCGTCAACATCGAGCTCCACGACGGCCCCGGATCGAGCGACATCGATCCAGGGTCCTGGCTCGGCGAGCAGCGCGACGGGCACGCCGCTGCCAGCAGCCGAAGCAAACGTGTCACCGTCGAAGCCGTGGTGGACGACGGCTGAGGCCGCCTGGAGCGATGTCGCGATCGACCGGCTCAGCCTCGTCAGCACCTCGGGGAGCGGCTCGTCGGCGAGCAGTGAGGTGAGGAAGTCCTCGAAGTGGCGCTGACCGCTCCAGGGACGACAGCGCAGGACGATCCCCTCGGCATCGGGCACGTCGAGCAGGGGGATGGCGCCGACCTCTACCCAGAGGGTGGTGTCGTCGGCCTGCAGGATCTCGAAGACCATCGGCACGCCCGAGCCGTCGCGGTCCGAGGCGTCGATCTCAGCGAGCGTCGCGATGGCCTCGTCGAGACCCACGGGGGTGAGGAACTCCGCCATGTTGCGCCCAACGAGCGCATCTGGCGCCCATCCGAGTGACTCCTCGCTCGTGGCTCCCACGTAGCGGAAGGTGCCGTCCTGGTCGAGGAGGAGGAAGGTGTGGGCGGACCCGTCGACAATCGCGCGGAGGGCGGCGAGGGGCAGCTCACCGGCGGCAACGCCGGCCCGCCTCGGTGCTGATTCGAGTGGAGTGTCCACGAGCCGAGCCTCCCACGTGCCTTCCGATTGCGTCGCAACGACTCAGATCGCCCGGTCGCGCCCTTCCCAGAAGGGGTCTCGGAGCTGGCGCTTCAGGAGCTTGCCCGTGGGCTCCCTGGGGAGCTCGTCGACGAAGTCGATCGACCTCGGCCACTTGAACCGCGCCAATCGACCGCTCAAGTGCTCCATGATCGATGCTGCGAGCTCGTCGCCACCGAGCTGTCCGGGAGCCGGCTCCACCACGGCCTTGATCTGCTCGCCCATGTCGTCGTCGGGGATGCCGAACACGGCGACGTCGCCCACGCCGGGGTGGGCGAGGATCTCACCCTCGATCTCGGCCGGGTAGATGTTCACGCCCCCGGCGATGATCATGTCGCTCTTGCGGTCACACAGGAACAGGAAGCCATCGGCGTTGAGGTAGCCGACGTCGCCGACCGTGAAGAAGCCGTCGGCGTCGTGGTTGTCGTCGGTCTTGGCCTTGTCGCCCTTGTACTCGAAGTCCTGGCCGCCCATCTTCATCCAGACGGTGCCCGGCACGCCCGCCTCGACAGGAGCTCCGTCGTCGTCGGTGATCTTGAGCTCGGAGATGGGCCACGGGGCGCCGACGGTGCCCGGGTACTTCAACCAGTCTTCCGGCGTGGCCGTTGTGCCGCCGCCCTCGGTGGCGCCGTAGTACTCCCAGATCACCGGGCCCCACCAGTCGAGCATCTTCTGCTTGACGTCGATCGGGCAGGGTGCGGCGGCATGGATGGCCCAGCGCATCGACGACACGTCGTAGCGGCCCTTCACGTCATCGGGCAGCTGCAGCATCCGGTGGAACTGGGTCGGCACCATGTGGGTGTGGGTGACCCGATGGCGCTCGATCTTGGCCAGCGTCTCCTCCGGATCCCACTTGTCCATGAACACCACGGTGTGACCGGAGTGCAGTGCGTTGCCCGCGAACGTCGTGACCGCGGTGTGGTAGTTCGGCGACGTGCAGAGGTGCACGTTGGCGTCGCGGTGGGGGATCCCGAACAGGCCGAAGAACCCGGTGAAGAGCTCAGCCGTGTCGTCGGCACCGAACTCGGAGAGCTTGCGCTTCACGCCCTTCGGCTTGCCGGTGGTGCCCGACGTGTAGTGCATCGCGGCACCGGCGCTGCGGTCGTCGGGCAGGGTGTCGGGTTGCTCGGCGAGCAGCTCGTTCACGTCGCGGAAGCCCGGCACGGAGCCATGGGCGAGCCGCGCCTCGCTCGGCACACCCGCCTCGTCGGCCGCGGCGGCCACCACCCCTGCGAACCGATCGTGGGCCACGATCGCCTTCGCGCCGGAGTCGGTGATGATGTAGGCGATCTCGGGCGCGGAGAGCCGGTAGTTGATCGGCACGTAGTACCAGCCCGCCTGCAGCGCCGCGAGGTACACCTCCGCGGGAAGCACCCCATTGGGGAGCACGGCGGCCACGCTGTCGCCCCGCTCGAGTCCCAGCGATCGCAGGGCGTGGACGTAGCGGTTGGCGCGGGCGAGGAGCGCCCCCGCCGTGACCTCGGTGCCATCGGGGTCGACGACCGCGACGACATCTGGCTCGGCCTGGGCGTAGCGATAGAAGCCGGTCACGTGCGGTGCACCCCCGTGGTTTCACATCTGACGGTCCGTCAGACTAGAACGGGTTCCAGTCCGGCTCCAAGACCAACGATCAGGGGGATCACATGCGCGCAGCGCTGCTCCGCAACATGGGTGACGACGCTCTCGAGGTGCGGGACGACATCGAGCTGGTCGATGTCGGCGCCGGGGAGGTCAAGGTCAAGATCGAGGCCACCGGCGTCTGCCACTCCGATCTCTCCTGCATGAACGGCACCATCCCGCAGCCCGCCCCGGCGATTCTCGGACACGAGGGAGCGGGGATCATCGCCGAGGTCGGCGAGGGCGTCACCGACGTCGCCGTCGGCGATCACGTGATCGTGGCCTGGAGCCCGCCGTGCGGCGAGTGCGCCTACTGCGGCCCGCGCCACCAGCCCAACCTGTGCTCGAACATCCAGATGGTGATGGGCGGCACGCCCCACTTCCTCCTCGATGGCGCCCCGGTGTTCGGCATGGCCGGCACGGGCACCTTCGCCGAGGAGATGATCATCCCGCACCAGGGTGTGGTGAAGATCGACAACGACATCCCGCTCGAGATCGGCAGCCTCATCGGCTGCGGCGTGATGACCGGCGTGGGTGCCGCGATCAACACGGCCAAGGTCACCCCAGGCTCGTCGGTCGTGGTCTATGGCTGCGGCGGCGTGGGCATCTCCTGCATCCAAGGTGCGCGGGTCGCGGGTGCGTCGGTGATCGTCGCCGTCGACCTCAACGATGGCAAGCTCGAAGACGCCAAGCGCTTCGGTGCGACCCACGCCTGCAAGCCCGACGAGGTCGACAGCCTCAAGGCCAGCCTCACCGGGGGCGACGGCTTCGACTTCTCGTTCGAGGCCATCGGCCTGCCCACCACCATGCGCGCTGCGTACGACGCCATCCGGCGTGGCGGCACGGCCTGCATCGTGGGCGTCGGCAAGCTCGATGAGTTCGTCAGCTTCTCCGCCTTCGAGCTGTTCTTCTCGGAGAAGAACCTCGTGGGCTCGTACTACGGCTCGGCCGACGTCCGTCACGACTTCCACAAGCTCCTCGGCTTCTGGAAGGACGGCAGCCTCGACCTCGACGGCATGATCACTCGGCGCATCAAGCTCGACGATATCAACGACGCCTTCGCGGCGATGCAGCGCGGTGAGGTCATCCGCCAGGTCATCTCCTTCTAAGCCGATGGCTGATGTGACGGACATCCTTGCGGGGGAGCGGGAGGGCGACGGGGTGTTCCGTGCCCCGATGGTGATCGAGTACCCCTTCTCCCGCACCACCGGTCCGGTCATTGGTGCCTTCCTCACAGGGCTGCGCGAGAAGGTGCTGGTCGGCATCAAGGGTGCCGACGGCCGGGTGCTGATCCCGCCCACGGAGTACGACCCGAACACCGGCGAGGACCTGACCGAGCTCGTCGAGGTCGGCCCTGGGGGTGTCGTCGACACCTGGGCGTGGGTGCGCACCCCGATGCCGAAGCACCCCCTGCCGCACCCGTTCGCCTGGGCGCTCGTGCGGCCTGATGGCGCCGGGGTGGGCTTTCTGCAGGCTGTCGACGCGGGCTCGATCGACAAGATGGCCACCGGAATGCGCGTGGTGCCGCGCTGGGCGGCCGAGCGCGAGGGCACCATCCACGACCTCGAGTGCTGGGAGCCCGAAGCCTGATGGCCGACCCCACCCCCCCGACCATCACGCTGCCCCCCAGCCTCGCCGACGTCGAGCCAGTGCGCAGCGTCCGCACGCCCGCGTCCCTCGAGTACGAGTTCACGGCAGGCGTGGCCACCACCCGCTTCCTCACCGGCATCACCCAGAAGCGGATCCTCGGCGAGCGAGCGCCCGGCGGGAAGGTCTACGTGCCCTCCCGTGGCGCCGACCCGCAGCTCGGTGTGCCCACCACCGAACAGGTGGAGGTGGCGCAGGTCGGCACGCTCACGAGCTTCTGCGTGGTGAACGTCGCCTTCTACGGACAGGGCATGGAGATCCCGTACACCTCCGGCCTGATCCTGCTCGACGGGTCGGACCTGCCGATCATGCACCTGATCCAGGAGTGCCCCGTCGAGGACGTCCACATCGGGATGCGCGTCGAGGCCGTCTGGGTCGACGACGCCGACATCAAGCCCACGCTCGAGAGCATCCGCTACTTCCGACCCAACGGCGAACCCGACGTCGAGGTCGTGCAGCCGGGAGCGGGGGTGACCTGGTGAGGGACATCGCAGTGATCGCCACCGCCCAGATGCCGAGCGTTCGATCCGAGGTCCGCCTCAACGAGGTCGAGATGCTGATGCCGGTATTGCAGGAGGTGCGTGCGAAGGCCGGCCTCGACCAGACAGAGATCGGCTTCACCTGCTCCGGTTCCACCGACTACCTCTCCGGACAGGCCTTCAGCTTCGTCTCGACCCTCGATGGCGTGGGGCCGTGGCCGCCCATCCAGGAGAGCCACGTCGAGATGGACGGAGCGTGGGCGCTCTACGAGGCGTGGGTGAAGCTCCAGCTGGGAGAGATCGACACCGCGCTCGTCTACTGCTATGGCAAATCCTCGCCTGGCCCCCTGCATGAGGTGCTGTCCCGCCAGCTCGATCCCTACAGCGTGGGGCCCCTGTGGCCCGACGCCATCAGCCTGGCCGCCCTCCAAGCCCGTGCCCTGCTCGACAGCGGCCGCGCCACGGAAGCCGACTTCGCGGAGGTGGCCGCCCGCAGCCGCAAGGCCGCCCTCGGCAACCCCAACGCCCAGCTGGCTTGGGACCGGGCGGCCGACGCCCTCCTCGCGGAGGAGCCGATGGTCGATCCGCTCCGCAAGCACGACTGCCCACCCATCAGTGACGGCGCCTGTGCGGTGATCCTGGCCGCTGACGACCGGGCCCGGGCTCTGCGCGACCGACCGGCCTGGATCCGCGGCATCGACCACCGCGTGGAGCCGATGGCCCTCGGCGTGCGCGACCTCACCACCTCGGCGTCGACGAAGCTGGCGGGCGAGAAGGCCGGCGTCGGCACGGCACCGGTCGACGTGGCCGAGCTGCACGCGCCGTTCTCGCCCCAGGAGATCATCTTGCGGGATGCGCTCGGCCTCGCCGATCACCCGAACGTCAACCCATCGGGCGGGGCACTGGCCGCCAACCCGGTGATGGTGGCTGGCCTCATCCGCATCAGCGAGGTGGCCGAGCGGATCATGGCTGGCGACGCGTCGCGGGGCATCGCCCACGCCACCTCGGGGCCGTGCCTGCAGCAGAACCTCGTGTGCGTCCTGGAAGGGGAGGACCGATGAAGGAGCGGGTCGCCGTCATCGGTGTCGGGCAGACCAAGCACCAAGCGACGCGCGGCGACGTGTCGATGGCGGGCCTCGTCCGCGAAGCCGCCGTGCGGGCACTGGCCGACGCAGACATGACCTGGGCGGACATCGGCGCCGTCGTGATCGGCAAGGCACCCGACTTCTTCGAGGGCGTGATGATGCCGGAGCTGTATCTGGCCGATGCGCTCGGGTGCGTCGGCAAGCCGCTGTTCCGCGTCCACACGGCCGGCTCCGTGGGCGGCTCCACGAGCATCGTCGCCGCGCAGCTCGTGGAGGCTGGCATCCACGAGCGGGTGCTCACGGTGGCCTTCGAGAAGCAGTCGGAGAGCGAGGCGATGTGGGCCCTGTCGCTGCCCATGCCCTTCACCCCTCCGCTCCACGCTGGTGCCGGCGGCTACTTCGCCCCGCATGTGCGCTCGTACATGGCTCGCTCCGGGGCGCCCGACCACATCGGCATCCTCGTCGCGCTCAAGGACCGCCGGAACGCCCTGAAGAACCCGTACGCCCACCTGCACGAGCACGAGATCAGCTTCGACTCCATCAAGGACTCGATGATGCTGTGGGACCCGATCCGCTACGCGGAGACCTGCCCCTCGAGCGACGGCGCGTGCGCCATGGTGCTGGCCTCCGAGGCCGTCGCCGACCGGTCGGAGAAGCCCGTTGCGTGGGTGCGCGGCACGGCGATGCGCTCCGAACCGACGATGTCCGCCGACCGCGACACGGTGCTGCCCCGAGGCGGCGCAGACTGCGCGGCCGACGTCTTCGCACAGGCGGGGATCACCGACCCTCGTCGCCAGGTCGACTGCGTGGAGATGTACGTGCCCTTCTCCTGGTTCGAGCCGATGTGGCTCGAGAACCTCGGCTTCGCCGGACCGGGTGAGGGATGGAAGCTGGTCGAGGACGGGGTGACCCAGCTTGGCGGTGACCTCCCCGTGAACATGTCGGGCGGGGTGCTGTCATCGAACCCGATCGGCGCCTCGGGGATGCTGCGCTTCGCCGAGGCGGCGCTGCAGGTGCGAGGGATGGCCGGTGAGCACCAGATCGACGGCGCCCGGACCGCCGTCGGCCACGCCTATGGCGGTGGCTCGCAGTTCTTCGCCATGTGGGTCGTCGGAGCGGACAAGCCGTGACATCCTCCGGCCGCCTCGCGGGCAAGGTCGCGCTGATCACAGGTGCCGCGCGCGGGCAAGGCGAGGCCGAGGCCCGACGCTTCGTCGCCGAGGGCGCCATGGTGCTCCTGGCCGACGTGCTCGATGCCGAGGGCGAGGCCGTGGCCGAGTCCCTCGGCAGCACCGCCGCCTACCGCCACCTCGACGTCACCTCGGAGGACGACTGGGCTGCGGCCGTCGCCGACGCGGAGGCACGGTTCGGGCCGATCTCGGTGCTCGTGAACAACGCCGGCATCCTCGACTTCGCTCCGATCCACAAGCAGGACGTGGCCAAGTTCCGCACCGTCCTCGACGTGAACCTCGTCGGGCCGCTCATCGGGATGAAGACCGTCGCACCATCGATGAAGCGGGCCGGAGGCGGCTCGATCATCAACGTCTCGTCGAACGCCGGGATCATGGGGCTCCCGTCGGCCGGCGCGTACGTGTCGAGCAAGTGGGGCCTGCGGGGCCTCTCGAAGACCGCCGCGCTCGACTTGGGTGCCATCGGGGTGCGGGTCAACTCCGTGCACCCCGGCGGCATCAACACCCCGATGATCGACTTCGGAACCGGCGATGAGTCACCGTGGGCGAAGGCGCTGCCGATGGGGCGCATGGGCCGTCCCGACGAGGTGGCCAACGTGGTCACGTTCCTCGCATCCGACGAAGCGAGCTACGTCACGGGTGCCGAGTGGTCAGTCGACGGGGGTGCCACCGCGGGCGACCGTGGCATCTTCGGTCAGTAGGGATCAGGCCCCGCCGACTTGAGGCGCTCGAAGGCGTCGGCAGGATCCTCATCAGGTGCCAGGACGACGCATCGGACGATCGCGTCGGCTGGGATCGTGTCGACCTCGTGCAGCCGGCCCCGGAACGAGGTGGCCCCGACGTCGTCACCGGCCGGCAGGTACACGCGCACCACCGACAACGAGGCCAGCAACCGGTCGGTGTCGCGCATGATCGACCGCACCCGCGTGGCCATCTCGGCTGCGTGATCGAGCTCCTCAGGCACCTCGATCGACACCAGCACATCGCCAGCCGACGCCCCGTTGAGCGCCTCGTAGAACGCCTGCGCATCGCTGATGCTCGTGGGCTCCGGCCCCCGAGCGGCACGGGCCGGTCGCTCCCGGCGATCGTGAGCGACGACGTGCGCTTCGTTGTCCAGCCCCAGGCGGCTCACCACCCGCTCGAGCTCGGTGAGGTCGGGCTTGAACACCACGGTGGGCCGCATCGGGTACTGCCGAAGGATGGCATCATCGGCGTTCTGGGAGAACACGATCGTGGTGGCACCAACCGCGCCGGCGGTGGCGATCACGTCGAAGTCGGTGTTGAACCCCATGGCGAGATCGACGATCACGACGTCGGGTCGTGCGGTCTCAACGAGCAAGACCGAGTCGGCCGTCGTGGTGCCGACGCCCACGACAACATGGCCCAGGTCATTGAGCATCAGCTCGATCATGCTGGTGAAGAGCTGGTCGTTGTCACAGAGCACAAACCGCATCACGCACCCCCCACCACCACAGGATTGTACCCGTCAGCCACCGCCGAGCTTGGCGCTCGCCGTGGCCTTGGCGGGCGCTTCGTCGGCCCGGTCGGGCCACCACGGCGGGGGGAACACGGTGCGGTCGTCGGTGATGGGCTCGGCGTAGAACTGGGCCGCCCACTTGCGGAACTTCATGAAGGGGCCGTCGTTGTCGGCCAGCGCCGGTCGCACCAAGTGCGCCTTGTGCTCCCAGATGGGCTTGTCTTCCAGCACCTGCTTGTCGACCTCGCGCACGAAGGCGTTGCCGACGTTGCGGGTGGTGGCTTCGTGGCCCATCGTCTTGAACCGGAAGTTGAAGCGGATGATGCACTGGTCGCGACTGATCGGGGTGGTGACGGCCAGGTTGAGCGTGTCGACGATGCCGGCGAACTCCACGATCGACATCCCGGGCCCGACCTGCTTGGAGTCGATGCGACCTTCCATCACGCCGCGCGGCGTGGGGAACTTCTGGCTGGAGCGCATCTGCGAGATCGGAAAGGTGTCGGTGTCGTAGCTCTCCATCTCCGGCACCTCGGCGGTGTTGTGCACGTACCGGAAGTGGGCGGAGTCGACGCCGTTCTCGGCCATCTCCTGCCAGGCAGCATCGACGACGTGCTCGGTGCGGATCACGGTGGACCACTCCGGGTCGCCGTTGAACTCAGGCAGCTCGGGCACGTCCCACATCGGGTCGACCTCGGCATCGGGGTGGTACCAGACCATCGACGTGCCGTTGCGCTCCACCACCGGGAAGGTGCGCAATGTGCCCTTGCGGTTCGTGCGCTCGGAGTAGGGGATGTCGGTGTTGGTGCCCTCGGCGTCGAAGCGCCAACCGTGGAAGGGGCACTGGATCTCACAGCCCGCCACCGTGCCGCCGTGGCCGAGGTGGGCGCCGAGGTGGGGGCAGAAGGCATCCTGCACGTGGAGCCCGCCGAGGTCGTCGCGCCAGGCCACCAGGTGGCGATCGAAGTAGTAGATCGCCTCGGGCTGACCGGCGGCGAAGTCCTCTGGGTAGCCGATGCAGAACCAACCGAACGGCACGGGGAAGGGGAAGCGGTCGGCCGTCATGGTCAGCCCTCCAGCTTGAAGACGCGCTGCGCGTTCTCGCGCAGGAACTTGGGCCACACGTCGTCCTTGAAGCCGACGTGAGGCAGCTCGCTGAAGATCCGCTCCAGCGACAGCCCCATGGGGAAGTAGCCGGCGTACATGATCTTGTCGGCGCCGCGGGTGTTGGCGTAGTCGATGATCGATTGCGGGTAGTACTGAGGCGCGAACGCCGAGGTGGAGTAGTGGAGGTTCGGCCACTTGAGCATGAGCTTCACGGCCAACTCGTCCCACGGCTCGGCGCCGTGGCGCATCACGATCTTGAGCTCGGGGAAGAACCAGCACACCTCGTCGAGCAGCTCGGTCTTCTGGCACAGCATCGGCACGCGGGGGCCGGGCACGCCGGTGGTGATGCAGATCGGGATGTCGAGCTCCACGCACTTCGCGTAGAGCGGGTAGTAGCGCTTGTCGTTGATCGGCACCTGCGGGTTCGTGCCCGCGGGAAACGTGGAGGCGGCCTTCACGCCGAACTCCTCGTGAGCGGCGACGAGGTCGCGCACGCCCTCCATGCCGAGGTTGGGGTTCACCTCGTAGGAGGCGAAGAACCGATCGGGGTGCTCCTGGATGGCTCGGTTGGAGATGGATCGGCCCTTGCCGATGCCCACCATGGCCCGGTCGATGCCGAAGTGGTCCATCTCGCCGATCACCACGGCGATCGGATCAACGTCGGGGTCGACGTCGGCGGGCACGTCCTTGAACATGTACTCGACGGGGAACTCCATCTCCTTGGACTCGTCGTCCATGAGGCCGGCCCGCAGGAAGCCGTACCAGCCCTTCTTGGAGCCCTCGGGGATGCCGAGCATCAGGTCGATCACGCCGATATCGGCCGGGTACGTCATGCCGCCAGACTAGAACACGTTCTAGTTCGCTGCGAGCCAGGACGGCTAGGGTCCCGGGCCATGGATCTTGGCTTGATCATCGGATATTGGCCCTCGTCGGGGCCGCCACCGGACGCTGCCGACCAGATCGCCACGGCGGAGCGGCTGGGCTTCAGGAGCGTGTGGACGTCGGAGGCCTACGGCTCGGATTGCTTCACGCCGCTGGCCTGGTGGGGGAGTGCCACATCCCGTGTGCAGCTCGGCACCGCCATCACGCAGATCTCGGCCCGCACCCCCGCGTCCACCGCCATGACGGCCATCACGCTCGACCACCTCACGGGCGGTCGCTTCATCCTCGGCCTCGGCGTGAGCGGCCCGCAGGTGGTGGAGGGCTGGTACTCGCAGGACTACGCCAAGCCGCTGGCCCGCACCCGCGAGTACATCGACATCGTTCGAGCCATCGTGGCCCGCGACAAGCCCGTCGAGTACGTGGGGGAGCACTACCAGATGCCCCTCGTGGGGGGCACCGGCCTCGGCAAGCCGCTGAAGTCGATCGTGCGCCCGCTGCGCACCGACATCCCGATCTACCTGGGCGCCGAGGGGCCGAAGAACGTGGCCCTCGCCGCGGAGATCTGCGACGGCTGGCTCCCGATGTTCTTCTCGCCCAAGGCCGACGCCTTCTACCGGGAGGCGCTGGCCGAGGGCTTCGCCCGCCCCGGCGCCCGTCGCACCGCCGACGACTTCGAGGTGGCCTGCGTCGTGCCCACCATCGTGGGCGACGACCTCGAGGCGTGCGCCGACCTGCTGCGTCCCACACTTGCCCTCTACATCGGTGGCATGGGTGCCAAGGACCGCAACTTCCACAAGGACGTCTTCGCTCGCCTCGGCTATGAGGCCGAGTGCGAGAAGATCCAGGAGGCCTACCTGGCTGGCCGCAAGGACGAAGCCGCCGGCTACGTGCCCACCTCGATGGTGGAAGACGTCTACCTCGTCGGCCCCCGCGACAAGATCCGCGACGACCTCGCGGCCTGGCGCGAGAGCTGCGTCACCACGATGCTCGTGAGCGGCCCGCCGTTCCTGCTCGAGGAGATCGCCGAGATCGTCCAAGGCTGAGCGCGCTCAGCTCGCTGCGATGCGTTCTCGGGCGGAAAACCCGTCTCGTGGCCCACAAGATCGCCCGAGAACGACCGATGAGCGGTCTGCGGCTGCGTCTACTCGCTGCGGAGGAGTGCCGCACCGGTGCGGCGACATGCGCGCCACGCCGGGAAGACCGACGTGCCCAGGGCGACCACTGCGGTGAGCGGGAGGAGGAGCAACAGGGGCGGCGGAACGGCGGGGGAGGGGCTCGCACCAAGGTCGTCGGCCACGGTGCGCCACCATGCCGTTCCTGCCACGAGACCGAACGGGAGCCCGAGGAGCACCATGGCGCCGGCTAGGGCGAGGCCTTGCCAGCCCAGAACGCCCCGCAATCGCCGTGCTTCCATCCCCAGGGCTCGCAGCACGGCGAGGTCGCGCAGTCGGGAGCGGACGCCCGTGGCGAGCGTGAACGCCAGCACCGTCGTGCCCATGAGACCGGCGAGGCCCAGACCGAGCATCGGGAGCGGTCGCACGCGGTGCAGGTTCACGATGCGCGCCGGGACGAGGTCGGCGTAGATCTCCTCGCTCAGATCGCGATCGAGGCCGGCGAGGTCACTGGCGCGATGGTGGGGTCGGAGTTGCACCATCGCGATCTGTGGCTCGATCTGCCCGCCCGCGGCAGTGAGTGCATCGAACGTGATGACGGCGTCCCGGCCCACATCACCGTCGCCGTAGGCGGGAAGGGCGGCCTCGCCGACCACGGTGAGGGCGACATCCCTTGTACCGCCGTCGGCGATCGCGAAGTCGCTTCGGGCGATCGACAGGGTGACGGAGTCACCCACGTCGACCCCGAGGGTCCTCCGTAGCGCTGAGCCGAGCGCGACCTCCGAGGGAGAGGACGGTAGACGTCCACGAGTCACCGTCGGCGGTGCGGTGCCTGACGGGTCGATCGCGAGGATGAAGGCGGTGGCCCCGTTGAACGTACCGGTGCCTGTACCGGCCACGGTCCGCCTCGCGATCCGCGGGTCGGTGCGGAGTCGGTTCATGGTCTCGCTGGAAAGCGGGAAGTTCGTGTTGCCGACCACCGCATCCCATGGCCAGCCATGGCCGCTCGGCTCTGCATAGAGGCGATCCACCCCACCGACGAACATCGCGGAGGCGACGACGACGGCCAGGGCCGCGGCCCCCACCATGACAGCTCCTCGCGCAGGCCTCCCAGAGCCATGCCGACGACCGAAGGCGAAGTGGGTGCCGAGGACCTCTCCAAGCGGTGCGCCGACCCGAGCGAGCCACCGGGACAGCGCGTCGGGGGACGGCGCCAGTCGCACATCTTGTCCGCGGGGTCGCCCCAGGAGGAACGCGGTGCCGACGACGAACACGAAGACGACGGCCGTTCCGGCGCCCACGACGAGCAGGTTCACCTTGACCCCGGGGTCGAGCTCGATCTCACGACCGACCCCGATGGGATACCGACCCGACAGCACGAGCGCCGACACGCCCGCGAGCAGTCCGGCGAGCACGGCCGCCGGCAGGGCGCGGAGCATGGCCAAGAGCCCAACCTCGGAGCGCGCGTACCCAAGAGCCCTGAGCGGGGCCACATCGTGGGAGTGATCGCGCTGCTCGGCTCGAAGCAGAAGGGCGACCGTGCCCGCGATGCTCAACGCGATGCCGGTCCCCAAGGCAAGGAGGGCAATGGTCTCGAGATCCACTGCCGACGCAAGCGACTCGGGCCGGATCCCCCGATCCGGTGGTGAGAAGGCCACCTCCGCGTCCGCCGGGAAGAGCGCCCTGGCTGACGCCTGGAAGTCGTCGACGGTGGTCACCAGCTCGTCGAGCTGGATGTTGTACCCGGCCCCGAAGTCGAGATGCTCGCGCTGGTGGGCCCAGTACCAGGCGTCCTGAACGACCGCGAAGTTCGCGTCATAGCGGGTCGCCCCGGGCGACGACACCTTGTCAGCCGCGATCTCGCCGGGGAACTTGACGATGCCCGCGACCGAGAACCGATACCGCGGGCCTGTCGGATTGGCGTACTCGCCCGCGCCGACGGCGTCGTACTGCTCGACTCCGTAGGTCTGCAACCGAACGGCGTCACCCACAGCGATGCCGAGCTGCTTCGCGAGATCGGCGCTGACCGCGATCTCCGAGGGATCGGATCTGTCCGGGACTCGACCCTGCAGCACGCGGACCACGGGACTGAGTGCCCCAGGGTCTCCCGCCTCCGCGAAGACCGACTGCACCGACCCATCCGGCATCGGGGCGACGAAGGCCACGAACGCCTCGGGATCGGCTCGCACCACCCCGGGAAGCCGGAGGAGCGCCGCCCGTTGCTCGGCCGTGACCGCGTCCGAGTACACGACCACGTCGTAGGACGTGTCCGACGACACGAACCGGTCGACGACTGTGCTGGAGCGTCGAGAGCCGGCGATGAGCGAGATCGCCAAGCCGCCCAGCAGACCGCCCAGCAGCGCGATCAGCACAAGGGTCCTCCACCGCCGCCGCGCTTGCAGCCACGCGAGGTGTCGAACCGACCCGTTCACGACACCCATCATCGGGGCCGAGCTCATCTCAAGCCACCATGCTGCCCCCCACTCGGTGGTGGTAGCAGCCCCACCACGTCAGCGACGACGCATCCCGACCCCCCGCCGCCAAGACGCATGCCTCCGCCCGGTTTGCGCCGACGGGTCGCGTTCGCCGCATCGTCAGTCGGCGTAGGCCTCCGGGGGCGGGCAGGCGCAGACGAGGTTGCGGTCGCCGTAGCCGCCGTCGATGCGACTCACCGGGGGCCAGAACTTGCCGTCGCGCAGGCTGCGCAGCGGGTACGCCGCCGCTTCACGCGAGTAGACGTGGGGCCAGTCGGCCACCAGCAGGTCCTCGGCGGTGTGGGGAGCGTGGGCCAGCGCGCTGTCGTCGTGGGCGACCTCGCCTCGTTCGATGGCGGCGATCTCCTCGCGGATGGCGAGCATGGCGTCGACGAAGCGGTCGAGCTCGGCGAGCGACTCCGACTCCGTGGGCTCCACCATGAGCGTGCCGGCCACGGGGAAGCTCATCGTGGGGGCGTGGAAGCCGTAGTCGATGAGCCGCTTGGCCACGTCGTCGACGGTGACGCCGCTGACCCGCGTGATCTCGCGCAGGTCGAGAATGCACTCGTGGGCCACGCGGTCATGGTCGCCTGTGTAGAGGATCGGGTAGGCGTCGGCTAGGCGGGCGGCCACGTAGTTGGCGTTGAGGATGGCCACCTCCGTGGCCCGGCGCAGGCCGTCGGGGCCCATCAGCGCGATGTAGGCCCACGAGATGGGCAGGATCGACGCCGAGCCCCAGGGTGCGCCTGCGATCGGCCCGGGACCGGTCGCTGGACCGGCCTCGGCCACCTGCGGGTGGTTGGGCAGGAACGGCGCCAGGTGGGCCCGGGCCGCGACGGGACCAACACCGGGGCCGCCGCCGCCGTGGGGGATGCAGAACGTCTTGTGGAGGTTGAGGTGGCTCACGTCGCCGCCGAACCAGCCGGGCCGGGCCACGCCCACGAGCGCGTTGAGGTTGGCGCCGTCGACGTACACCTGGCCGCCGTGGCTGTGCACGAGGTCGCAGATCTCGGTGATGCGTTCCTCAAACACGCCATGTGTCGACGGGTAGGTGACCATCAGCGCCGCGAGATCGGCGCTGTGCTCGGCGACCTTGGCCTCGAGGTCGCCGACGTCGACGTTGCCGTCCGCGTCGCACGCCACCACCACGACGCGCATCCCGGCCATCACGGCCGACGCCGCGTTGGTGCCGTGCGCGGACGACGGGATGAGGCACACGTCGCGCTCGGCGTGCCCGTTGGCCTTGTGGAACGCCTCGATGGCGAGCAGGCCAGCCAGCTCGCCCTGGGACCCGGCGTTGGGCTGGAGCGACACCGCGTCGTACCCGGTGATCTCGGCCAGCCACGCCTCGAGGGAGGTGATGAGCTCGCGGTAGCCCTCGGCTTGTTCGAGGGGCACGAACGGGTGCAGCGACCCGAACTCCGGCCAGGTCACCGCGGCCATCTCGGTGGTGGCGTTGAGCTTCATCGTGCAGCTGCCCAGGGGGATCATCGAGCGGTCGAGGGCGATGTCTTTGTCGGCCAGCGACCGCAGGTAGCGCAGCATCTCTGTCTCGGACCGATGCGCCGAGAACACCGGGTGGATGAGGAAGTCGGTCGTACGGCGCAGCGCCGCTGGGATGGCCGACGAGCCGCCGGCGACGAGCGCCGCGCCGAACACATCCGCCACGCGGCCGAGCACGGCGTCGTCGGAGGTCTCGTCGAGCGCGATGCCCACCGTGTCGCCGTCGATTCGCCGCAGGTTCAGCCCGCGCTCCAACGCGGCAGCCACGATTGCATCGGACTGCCCCGCCACCGACACGGTGATCGTGTCGAAGAACACGTCGTGCAGCACCGCGACACCCTTCGCACGCAGGGCGTTCGCGAGTCGGACCGTCTGATCGTGCACCCGCTCGGCGATGGCGGTGAGGCCCTCGGGGCCGTGGTACACGGCGTACATCGACGCCATCACGGCGAGGAGCACCTGCGCGGTGCAGATGTTGGAGGTGGCCCTCTCGCGGCGGATGTGCTGCTCTCGGGTCTGCAAGGCCAGGCGGTGGGCGGGCCGACCGGCAGCGTCGACCGACACGCCCACGAGCCGACCGGGCATCGAGCGGCGCAGGTGGTCGCGGGTGGCGAGGAAGCCAGCGTGCGGGCCGCCGTAGCCCATGGGCACGCCGAAGCGCTGCGACGACCCGACGACGACGTCGGCGCCCTGCTCGCCCGGCGGAGTGAGGATCGTGCAGGCGAGCAGGTCGGTGGCCACGGCCACCAGACCGCCCGCCGCGTGCACAGCCTCGATGGTGGGGGAGAGGTCTCGCACCACCCCGCTGGTGCCGGGGTGCTGGAGCAAGGCGCCGAACACGGCGGAGGGGTCGAGGCCGTCGAGAGGTCCGACGACGATCTCGATGCCGATCGGCTTGGCGCGGGTGGCCACCACGGCGATCGTCTGCGGGTGCGTCTCGGCGTCGACGAAGAACGCCGGGGCGACGTGCTTGGTGGAGCGGCGGATCAGCGTCATGGCCTCGGCCGCCGCCGTGGACTCGTCGAGCATCGAGGCGTTGGCGAGGTCCATGCCGGTGAGATCCGTGACCATCGTCTGGAAGTTGAGGAGCGCCTCGAGCCGACCCTGGCTGATCTCGGGCTGGTAGGGCGTGTAGGCCGTGTACCAAGCCGGGTTCTCGAGCACGTTGCGCTGGATCACGCCTGGCGTGTGCGTGCCGCTGTAGCCGGTGCCGATCAGCGAGGTGACGACCTCGTTGCGACCGGCCAGCGTGCGCAGCAGCGCCAGCACGTCGGGCTCCGATCGGGCGTCGGGCAGCGAGAGCGGCTGGTCGGTGCGGATCGACTTCGGCACCGCCTGTTCGACGAGCTCTTGCATTGTGGCCACGCCCAGGGCGGCGAGCATCACGTCGACGTCCTCGGGGCGCGGACCGAGGTGTCGATCGGCGAAGGTGGTGGCGGGCTGGCGCTCGGTCACAGCTGGCTCCAGGGGTGGAGGCGGTCAGGTCGTTGTGACCCCCGCTGTCGCCCTGCGGCTCCAGCGTTGCCTCCCCCGAGTGGTCCTTGGGCCTGAGAGGTTCCGGGGCGGTTGCACCTTCGGCGCCCGATCACCGTCTCCGAAGAGGCAGCACCGGGACTCTCCCACACGGGTTCGTCAGCACCGCCACACTAGTGGTCGAGGGGCCCGCCTCCGCTCATCGGGGTTGTCGATCCGAGGGGACGGGAAGGAACCATGGATGCCTCTTCCGAGCTCGACGCGCCCCGCGGGCGGCGTGAGCGGGCCCACGGCCGGTACAACCCGCTGGCACTCGCTCGACGTGCTCAAGGGGCTCGCGCTGTGGGCGATGATCGCGCACCACTTCCAGGAGTGGACCGCCGGTGAGGTCGACGGTCGCTTCGTCGGCTTCGACCACTTTGCCGTCACCGACCTGGCCCCACCGCTGTTCGCGGTGAGCCTCGGGGCGGCAGCCGTCGTGGTGGGCGATCGAACCGACACGTGGCACGCGCTGCGCGGCCCGTCGTGGCGCTGGGCCCAGATCCTCGTCGTCGGCTTGGCCATCGATCTCGCCGTCCACGAAGGAGTGATCTCTGGCCGGGGCGTCCTTCCCACGCTGGCCATCCTCGGGCTGTCGATCACGCTGGCCGTCGCCGCCGGCGCACGGCACCCGTGGATCTGGTGGACCGTCGCAGGGGGGAGTGCGGTGCTGGCTGTCCCCGCCACGGAGACGGTGGGCGACGATCCGCTCCACCTCCTGCTGAACGGTCCGTTCTCGCTGCCGGTCTACGCGGTGTTCGCGGCGTCGGGAGCGGCCGTCGCCGCCCACGGTCTCGGCCGTGAGGAGCGGGCGCTCCCGCTGGTGCGCTCGGCCGTCGGTGTGCTCGGCGTGGGGCTCGTCGCGGGCACCCAGGCCGGGGGAGTGGTCGCACCCGAGGGTGTCTGGCCCCCCACGCGCTACCCCGGCCACCTCGGCTTCACCTTGTGGGGTGTGGTCACCTCGCTGCTCGTCTGGGCCGCCGCCCGCCAGGCGCTCGGACCCGAACGAGCGCTCGGACAGGCGATCGCACGTGCCGGCCGCCGCACCCTGCTCGTGTTCGCGGCGCACTACGTCGTGCGGATCGTCCTCACGCAGGCGGGCCTGAGCGGCCAGCTCGACACGTGGCGATGGGGCACCGCCACGTGGGTCGCGGTCGCCGCCGTCTGCGCGGCCACGACGATGCGCCCACGACCATCCGGTCGCCAACCCGCCAGAGCCCATAATATCGTCACGTGACACAATCTCTCGTGACCCGTCGCTGCCGGTGGTGCGGTCGCGGGTTCGAGGTGGCGCCAGGTCCCGGCCGGCCGAAGCTGTTCTGCAAGGCCGGCTGCCGCCAGGCCGACTACATCGCACGCCAGCGCAGCGCCGAGCTCGGCATCAGCGAGACCGAGCTGATCGTCACGCGCGACGCGCTCGACGATCTGCGAGATCGCCTGTACGTGCTCGAGGCCGCCGTGGAGGACGTCGAGCGCGACCTGGGCGCGGCAGACGGCCAGCAGGACCTCCGAGACGCCCTCGACTGGTTGCTCGCCGCCGCCCGTCCTCTCTGTGGACAGATCCTAACTTGACGTAACGTGCATTATGGGCGCAGTCCGACCCGGACTGTGAACTGCGCTTACTAGCAATTGGCTGGGGCTTCGGCCACGAGATTGACCTGCAAGAGATCGATTGCTCATCGGCCAGGGCGGCGAACTACTGCGCCAAGTATGTGAGCAAGTCGGCGGGCGAGCGTGAGTCGCTGCCGTGGCTGGACAGGGCCACGGGCGAGGTCGTCTCGGGCTGCAGCCGCTACCGGGTGTGGACGGCGTCGAGGCGGTGGGGCTCGACCATGGCGGCGATCAAGGCCGCACAGGCGGCGTGGTGGCAATCGGAGGCGGCCGCCGCTGCCCGGGAGGGGCCGGAGGCCCCGGAGGGCCGGGGCGGTGGCACCGCCGGCCGTCAGGCCGGTGGTGCTCTTGACCCCAATAGTCAGAGTTACACAACCCGAACCCTCTCGGCCGGTGGTGTACCGTTCTGGGAGACGCCGAGCCCGCCAGTGGCGGTGGATGGTGCCCCACCCGGGGGCCGCTCGGACAGCAGTCGGACCGACCGAGAAAACAAAGGCTGCCCATCATCCAGGGCATGTGACCTCACAGAGAACACCCGGGCCCCTATTGGCCGTTCTCGGAGGTCGGGCAGCGGTGGCTGAGTCTGGGCGCTTCGTTCGCCACGATGACGATCTGTTGATCGATGCGGTGCGAGAGGTCGCGGCTGCGGTCGGGCCGATCGTCGCGGAGTTGGCGGCGGCTCGGGTGCGCTTCCTCGTCGCCGAGGAGGTCGAGAGGCGCGACCTGGTTGTGCGGGCGACCCAGGACGGCCAGCCGACCGCGAACGAGGTAGTCGCTGCGATCCTTGCGGCGCTGAAGCAGCACGCCAGCGGTCCCCGTTCTACGGCGACGGGTGCGCATGACATCGCCAGGCGTACGGCGGTGTCGATGGGGGTGGTCGGATCGTTCCCCGGCTTCCGGCGCACTCGGGCGCAGGTGGATGCGGCACCGAACCCGAAGCGCAAGCGAGAGGGCCGTGCATCTGCGAGCGCTGGTCAGCGAGTGGCCGAGGGATCGGAGCGGTGGTGACCTGCTCCCCCGCCCAGGCGCTGAAACCGGCCTCCACGATCGCCCGGGAGCCGTTCCGGCGAGGGCCCCGGCACCAGGTGCCCGGCGATCTGGCCTGCTCCCGCGCCCCCGGAGGGGGCCTACCCAGCCGAGGCCGTAGGTGGCCGGGTTCTGTCAAGGAGCGCCGTAGGCGGCACGTGTGCGCCCGTAGGGCGTCCTTGACGGGTTCCGGGCGCCGGTGGCACCTGCAACTGCGGAGGCCCGGTGAACGAGGCCCGCCCGATCGCTGGCCTTCTCGGAGCCAGGCAATCGGGCGGTGCCCTCATCACTCAGTTTCCCACTAGGAGGACCAACGTACATGAGTCGCAAGCGTGGTACCCAACATCTTCGGCGGCAGCGTGGATCGGCACGAGGTGAGTGCCCGGCCGAGTGGCGGCAGGCAGTCGGCTGGCACTTCGGACCTGTGATCGATGCGGTGTCGATGGTGCCTGAGGAGGACTGCCCCCTGTGCGGGATGGGGATCGTCCACGAGCACCGATCCCCCGATGAGCCATGATGGCCCCTGAAAAGCGGAACGGCCCCGGATTGCAGTCCGAGGCCGTTCAGGCAACGTCCCTGATGTGGGCAAGGAGTCGCCGTGACTGCGACAGACAATAGCCGTATCCGTTGTTCGTGTGGCGAACCGAAATGGCGATGGGCTGGACGGTCGAAAGACTCGCACCCGGCGTGCGACCGCCCGGAGCGCCTGATCTGCGTCGGCTGTGATGCGGTGCGGGTGAAGCGCTGCTCTCGGAGCTCACGAGTGGCCTGCGTGCCGTGCTCGGAGTCGTACCGCCGACGTGTGCGCCGGGTGTTCCTCTCGGGCTACTCGGACCGGCCCACGGATCGGCTGTTCTTCCTCACTCTTTCGGCACCCGGCGTCGTGCGCCATCGCCGGAATGACGGGCGTTTTTGCGCCTGCACGCCTGCGGGCGGGGTCAACCTGGCCGAGTGGAACGCCACGGCCACGGCCCGCTTCAACCACCTCATGACCTATCTGCGGCGACGCCTTGGAGACGTGCAGTACGCGAGGGCTGCGGAGATCCAAAAGCGAGGGGCGCTGCACTTCCACGTCCTTCTTCGGGTGTGCTCCCCGGCGCTGGTCCGTGCATTATGGGCGGTCGCCGGGCGGCGGGTTGTCGCCCGGCGACAGAGGACGAGGGGTACCGTGAGGCGTTGTGAGCACAAATCGCCGGAAGAGCCCCGACACGGACGCGGCCGACAGCGCACGAGCCGGTCGCGACACCCGGCGTGATGAGGAGCGCCTCGCCCGCCGCAAGGGCCTGCTTGACGCAGCCATCGCCGAGATCCGCTCGATCGGGCCCGGGGCCACCATGGAGCAGCTGGCGAAGGCGGGGGGCGTCACCAAGCCCATCCTGTACCGCCACTTCGGCGACCGCGACGGCCTGATCGCCGAGATCGCCCAGGGGTTCTCCACCGAGCTCCTCGAATCGGTGCAAGGCCCGCTCCTGTCGAGCACCATCCCGCGCCAGCTCCTCGATGCGTCGATCGACGGATACGTAGCGTTCGTGGAGAAGGACCTGAACCTCTACGGGTTCCTCATGCAGCAAGCCTCGAACCGCGACGCGCAGAACACCCCGATCAGCTCGCTGGTCGATGTCGTGGCCAAGCAGATCGCCATCGTGATGGGCGAGCAGCTCCGCATCGCAGAGCGCGACACGGGTGCTGCCGTGCCCTGGGCCTACGGCATCGTCGGGCTGGTCCACACCGCCACCGACTGGTGGCTCCAGGATCAGACGATGAGCCGGGAGCGCTTCGTGCAGTACCTGGCCGATCTGCTCTGGGACGGGCTGGCTGGGAGTCGCACCACCTCCCCCGCCGTCGTCGCCGGGGCGTAACATCCCGAGACACCTCAGGAGGTCCTAGCCGTGATCCGACCGACCAAGCCCCACGCCTTCCCCGAGTTCGCCTCCCCCGACGCCGAGCGCACGCACATCAAGCAACGGATGGCTGCCGCCTTCCGGTTGTTCGACCGGTTCGGCTTCAACGAGGGCATCGCTGGCCACCTCACCGCCCGGGACCCGGAGCGGCCCGACTGCTTCTGGGTGAACCCCTTCGGCCTGTCCTTCGGTCTGATCCGTGCGTCCGACATGATCCTCGTGAACCACGACGGCCTCGTGGTCGAGGGCGACTGGCCCGTCAACATCGCCGCCTTCGCCATCCACTCGCAGGTGCACGCCGCCCGACCCGACGTGCAGGCCGCCGCCCACACCCACAGCAAGCACGGCCGAGCCTTCTCCACCCTCGGCCGCCTGCTCGATCCGCTCACCCAGGACTCGTGCTCGTTCTTCGAGGACCATGGCCTCTTCGACGACTACACGGGTGTGGTGATCGACACCGAGGAGGGCAAGCGCATCGCCCACGCCCTCGGCGACCACAAGGCGGCGATCCTGCGGAACCACGGCCTCCTCACGGTCGGCGGCAGCGTCGACGAAGCGGCCTGGCTCTACATCACCATGGAGCGCAGCGCCGAGGTGCAGCTGCTCGCCGAGGCCGCGGGCACCCCGATCAAGATCGATCCGGAGATGGCTCGCCACACGCGCGACCAGGTCGGCAGTCGCTTCGCCTGCTGGTTCAGCTTCCAGCCGCTGTTCGACAAGATCGTCGCCGATCAGCCCGACCTGCTCGAGTAGCCCGTCGCTCCACCCAGTACTTGACCGATCGGTCAAGTTTGGGCGTAGGGTGTCCGGCCATGGACTGGCCCCTTCGTTTCGGCATCTTCTTGGCTCCGTTCCACCCCGTGGGACAGAACCCGACGCTCGCGCTCGAGCGCGACCTCGACCTGCTCGAGCACCTCGACGGTCTCGGCTTCGACGAGGCGTGGGTGGGTGAGCACCACTCGGCCGGCTACGAGATCATCGCCAGTCCCGAGGTCTTCATCGCTGCCGCGTCGCAGCGCACCAAGCACATCAAGCTCGGCACCGGGGTGAGCTCGCTCCCCTACCACCAGCCGCTGATGCTGGCCGATCGGATGGTGCTGCTCGACCACCTCACCCGTGGCCGCGTGATGTTCGGCGTCGGCCCCGGCGCGCTGCCCTCCGACGCCTTCATGATGGGGATCGACGTCGGACGCCAGCGGGACATGATGGAGGAGTCGCTCGAGGTCATCCTTGAGCTGCTCGCCGGCGAGAAGCCCGTCAGCTGCACCACCGACTGGTTCACCCTCAAGGACGCCCGGCTCCAGCTGCGGCCCTACTCCGACCCGTGCTTCGAGATCGCCGTCGCCGCCCAGGTGTCACCGTCGGGTCCGCGCCTGGCGGGCCGATTCGGTCATTCGCTCCTGTCGATCGGCGCCACGAGCCAGGGGGGCTTCGACATCCTCGGCGGGCACTGGAACGTCATGGAGGAGCGCGCCGCTGAGTTCGGCACGAACGTCGACCGCCGCAAGTGGCGGCTCGTGGGCCCGATGCACATCGCCGACACCAAGGAGCAGGCCTACGAGGACGTGCAGTACGGCCTGCCCCAGTGGGTCGACTACTTCCAGCGCGTCGCCGCGCTCCCGCTCGGACCCGACACCACGGACGTCGCCGAGATGGCCGACGCCATGAACGCGTCGGGCTTCGCGGTGATCGGCACGGTCGACGATGCCATCGCCCAGATCCAGCGGCTCATCGACCAGTCAGGCGGCTTCGGCACGTTCCTCAACATGGCGCAGGAGTGGGCCGACCGGCCGGCCATGTGGCGCAGCTACGAGCTCATGGCGCAGTACGTCTTCCCGCACTTCCAGGGCTCGGCCCAGTCGACCACCGCCAGCCGCGACTGGGCGGCGGAGAACCGCCCCGAGTTCATCACGGCGGCCACCTCCGCGGTGATGACCGCCGTGCAGAGCCACCACCAGGAGAAGGCCGCCAAGGCCGAGCAGACCGGCTGACCCCACAGCTTCTGTGTGCACCCATCCACGCCCACCGTGGCTGGCAGCACGCAGAATCCGTGGGGTTAGTGGGTGACGAACGGGGTGGGGACGACGCGCGCGGGGGTGGGCTCGCCGCGGACGTCGATGGCCACCTCGCTCCCCTCCCCCACCTCGGGCGGCAGGAACGCGAGCGCGATGCCATGGCCGAGGACCGGTGAGAAGTTGCCGCTGGTGACGACCCCAGCCGGGGTTCCGTCGACGAGCACCACCTGATCAGCGCGGGGCGGACGGCGGCCCTCTGTGGCGAGTCCGCGGAGGCGACGAGCGACCCCCGCCTCTCGCTCGGCCAGGAGCGCCTCCCGGCCCCGGAAGCCACCAGGCTTGTCCCAGGCGACCACCCAACCGAGCCCGGCTTGCAGCGGCGTGATCCCGGGGCCCAGCTCGTAGCCGTGGAGCGGCAGGCCCGCCTCGAGGCGCAGCGTGTCGCGGGCACCAAGACCGGCGGGCGCCACGCCGGTGCTCAGCACCGCCGCCCACACCATGGCGGCGGACTCCGCCGGCACGGCCAGCTCCACGCCGTCTTCGCCCGTGTAGCCCGTGCCGGCCACCGTGCAGCGCACACCAGCCACCTCTGCCTCGCCCACCCGGAACCGGCCGACGGCGGCCGCCTCAGGTGCGATGGTGGCCAGGTGCTGACGGGCCGTGGGGCCCTGCACGGCGAGGATCGCTCGCGTCGCTGTGACGTCGTCGCCGCCGATGGCATCGATCACGCGATCGGTGTTCGACGCGTTGGGCATGACGTCGAACACGGCATCGTGCACCCACCACACGATGATGTCGTCGAGCACCGAGGCATCGGAGTCGTCGAGCAGGTGGGTGTACTGCGCCCGTCCCGGAGCGATCTTCGTCAGGTCGTTGGTGAGCGCCGCCTGCAGGTGCGCGAGTGCCGCCGGGCCGCTGACGCGCACCGTGCCGAGGTGGCTGACGTCGAACACCACGGCGCCGGAGCGGCAGGCCTTGTGCTCGGCGATCGTGCCCTCGGGGTACGACAGCGGCATGTCCCATCCCCCGAAAGGGACCATCTTTGCGCCGAGGGCGCGATGGGCAGCGTCGAGCGGCGAGTGGCGAAGGCTCACCCCGCCGAACCTATCGGGCGGCGCGGACCGGGCCGGAACCGTCGGTGTCCTGGCCGGCTGCTGCCGGACGAAACTCCACGATGGCCGCGTCGACCTGCTCGACCACGCCGTCGAGGGCGAGGAGGTTGAGCACGCCCTGGCCCTGGTATCGGTTCACGACGTCGAGCAGCTCACCACTGTCGCGGACGAGCACGACGCTGTCACCCGCGATGACGAGCTGCACGGCGGTGAGGTCGTCGCCGAGGTCGCGGAGGTAGTCGAAGGCGGCGCGCACGCGCTCGAGCTTCTGGCCGGCATCGAGGAGCGTCTTGATGAGCTTCAGCTCGATGAGATCGCGGTACGAGTAGCGACGACGACTGCCGCTCCCCTTGGCATCGGCGAGCGACGGACGGATGAGATCGGTGCGGGCCCAGTAGTCGAGCTGGCGGTAGGTGATCCCGACGATGCCGGCCGCTTCGCGGCCGCTGAATCCGTCCGTGCTCATGCGCGTGCTCCCCTGCGTTTTAGATCGAGGTGGTGGTCTCGAGGCGTGACAACGGTGGAGTTACACCGATGTCGTGCGAGATCCGAGGGTACGACGGTGAGCGCGCGCCGTCAACGGGTCTTCGTGGCATCGCCCACGCTCGCACCACCGGGCCCTGCC
>JBKJIE010000126.1:0-9305 GCA_046598715.1 Acidimicrobiales bacterium | reverse complement strand
CACCGCCTCTTCGGACAAGATCGAATCAATCACCACAAACGGCGCTTGGTTTGGCGCGACGTTTTGCAGCGGCGTATAGGTGCCTTCGTCGAACTTTTCGCGGTTCTGGTCATGTATCACGGCATGGCGGTGGGTGAACGTGCCCCGCCGCGTGTCCTGGCCGGCGATCCGCAGGTTGGTGCCCTCGAGGAGCAGCGAGCCGTAGGCCATCGCCTCGGCGAGAGCCCAGTCGACCTCGCCATCGGCCCACATCTTGTCGCGTGCGTCGAACTGCTTGAGCAGCTTGGGGTGGACGTTGAACTCGTCGGGGAACGTGGAGAGCGCGGCGTAGATCCGGTCGAGGACCTGACGCGTGACGCCGGTGTCGACCGCAGGCAGCACACCCACCGACGGTGCCGGCGCCCGGGCCACGTGCTCGGTGGCGGGGGCCGATTGGCGGGTCTCGTCGAGCGCCGTCTGCAGCCGCGCGTGGTAGTCGTCGAGGGCGTGCTCGGCCTCTTCGAGCGACAGCTGGCCTCGCTTCACGAGCGACTCCGTGAAGAGCTTCCGCACCGAGCGGCGCTCGTCGATCTTGGCGTACATCAGCGGCTGCGTGTAGCTCGGGTCGTCGCCCTCGTTGTGTCCGTGGCGGGGGTAGCAGACCATGTCGATCACCACGTCCTTGCGGAACCGCTGCCGGTAGGCGAAGGCCAGGCGCGCCACGCGCACACAGGCCTCCGGGTCGTCGCCGTTCACGTGGAAGATCGGTGCCTGGATGATCTTGGCGACGTCGGTGGAGTAGTAGCCGGTGCGGGCCGACTCGGGCGTGGTGGTGAACCCGATCTGGTTGTTCACGACGACGTGGATCGTGCCTCCGACCCGGTAGCCCTTGATGTCGCTCATGTTGAGCGTCTCGGCCACTACGCCTTGGCCTGCGAACGCGGCATCGCCGTGCATCAGGATCGGGAGCACCGAGAACGACTCGGGCGCGTTGATCGCGTCTTGCTTCGCCCGCACCATGCCGACGACCACCGGGTCGACGGCTTCGAGGTGGCTGGGGTTGGCGGCCAGCTCCACCGGGATGTCCTTGCCGCTGCGGCCGACGAACTTGCCGCTCTGCCCGAGGTGGTACTTCACGTCGCCCGACCCCTGCATCGAGTCGGGGTCGACCTGGCCCTCGAACTCCTTGAAGATCTGGTCGTAGCTCTTGCCCACGATGTTGGTGAGCACGTTGAGCCGGCCGCGGTGCGGCATGCCGATGACGGCGCCGTCGAGGTCGCCGTCGGCCGCCGCCTCGAGGATGGCGTCGAGGATCGGGATGGCCGACTCCGCGCCTTCGAGCCCGAAGCGCTTCTGGCCCACGTACTTCGTGGCCAGGAACTTCTCGAAGGCCTCGGCCGCGTTGAGGCGCTCGAGGATGTGGCGCTGATCGTCGGTGGGGAGCTCCGGTGAGACGCCCTCCACCTGATCCTGGATCCAGCGCTGCTCGACCGGATCCTGGATGTGCATGTACTCGATGCCGATCGTGCGGCAGTAGGCATCGCGCAGCACGTGGAGGATGTCGCCGAGGGCGAAGCGCTCCCGCCCACCGAGCCCACCGGTGAGGAACTCGCGGTCGAGGTCCCAGATCGTCAGCCCGTAGGTGGCGGGATCGAGCTCCACGGGCATCGTGGGCTCCTTCCACCGCAGCGGGTCGAGATCCGCGATGAGGTGACCACGCACGCGGTGGAGGCGGATGAGGTTGGCGACCGCCATCTGCTTGTCGAGCATGGCCTGCTCGCGGTCGATGGGGTTGACGTCGCGTCGCCACTGCACGGCCTCGTAGGGCACGTCGAGGGCGCGGAACAGCTCGTCGTAGAAGCCGTCGGCGCCGAGGAGCAGCTCCTCGACGCGCTTCAGGAACAGCCCCGACTCCGCGCCTTGGATGATGCGGTGGTCGTAGGTGGAGCTGATCGTGATGACCTTGGACACGCCGAGGTCAGCCAGCGTGACGGGATCGGCGGCCTTCCACTCGGCCGGGTAGTCGATGCTCCCGACTCCCACGATGAGGCCCTGCCCAGGCATCAGCCGCGGCACCGATTGGAGCGTGCCGATCGTGCCCGGGTTCGTGAGGCTGACCGTGATGCCACCGAAGTCGTCGGGGCTGAGCTTGTTGGAGCGCACCTTGCGGATGAGCTCCTCGTAGGCGCCCCAGAAGCCGCGGAAGTCGAGGGTGTCGGCATCCTTCACGACGGGCACGAGCAGCGTGCGACTGCCGTCGCTCTTCTCCATGTCGACGGCGATGCCGAGCCCGATGTGCTCACGGCTGACGAACCGCGGCTTGCCGTCCGGGTCCTCGAGGTACGACCGGTTCATCACGGGCACGGTGTCGTGGATGGCCCGCACCACCGCG
Source organism: Acidimicrobiales bacterium (assembly GCA_046598715.1). Lineage (GTDB taxonomy): Bacteria > Actinomycetota > Acidimicrobiia > Acidimicrobiales > VFJN01 > VFJN01. Next base: position 6,934 of record JBKJIE010000126.1, on the reverse strand, counting down.
AAGCCAATGATGTGCGTGAAGCTCACCTTGCCGCCACGCGTGCGGCCGAGATAGCCGTTGATGACCTTCCGGTTCACTTCGAGCAGCTTGGCCGGGACGATCCGGAAGCTCGTGGCGGTGGGGACGCCCAGGCTGGCCTCCATGTTGGCCACGATCCGTGCACCGGCGCCGCGGATCGGCTCCCCCAACGCCACTGCCGCCGCCTGTGAGGCAGCGGCTGACGCGGCCTCTGAAGGGGCGGTCGCCGGGACGACTGCAGCTGCCGCCGACTCAGCCGCAGGTGCCGCCGGCGCGACCGGGGCCTGCGGCTCCGCATCTCGCTTGTAGTCGGCAAAGAAGTCGCGCCAGCTCTCGCTCACCGACGTTGGATCAGCGAGGTACTGCTCATGCATCTCATCGACGAGCCAGGCGTTGGGTCCCAGCGAGCTCGGGGTCAGATCTGAGGTTGAGTCTGCGGCCATTGGTGCCGATGGTAACGGGGTCGGCATCCACCACCGGAAGGTGAACCGGGGGTAGACCGACGAGAACCCAGCCCGACGGCAAACGGAGGCAGCCCGTGGGAGCAGCGCACGCACTGGACGGCGGCAGTGAGGGCGTGTCGCTGCACGACCTGCGCATGCTGGTCGGCGCAGAGGTGGCGGCGGAGACGGCGGCCGGAGTGATCGAGGGCACGCTGCTCTCGTGCACCTCGCGCTCGGCGTGGATCGTGGTGGGCGACGTCGACCACGTGGTCGCGCTCCCCCACCTGCACCGCATCTACCGCTGCTAGATCAGGTTCTCCTAGATCAGCGGCCGCGCACCACGAGCCGGCGGGACGTCAGGCCGACGAGGCACGCCCCGAGGGCCAGCAGCCCGAGCTGCGAGTCTCCGCCCGTGACCGGCAGTGCACCCGGGGTCGTGGTCGGTGCGGCCAGCGCCGCGAACGTGCCGGCTCCCGCCAGGCTCAGCGCCTCCACCCGAGCCGGCTGGGTGAGCGCGGTGGCCACGCCGTTGACGAGGGTGGTCGCCGAGAGCGAACCGGCCGTCACGTTGCAGCTGACCGTCGACCCGAGCCCACTGAGCAGGTCGGTGACCGGCACGGGAAGGGAGGGCACCGGCAGGCCGCTGCCGCCGAGCACAGCCGCCAGCGAATCGGGAACCGCCGCCAGGCGGCCGAGCACGCCGCAGACGTCAGGCGGGGTGATCGTGGCCCGAAGGCCGGTGATGGCCGCGGACGCCTTGGTGACGCCGCCGCTCTGGCTCACTGAGGTCACCCGGTCGAGCAGGTCGACCTGGACGAGGGCGCCCAGCGACGGGTCGATCGACGACAGGATGCCACCGAGCGCGGAGGTCACCTGATCACCGAGCGCACCGAGCTGAGCCGCTGTTGCGCCCGCATCAAGCCCACCGAGCGATTGAGCGCCGATGTGAACGGCACCCACCGACCCGACCACCTTGGCGACCGATGTGCCGAGCGTGTCGCCGGCCCGGGCGGTGAGCCCCACGGCCAGGTTGTCGACGACGAGCAGCGGTGCCCCGTCGAGGGCGTCGAGCACACCGTTGAGGATGCCGAGCAGCTGGTCCAGCGGCGCACGCACCGTGTCGAGCAGCGCCTGGACCTGCGCCGCGAGGGCATCGAGCTGTGCCTGCGCGGCGTCGACCTGCGTGGTGAGCGACGTCACCAGTGCCTGGATCGGGGCGCAGAGCCCGGGCACCACGCACGCCGCCAGCAGGGCCTGCTGGGTGGCGAGCTGCGAGGTGAGCGCCGTCAGCTGCGCCTGAACGCCGTCGATCTGCCCTTGGAGGGTCGTCACCTGCGTTCGCACGGCGCTCGTCTGATCGAGCAGCCCGTTGATGACGGTGAGCAGCGCGGCCGAGGACACGCCGCCGGGGACAGGGAGGCCGAGCTGGTCGAGGAGGCCGACCGCGACATCGATCGGCAGGTCCGGCAGCGAGATCCCAAGGGCACCGAGGATCGCCGTGAGGTCGAGCACATCGAGGTGATCCATCTGCAGGCCCCGCACCGAGCCTGCGTCGGTGACGAGGGCGGTGCTCCCGAGTCCAGCCGTGGTGGTGCCGGCCCGAAGCAGCCCGCCCACCAGGGCAAGATCGCGCACGCCCCCGCTGGCTGAGCTGACGGCCCCGCTGGCATCCACTGCCGAGCGCAGCGCGACGGGATCGATCGTGCCCGCCACCAGCCCGGGCACGATCCCACCGGCGACGAGAGCACCGAGGTCAACAGGGGGCGTGGACGTGGCATCTTCCCCACTGCTCGACCTTGTCTCAACCGTCGGCTGGCTGACGGCGGCCAGCGCCGGGAGCAGGGCCGAGGTGATCTGGAGGGGCGACACGCGCTCGAGGGCGCTCGGCCCGCCAGCTCCGGTGTCGTTGGTGGTCTGGGCGTCCTCACCCACGAGTCGCAGAGCGAGCGCATCGGCGCCGAGCGCCAGGCTGAGCAGCGATGCCGTGCCCGACGAGCTGCCCACCCCCGCCGGCGGCGCTCCGGCTGCGACCGCCGGGGTGACCGAGGCGACGGCCAGCGCCGTCGAGGCCGCCAACACGACCAACGTGCGGACCTTGCCCAAACCCAGCTTGCCTGAACCCAGCTTGCCTGAACCCATGATGAGCGCTCCCGAGGATCAATTCGAACCCCCGTAGTCTCCCGATGTCGGAGATGGACGACCATGGCCTGATGTGACCATTTCCTCCTAGTCCGCCGGGATGGGTGGTGCCGGGTTTCGCGGTCGCCGGGTTCGGGGTCGGTGACTGCCTGCCGCTACCGTCGACCGCCATGTCGAGCAGCAGCGCCCAGTTCATCTTCACGATGCACAAGGTGGGCCGATTCCACCCGCCCGACCGTGAGGTGCTGAAGGACATCAGCTTGTCCTTCTACCCGGGCGCCAAGATCGGCGTGATCGGCGCCAATGGCTCCGGGAAGTCATCGCTGCTGCGCATCATGGCCGGGCTCGACGACGGCTACACGGGTGACGCGCGCCTGTCGCCTGGCTTCACGGTTGGCCTGTTGGAGCAGGAGCCCCACCTCGACCCGGCCAAGGACGTGAAGGGCAACGTGATGGACGGCGTGGCCGAGGTGGCCGGGCTGCTGGAGCGCTATGACGCGGTCCTCGCCAGGTACGCCGACCCCGACGCCGACTACGAGAAGATCGGCGCCGAGCAGGCCGAGCTCGAGGCGAAGATCCAAGCCGCCGGGGCCGACGACCTCGACCGCCACCTCGAGATCGCCATGGACGCCCTGCGCCTGCCGCCGAGTGATGCCGACGTCACCACCCTCTCCGGGGGCGAGCGCCGCCGGGTGGCGCTGTGCCGACTCCTGCTCTCGCACCCCGACCTGCTGCTCCTCGATGAGCCCACCAACCACCTCGACGCCGAATCGGTTGCGTGGCTCGAGCGCACCCTGCGCGACTACCAGGGAACCGTGGTCGCCATCACCCACGATCGCTACTTCCTCGACAACGTGGCCAAGTGGATCCTGGAGCTCGACCGCGGCAAGGGCCACCCTTTCGAGGGCAACTACTCGAGCTGGCTCGAGCAGAAGCAGGCCCGCCTCGCGACCGAAGAGAAGGTCGACTCCACGCGCAAGCGCACCCTCGAGCGCGAGCTCGAATGGGTGCGAATGGCCCCGAAGGCGCGCCAGGCGAAGGGCAAGGCACGTCTGGCCGCCTACGACAAGCTGCGGGCGGAGGCCGAGGAGGCCGAGCGCGGCGCCGATCGCCTCCAGATCCAGCTGCCCACCGGACGACGGCTCGGCGGAGTCGTCATCGAGGCCCACGAGGTAGCCAAGGGCTACGGCGACCGACTGCTCTTCGAGGGGCTCGACTTCAAGCTGCCGCCGGCGGGGATCGTCGGGGTGATCGGTCCCAACGGCGCAGGCAAGACCACCCTGTTCCGCATGATCACCGGCCAGGAAGAGCCCGACTCGGGGAAGTTCACCGTGGGCGAGACGGTCGACCTGGCCTATGTCGATCAGAGCCGCGACAGCCTCGATCCCGAGGCCACCGTCTACGTGGAGATCACGGGCAACGTCGAGTTCATGAAGGTAGGCAACCGTGAGGTGAACGGTCGGGCCTATGTGTCGAACTTCAACTTCAAGGGCTCCGACCAGCAGAAGAAGGTGGGGTTGCTCTCCGGCGGCGAGCGCAACCGGGTGCTGCTCGCCAAGATGCTGAAGGAGAGCGCCAACGTGCTCCTCCTCGACGAGCCCACCAACGACCTCGACGTCGACACGCTCCGTGCGCTCGAAGACGCGCTCGAGGCCTTCGCCGGCTGTGCGGTGGTGATCAGCCACGATCGCTGGTTCCTCGATCGCATCGCCACCCACATCCTCGCCTTCGAGGGCGACAGCGTGGTGCGCTGGTTCGAGGGCAACTTCTCCGAGTACGAGGACTGGCGGCACAAGGAGCTCGGCGCCGAGGCCGACCAGCCCCACCGCATCAAGTACAAGCCGCTGCACCGCTGAGCTTCGGATGCGCCAGCTGAGCCTCTACGGCAGCAGCCCCACCACGATCGCCGCCATCGCTTCAGCGTCGCCGTCGCCTGGCGTGAGCACGAGCTGCGGCGACACGGGCGCCTCGTAGGGGTCGTCGATCCCGGTGAACCCGGTGATCTCCCCGGCCCGCGCCTTCGCGTAGAGACCCTTCGGGTCGCGCTGCTCGCACAGCTCGATGGGCGTGTCGACGAACACCTCGAGGAACGGCACGCCCGCCTCAAGGTGGAGCTGGCGCACCCGATCCCGGTCGACTCGGTAGGGGCTGATCAGCGGCACCAGTACCACGACACCAGCGTCGGCCAAGAGGCGCGTCACGTGGCCCACTCGCCGCACGTTCTCGGCTCGATCGGCCGACGAGAAGCCGAGATCGCCGTTGAGGCCGTGACGCAGGTTGTCGCCGTCGAGCACGTAGGCAGGTCGCCCTGCGTCGACCAGCCGGCGTTCGCACGCCGCCGCAACCGTGGACTTCCCCGAGCCTGACAACCCGGTGAGCCACACCGTGGCGCCCTGCGACGGGCGCTCCGACCGCTGCACCTGACCCGGGTGCCAGGTGATGTTGTCGCTCATCTGGACTACGGCTCGGTGGGCCCGAGGATCATGCCGGCACCCACGGTGGTCTGCGACACCTCGTCCACGAGGATGAAGCTTCCCGTCGTGCGGTTGCGGCGGTACTCGTCGAAGAGGAGGGGCTGGGTGATCCGCAGGGTGACCCGACCGATCTCGTTGAGCGACAGGCCGACGGAGTCCTCGTAGCGGTGCAGCGTGTTGATGTCGAGCTGGTACTGCAGGTCCTTCACGAGGGCCCGGGCCCATCGGGTGGTGTGCTTGATCGCCAGCTTCGCCCCCTCGCGCAGCCACGTGGTGTCGGACATCCAGCACACCATGGCCTCGATGTCCTGGCCCATGTGCGGTTGGTTGCGGACGCGGGTGATCATGTCGCCACGGGACACGTCGACGTCGTCCGTGAGGCGCAGCGTGACCGACATGGGCGCGTAGGCCTCGTCGATGGGGCCGTCGGCCGTGTCGATCGAGGCGATGGTCGTGGTGAAGCCGGACGGCAGCACCACCACCTCGTCGCCCGGCTTGAGCACGCCACCGGCCATCTGTCCGGCGTAGCCGCGGTAGTCGTGGGTGGCGTGGTCGGTCTGGTTCTGGGGCCGGATGACGTACTGCACCGGGAAGCGGGCGTCGATGAGGTTGCGGTCCGACGCGATGTGCACCTCTTCGAGGTGATGCAGGAGCGATGTTCCCTCGTACCACGGCATGTTGGTGGAGCGATCGACGACGTTGTCGCCGTGGAGCGCCGACACCGGGATGAAGGTGAGGTCGTGCACGTCGAGCTTCATGGCGAAGCTGCGGAACTCGGCCTTGATCTCCTCGAAGCGCTCCTCCGACCAATCGACGAGGTCCATCTTGTTGACGCACAGCACGAGGTGGGGGATGCCAAGCAGCGACGAGAGGAAGGCGTGGCGACGCGACTGCTCGAGGATGCCCTTGCGCGCGTCGACGAGGATCAGGGCGAGATCGGCCGTGGACGCGCCGGTGACCATGTTGCGCGTGTACTGCGTGTGGCCCGGCGTGTCGGCGATGATGAACTTGCGCTTCGGGGTGGCGAAGTAGCGATAGGCAACGTCGATCGTGATGCCCTGCTCGCGCTCCGCCCGCAGGCCATCGGTGAGCAGCGCCAGGTTCGTGTGCACGTCGCCCCGCTCGCGCGACGTGCGCTCCACGGCCTCGAGCTGATCCTCGAAGATCGCCTTGGAGTCGTAGAGCAGGCGCCCGATGAGGGTCGACTTTCCGTCGTCGACGGAGCCCGCGGTGGCAAGACGGAGCATCTCCATCAGCGCTCCTCCAGCATCAGAAGTACCCCTCGCGCTTGCGGTCTTCCATGCCGGCCTCGCTGATGCGGTCGTCGGCGCGGGTGGCCCCGCGCTCGGTCAGCCGGGTGGCCGCCACCTCGGCGATCACCAGCTCGAGCGTGTCGGCCGCCGACTCGACCGAGCCCGTGCAGGTCACGTCGCCGACGGTGCGGAACCGCACCATCCGCTCCTCGACGTCCTCGCCGGGCTGGCGCTGGATGAGCGGTGAGTCGGCCATCCACATGCCGTCGCGGTGGAACACGCTGCGGGAGTGGGCAAAGTAGATCGACGGGAGCTCGACGGCCTCATCGGCGATGTACTGCCAGATGTCGAGCTCGGTCCAGTTGCTCAGCGGGAACACGCGGATGTGCTCGCCCTGCTTGTGGCGCCCGTTGTAGAGGCTCCACAGCTCGGGCCGCTGGTTCTTCGGGTCCCACTGACCGAACTCGTCGCGGAAGGAGAACACCCGCTCCTTCGCGCGGGCCTTCTCCTCATCGCGCCGGGCCCCGCCGAAGACCGCGTCGAAGCGGTTCTCCTCGATGCCGTCGAGCAGGGTGGTGGTCTGCAGCGCGTTGCGCAGGCCGTCCGG
>JBKJIE010000041.1:0-3988 GCA_046598715.1 Acidimicrobiales bacterium | reverse complement strand
GTGGTTCGACAAGGACTACTACCGGGTCCTTGGCGTGTCCGACACGGCCACCGCCAAGGAGATCAAGAGCGCGTACCGGAAGCTGTCGCGGCAGTACCACCCCGATGCCAACGCCGGTGAGGCGGCGGCCGAGGAGCGGTTCAAGGAGATCTCCGCGGCGTACGACGTCGTCGGTGATCCCGTCAAGCGCAAGGAGTACGACGAGGTGCGCCGCCTCGGTCCTGGCGCCGCGGGCTTCCCGGGTGGCGGTGGTGGGCCCGGTGGGTTCAGCTACACAGAGGGCGGCGATCTCGGCGACCTGCTGGGCGGTCTGTTCGGCCGCGGCGGGCGCCGAGGAGGCGGTGGCCGGGGCGGGCCGCACCGGGGTCAGGATCTCGAGGCCGAGCTCCACCTCACCTTCGAGGATGCCGCGGCCGGCGTCACCACCGCGGTGCACCTCACCAGCGACGCGCCATGCGGCACGTGCAACGGCTCGGGCGCCAAGCCCGGCACGCTGCCCCACCGCTGCGGCAGCTGTGGGGGCAGTGGTGTGGTGTCCGACAACCAGGGTCTGTTCTCCCTGTCGTCGCCGTGCCCGGCCTGTGCCGGTCGGGGCCTGATCATCGACGACCCGTGTGGAACCTGTCGGGGCACGGGCGTCGAGCGCCGCCCGCGCGAGGTCAAGATGCGGGTGCCCGCGGGTGTCTACGACGGGCAGCGCATCCGGCTGAAGGGCCGAGGTGGGCCAGGTCGCAACAGTGGCCCCCCCGGCGACCTCTACGTCGTGGTGCGCGTCACCCCGCACCACCTCTTCGGCCGCAAGGGCACCGACCTCACCCTCACGGCGCCGATCACCTTCGCCGAGGCCGCGCTCGGGGCCGACATCACGGTGCCCACCCTGGCCTCCGGCCCCGTCACCCTGCGCATCCCGCCCGGCACGAAGTCGGGTCGCACCTTCCGGGTGAAGGGCAAGGGAGTCTCCTCGGCGAAGGCGGCCGGGGATCTGCTCGTCACCGTCGAGGTGGCGGTTCCGTCCACGCTGTCGAGCGCCGAGCGCAAGGCGGTCGAAGCCCTCCAAGCCGCGGCCCACGGGGAATCCCCGCGGGCGCACCTCGGGGTGTGATCCACATGACCAATGCTGCCGATCGAGCCGTCTACGTCATCTCCGTCGCCGCGGAGCTCGCAGGTCTGCACCCGCAGACCTTGCGCATCTACGAGCGCAAGGGCCTGCTCGACCCGGCCCGCACCGGCGGTGGCAGTCGCCGCTACAGCGACGATGACATCGCCGTGCTCCGCCGCATCCAGGACCTCACCGCGGAGGGCCTCAACCTGGCCGGTGTGCAGCGCGTCCTCGAGCTCGAGGCCGAGCTGGCGCAGGTGCGCCGCGAGCTTGCCGGCCTGCGCGACGCGATGGCGGCCGCCGTGCAGCAGACCCACCGCCAGTACCGCCGCGACCTCGTGCCACTGAACCAAGCCGTCACCCTCTTCCGCAACCGCTAACCAACCCCGCCTTCTGTGTGCACTCAGCACCGCCAGGCGGTGCTGAGTGCACACAGAACCAGTAGGTGATCACCATGGCGCTCGACCCGAACCGCTGGACCCAGAAGACCCAGGAGGCCATCAACCGCGCGCTGGAGACGGCGAAGGCGGAGAGCAACCCTGAGGTCACCCCCGAGCACCTCCTCCTAGCCCTGCTGGGCCAGGAGGAGGGCATCGTCTTGCCCATCCTGCAACGGGTGGGCAAGACGCCTCTCGAGCTGCGAAACGCCACGGCGGAGGTCATCGCCAAGCTGCCCAAGGCCTACGGGAGCGAGGCGCGCCTGTCACGCGACCTGCAGGCCGTGATCGAGGCGGCCGACGCGGCCCGTGGCGACCTGCACGACGAGTACCTCTCCACCGAGCACCTCCTGCTCGCGCTCGCCGATCGGATCGGCGTGGAGCGCGAGGCCCTGCTCGGCGCGATGGCCGAGGTGCGCGGCAGCCACCGGGTCACCTCGCAGAACCCTGAGGAGCAGTACCAGGCCCTCGAGAAGTACGGACGCGATCTCACCGAGGCGGCCCGGGCCGGCAAGATCGACCCGGTCATCGGGCGCGACGAGGAGATCCGCCGGGTGATCCAGGTGCTGTCCCGTCGCACCAAGAACAACCCGGTCCTGATCGGTGAGCCTGGGGTGGGGAAGACGGCGATCGTGGAGGGGCTCGCTCGGCGCATCGTCGAAGGCGACGTGCCCGAGAGCCTCAAGCACAAGCGGCTCATCAGCCTCGACCTCGGCTCGATGGTGGCGGGCGCGAAGTACCGCGGCGAGTTCGAGGAACGTTTGAAGGCGGTGCTGAAGGAGATCACCGATGCTGAAGGCGAGGTGATCACCTTCATCGACGAGCTCCACACCGTGGTGGGCGCGGGCGCCGCTGAGGGGGCGATGGACGCCGGCAACATGCTCAAGCCCCTGTTGGCCCGCGGCCAGCTGCGCATGATCGGCGCCACCACGCTCGATGAGTTCCGCAGCCACATCGAGAAGGACGCCGCTCTCGAGCGCCGGTTCCAGCAGGTGTTCGTGGGTCAGCCCACCGTGGAGGACACCGTGGCCATCCTGCGCGGCCTGAAGGAGCGCTACGAGGTGCACCACGGTGTGCGCATCCAAGATGCGGCGTTGGTGGCCGCGGCCGTGCTGTCCGATCGCTACCTCACGGGCCGCTTCCTGCCCGACAAGGCGATCGACCTCATGGACGAGGCGGCGTCGAAGCTGCGCATCGAGATCGACTCGCTGCCCACCGAGATCGACGTCGTCGAGCGACGCGTCCGTCAGCTCGAGATCGAGCAGGTGGCGCTGGCCAAGGAGACCGACGCCGCGTCGGCCGACCGGCTGGAGGCCCTCGAGGCGGAGCTGGCCGACCTCATCGAGCAGCGCGACGCGATGCTGGCCCACTGGACCAACGAGAAGGAGGCGATCGGTCGGATCCGGGCGCTGAAGGAGGAGCTCGAGGGGCTCCGCGGCGACCTCGAGCGGGAGGACGACCTCGAGAAGGCCGCTGAGCTCCGCTACGGACGGATCCCGGAGCTGGAGCGCGACATCGACGCCGCCACTGCTGCGCTCGACGAGCTCCAGGGCACCCATCGGATGCTCAAGGAGGAGGTCGACGCCGAGGACGTGGCCGAGATCGTCGCCAAGTGGACGGGCGTGCCGGTCTCGCGCCTCATGGAGGGTGAGACGGCCAAGCTCGTCCGGATGGAGGATGTCCTCCACGAGCGGGTGGTCGGGCAGGAGGAGGCTGTCGTCGCGGTGGCCAGCGCCATCCGCCGCAGCCGGGCTGGCCTGTCCGACCCCAACCGGCCCATCGGCTCGTTCCTCTTCCTGGGTCCCACCGGCGTGGGCAAGACCGAGCTGGCCCGCACGCTGGCCGACTTCCTCTTCGATGACGAGCGGGCCATGGTCCGCATCGACATGAGCGAGTACATGGAGAAGCACGCCGTGAGCCGGCTCGTCGGCGCGCCCCCCGGCTACGTCGGCTACGACCAGGGCGGTCAGCTCACCGAGGCCGTACGCCGCCGCCCCTACTCGGTGGTGCTGCTCGACGAGCTCGAGAAGGCCCACCCCGATGTGTTCAACATCCTCTTGCAGGTGCTCGACGACGGCCGTCTGACCGACGGCCAGGGCCGCACGGTCGACTTCACGAACACCGTGCTGATCATGACGTCGAACCTCGTGGGCGAGCCCATCGACCACTTCCGCCCCGAGTTCGTCAACCGCATCGACGAGATCGTGCGCTTCCGCCCGCTCACCGAGGCTGATCTCGCCCCGATCATCGACCTCCAGCTCGACCACCTCCGTGGGCGTCTCGCCGAGCGCCGCATCACCCTCGAGGTCACCGATGCCGCCAGGGCGGCCATCGCGACGCAGGGCTACGACCCGGCCTTCGGTGCCCGGCCCCTCAAGCGGGTGATCCAGCGCGAGGTGGTGGACCGCCTGGCCTCGGCCCTGCTCGACGGCACGATCGCCGACGGCGACGC